>CAYXKS010000214.1:0-6302 GCA_964465725.1 uncultured Bacteroides sp. | reverse complement strand
TATGTAAAACGATTGCATTTACCAACCAAACGTAGTATTCTATATATCAGCCTAATACTATCCCAATTTTTAAGAGGTATTGTACATCAACACTAAAGTTTGACTCATTACATTTACCAATTTTCTGCGAAAATATTTTCTGTGAAAATAAATGATATATAGTAAACGACATAACAATTTTCTGTTTCCAGCTTTTGCAGAAACCATATACGGAAGCTCCTGTAAGGCCGAAAACGAAATTTCCAATGTCGTTAACAATAAATAAAAATACGCAAAGAGGTTTTTTAACATGAACGAAGCATTTCATATTATCAGCGACGGTTCCTGTGATCTGCCGCCGGAACTGGCACAGGAAAAGAATATCACCGTAGTACCTTTTTATGTGTCTTTCGATGACGAACATTATTTTAAGGAAAATGTTGATATCAACATCCGCGATTTCTATCAGCAGATGGTAGACAAAAAGGGCGTCTATCCCAAGTCCTCCATGCCTTCCATACAGGACTATCAGGAAGCTTTCCTGCCCTTTGCCAAAGATGGAATTCCTGTGATCTGTATTTGTATCACTACGAAATTCAGCGGTTCCATGCAGTCCGCCCTCAATGCACGGACTCTTATTCTGGAAAAATATCCTCAGGCAGAAATCACCGTCATTGACGCCACCATCAATACCGTTCTGCAGGGGCAGTATGTATTGGAGGCAGTGGAATTGCGGGATCACGGCTGCAGTTATCAGGATACGGTTAAGCGCCTGGAGGAAATCAAGAGTACCGGCAGAATCTTCTTTACCGTAGGAAACATGGAATATTTAAGACATGGCGGCAGAATCGGGAAGGTAGCCGCTCTGGCGGGCGGTGCTCTGGATATCCGCCCTGTAATCACATTAAAGCAAGGCGAGATCTTTCCCTCCGGTATCGACCGAGGCCGTAAGCGCACGCTTAAGAAGGTGATGAATCTTCTTTTGGATTACCTGCAGGAAAGCACTCTGGGAATCGACTGCTACAGCCTTGCAGTCGGATACGGATATGACCCGGAGGAAGGAATTGCTTTCCGCGATGAAGCGTTGTCCGTTCTTCAGGAGAAAGGCTACGTCATAAATGAACTGCCGGTTTACCAGATCGGCGCCACCATCGGCGTACACACAGGTCCCTACCCGCTGGGCTTCGGAATTATTGAGAGAGGGCTTCATCATTGAGTCCCCTGATGAAACCATTTTCTGGCTATCCGGCAGCATCGTCGGTTGAATCAGGAGCAGCAGATAGAAATTCAAACAAGTGAAACATAAGGTTAATTAAGTTAAGTCATACTAACCTCAACGTCATTCAGTTAAGCCAGACTCCATGTACCGGCTTAACTGAATAACATAGTTTCAGCATAGATTTGGTTCAATGCTTTCAGTGCCTTATGCGCTCGTTTACGAGACAAATATACACACACTCCGGGCGCCGACCGTAACCTTGTTCTCAGGCAATCTATTCATGCCCTGCTGCCCCGGAATGTAATCACGCAGATATCTTCCACTGGTATCCGCCGCTACATACCAGACTTTTCCTCCTGGCAGGGCAGGCAACCACACCTCCTGTTCTTCCCAGAAGACGTTTATCGCAAGGCAGACAATATCATCATGCCCGTTTCCCCGATCGTCCACTTCAATCCTTCCGGCATAAACCACGCGCAGCACTTTCGTATCGGCATCCGCTCCCATTACCTGAATTTCCGGGAATCCGCACCAGCTGTTCCCCGCAAATTTGCGTAACACCGGATGTGCGTTTCTAAAAGCCGTCATATATTTACAGAAATTAAAATGTGTCTTGTTCTTCTTTAAATCTTCCCAGTTAAGCCATGAAATTTCATTGTCCTGGCAATAGGCATTATTATTTCCATACTGCGAATTTAAAAATTCATCCCCGGAAAAGAACATTGGCGTTCCCCGGCTGCACATCAACACCGCAAAGGCATTCATAGCCAGACGTCTCCGCAGTGAAAGGACTCCTTCGTCCTGTGTGTCCCCCTCCACGCCGCAGTTCCAGCTCCTGTTGTCATTGCATCCGTCTGTATTTCCCCAGCCGTTGGCCTCGTTGTGTTTTTCATTATAAGAATACAGATCCCAGAGGGTGAATCCATCATGGCAGGTCAGGAAATTCACAGACGCATTGTTCCCTCTCCACTCCGGATTATAGATGTCCCTGGAACCGGTAATTCTCTGCGCGGCAGTCTCCCACATGCCGAAATCTCCCTTCAGGAAATTACGCAGGTCATCCCGATATCTGCCGTTCCATTCCGCCCAACGGTTCCAGGAAGGAAAGCTTCCCACCTGATAGAGCCCACCGGCATCCCATGCCTCGGCAATCAGCTTCACATTCCCCAGGATCGGGTCAAAAGCAAGGCTCTGCAGAAGAGGTGGCTTGCTCATAGGAGAACCATCCTCATTCCGTCCAAGGATGGTCGCCAGATCGAAACGGAAGCCGTCCACATGATAAGCGGTAGTCCAGTACCGCAGGCACTCCAGAATCATCTGATGCACGATGGGGTGATTACAGTTCAATGTATTGCCGCATCCGCTGAAATTATAATAATGTCCGTCCGGCGTAAGCATGTAGTAAATATTATTGTCATAGCCCTTAAAGGAAAAGCACGGACCGCGTTCGTCACCTTCCGCCGTATGGTTAAAGACCACATCCAGAATACATTCAATGCCTTCTTCATGCAATGCACTGATCAGTTCCTTCAGTTCCGTCCCTTCCTTATTGTATTCCACGTTCGCCGTATAACTGGTGTTAGGCGCAAAAAAGCTGACGGTGTTGTATCCCCAATAATTCATTACCGGTTTTCCGTCCACAACGCGGTAGTCCCGCATTTCGTCGAACTCAAAAATCGGCATCAGCTCCACGGCATTGATCCCTAACTCTTTTAAGTAAGGAATCTTCTCTTTCAATCCCGCAAAGGTTCCCGGATACGTAACGCCGGAAGACTCATGTTTTGTGAATCCTCTCACATGCATCTCATAGATAATCAGATCTTCCATCGGAATCAACGGCTGGCTGGATCCCTTCCAATCAAAATCGTCCTTCACGACCCGCGCCCTGTAGGAATCTCCCTCCATCTGAGGAATCCCCCATAGTCTCTGCCCGGCCACAGCCTTGGCATAAATGTCCAGCAGCACATTATTCTTGTTAAACAAAAGCCCCTCTTTCGGGTCATAGGGCCCGTCCATACGATAGGCATATTCAAAGTCATGTAAGTTAAGTCCGAACACGATCATAGAATACACTTTGCCAATCCTGTAGGTTTCCGGAAATTTCAGTACAGCATAGGGTTTCTCCTCCATGCGCTTAAATAGAAGCAATTCACAGGAAGTGGCGCCGTAAGAATGGACTGTAAAATTCACTCCACAGGGAATTGCAGTAGCGCCATTCACCTCGTACATTCCGGGACGGACCTCAAAACCATTGATTACATCCATAGGTTCCATATGAATCCTGCTGATCGGTGCGAAAAGTTCATTATCTTCCATCTCGTTTTCCCCCTGTCGTTGGTTTTCCACAAAGATTCTTTTACTCATACAAACACATACTTGCTAAGCCTCTCCATCGCTTCCGTGAGCATCGTCCCTGGCAGCGCCAGATTCACACGGATTCCGCACGAGCTATAGAACTCTCTCCCGTCCTGCCAGATCACGCCGACTTCTACTCCCGCTCTCTGCACTTCATCGATTGTCTTACCGTGCTGACTGCACCATTCGCTGCAATCCAGGAGCAGCATATAAGTCCCCTGCGCCTTGGACACTGAGACGCCTGGGAAATTCCGGTTGATATAGTCGAAAGCATACTCCACATTCCCGCTCAGCACCTGGCACAGCTCGTCCGTCCACTCGGAGCCTTCCTCACTGTATGCCCCAAGCAGCGCATACATGGACAGAACATTCATGGAATTATAATGTGGCAGCGAAGATTCTTTCATAATCCTGTCCCTGATCCAGGGATTATAGATAATATGGTAACTGCCGATCAATCCCGCCAGATTAAATGTCTTGGACGGCGCATAGAGTGCCACCGTGCGCATTTTGGCATCCTCCGATATCGTCTGAAGCGGAATATGTGTATTGCCCTCCAAAATAATGTCGGACCATATTTCATCGGCAACCACCATCACATGATATTTCTCAAACAAGGCCATGGCCTGCTCCAGTTCCCACCGCTCCCAGACTCTGCCGCATGGATTGTGCGGCGAACAGAAGACCGCCGCATGAATCGACTGTTCTTTCAGCTTTCTCTCCATATCTTCGAAATCCATCCGCCAGATACCGTTTTCATCCTTCTTAAGTGGGCTGAGCACCATATCGTAACCATTATTCTTAAGGCTGTGGCTGAATCCTATATACGTAGGCGAATGCAGCAATACCTTATCTCCCTTGGAACAAAATACGTTCAGCGCACTGATCACACCTCCCAGCACACCGTTCTCATATCCGATACACTCTCTGGTCAGCCCTTGCACGCCATGACGTTTCTCCTGCCAGCGGATGATCGCGTCATAATATTCATCTTTTATATTAAAATAGCCATATAACGGGTGGGATGCCCTCTCAATAATTTTCTGCGGGACAGTGGGCACCGTTGCAAAATTCATATCCGCAACCCACATGGGAATCCGGCTGAATCCTTCCTTCACCTGTACGTCCGAATACGGAATCACCTCTACGGCGATCGCATCTTTACCGTTCCTGTCAATCACATCTGTAAAATTGTACTTCATCTCTTCCTCCATTTACTGTTTCCTTCACCCGGATACCCTCTGCACAATATCCAGGCTTCATAGCTTCCCTGATCATGAGAAACTCCCCCGGATAGATACAGTTCGGGAAACTGCCTTCCCTTATCCCTTCCAGTATCTTCTCATAATCCATGTAAACAACCTTCTCCACTTCGCTTTCCTGCAAAATAAGACTCTCTTCCTCCACGGCGCTCTCATAAAGAAACACGGCGCTTAATTCCCAATTCTTAAAGGGCCGCCCCCAGAAGATGTCTTCCGCATAACCTTCATGGAAGCCGATAAACCGCAAATCCTTTTCTTCGGCTACAATGCCCAGCTCCTCCTTCAGTTCTCTCACCGCGGAACTCCCATAATCGTCACCCGCCTGAACGTGCCCGGCCGCAGAAATATCATAACACCCCGGATACGCATCCTTTTGTTCACTGCGCTTCTGCAGCAGCACATCCAGCCCGCCATCCACTCTCTTTCGAACGACCCATATATGCACGGTTCTATGGAAGTCACCTTCCTGATGGACCATACTTCTCTCTTTCACATGCCCTGTAGGCTCCCCGTCCTCCCCAAGGATATCGAGCAGTTCCAACTCTTTACCGTTCAACATCCCGTAGTACCAGCTGCTATCCTTCCGGTAACATAGCTTTAAGGAAAAAAACGGTATCTCCTGTCTGAGCAAATCCAAAAACAGCACGTCGCCATCCCAGAGATTAAGATTGCGGAGCTCCTCCTTGCTCACCCACTCCAGTTTTCCCTCATCGCAGTCTCTTAAGGTCCCCTCGAACCCGTCTCCGGTATAAAGACACATGTATTCCGTAGGGTAGTCCTCGCAGCAAAAAGTTATAATTGCCCGGAATCTGTAAGAAGTAAGCGTCAATCCTGTCTCTTCCTTCACTTCCCGCAAAAGGCAGTCCTCCGGACTCTCTCCTTCCTCGAAGTGGCCTCCCACTCCAATCCACTTATCTTTATTTACGTCGTTCTTTTTCGATACTCTGTGCAACATCAGATATTTTCCGTCTCTCTCGATGTAGCACAATGTGGTAAGTCTGCTCTTCATAGTCAGCCCAGCATCTCCCCGACAATCTTATTCACCAGTCCTCCGTCGGCCTTGCCCTTAACCTTCGGCATCAGCTCCTTCATCACCTTACCCTTGTCCTTGCCGGAAGGCTCCGAAATACCCAGGCTCTCCAGCACTTCCTTCACCTGCGCCCGGATCGCTTCCTCACTCATCTCCTCAGGTGCAAACTCCTGATAGACGGACAGCCTAATCCTGCATGCTTCCCTGATGTCCTCCCGGTCCGCGGGAGCCAGCTCCATCGTTTCTTTCGTCTGCTTGATCTCCTTCTTAACTACCTCGAACTCCTCCGCTTCCGTAAGATCAGCCCGCTTGTCGATCGCCTTGTTCTTCAGGGCCGAAAGCAGCATGGACAGCGCATCTTTTCTGTCCTTCTCTCTTTTCTTCATAGCCTCCATCATCTGGGAACGCACTTCATCAATCATACTCATTTCAATATACCATTCCTTTCTTTATTCTG
>CAYXKS010000213.1:0-6309 GCA_964465725.1 uncultured Bacteroides sp. | reverse complement strand
GGCGGCGGCATCATTGTTAATGGTAAAATAGTTACAGGCGCCAGCGGTTCAGGCGGTGAGATCGGACATATTCACGTGGAGGATAACGAAACAGAAGCCTGTGGGTGCGGTAATTTGGGATGTCTTGAGGAATATGCTTCCGCTACAGGCATTGTGAGGCTTGCCAACAGAAAATTAAAAGCCAGTGACAAGGACAGTGTCCTGCGTCAGGGCGAAGTGTCGGCTAAGTCCGTGTTTGATGCGGTAAAGGCGGGAGATGAGCTTGCCATTGAGGTTGCACAGCAGTTTGGAGAATATTTGGGTAAGGGCCTTGCGGTTATTGCTGGGGTTGTGAATCCGGAAGTATTTGTAATCGGCGGCGGTGTATCTAAGGCGGGGGAAGTGTTGTTTGACTACATTCGCCCGGCCTTTGAGAGAACCGTATTCCATGGTAGCAGGGACACGAAATTTGTACTTGCAACACTCGGAAACGACGCGGGTATTTACGGTGCGGCGAAGCTTGTATTGGATTAATTCATATGACGTACATAATTTACAGCAGAAAAGACTATTCTATTGTTGTGGCAATCGGTGTTGTGCCAGAATATATATAAATAGAGAACTCTTGTGGAATGTAAAAGCCCAGGCAAGTCTGCGCATCTAGTGCGAGACAGATTCCATAAAGTAAATTCGAAGTAACAGTGAAGCCGAAAAGTTACTATTCACGACTAGTATTTCGCGAGGGTTTTTGTGAGTGTAGCAAAGCGAAAGTCACAGAAAACCCGAAAGCTGAATTGTTATAATTCGGGGAATGGACGGTATGAATTTTGAGCGCGTCGATGTATGATTATATTAAAACAATTATTCCGAAAGATAGAATCTTGTTTCACGAACCGATGAGTAAACACACCACTTTCCGCGTGGGAGGGGAGGCTGAATGCCTTATCATGGTCCGACAGGAGGAGGAGTTGGTGAAGCTGATCCTTTATTTGAATCAAATAGAGGAAGAGTATTTTATTTTAGGCAATGGGAGCAATCTTCTGGTAGGGGATAAGGGATATCGAGGCGTTATACTCAAGTTTGACGGCCCTATGGAGGATATCAGAGTAGAGGGAACGCTTGTCAAGGCCAGGGCGGGGGCGCTGCTCTCGAAGGCAGCGTCCGTGGCCAGGGATCACGGCCTGAGCGGCCTGGAATTTGCGGCAGGTATTCCGGGAAGCATTGGCGGCGGAGTAGTGATGAATGCCGGTGCATACGGCGGAGAGATGAAGCAGATCGTAGTGTCTGTCCGCGGAATGAATAAGGACGGGCAGATTTTGACATTGGATAATGACACGATGGAATTTGGATACCGTACCAGCGCTATTAAGAACAGACCGATTATTGTGCTGGAAGTGACACTGCAGCTTACGGAGGGCAGCCCGGAGGAAATAGGGGCTAAGATGGAGGAATTGGCCAATCTGCGCCGTAGTAAGCAGCCTCTGGAATATCCGAGCGCTGGAAGCACATTCAAACGTCCGGAGGGATATTATGCCGGTAAACTGATTATGGATGCCGGTATGAGAGGTCATCGTATCGGCGGCGCACAGGTATCGAATAAGCATTGTGGGTTTGTCGTAAACACAGGAGGGGCTACGGCAGCGGATGTCAGGGAAGTGATCGAAGAAGTGCAGGAGAGGGTCAAGGAGAGATTTCATGTCTCCTTGGAGCCGGAGATTATTTTTCTGGGTGACTTTTAGTATTTGGATTCCTGCTGGGCTGGATGAGGGGTGTGGTTATGAGATTTGTGGTAGTGACCGGCATGAGCGGTTCGGGTAAGAGAACTGCCATGAAGATGTTGGAGGATGTGGGATTTTACTGTGTGGATAATCTGCCGGTGCCACTGATTGGGAAGTTTGTGGAATTGATTGCTATGCCAAGCAGCGAGATTACCAAGGTTGCCCTGGGACTGGATGTGCGGGCAGATCAGCCTTTTGGCGATGCGCAGCGCGCTCTGGACAAGCTTAAGGAAGACGGTTATCTGTTTGAAATTCTTTTTATGGAGGCGAGCGATCAGGTTCTGCTGAAGCGGTATAAGGAGTCGAGGCGTATGCATCCTCTCTCCCCGAAAGGACGGGTTGAGGAAGGCGTGCACAGAGAGCGGGAGATTCTGGAGAAGATTAGGAAGAAAGCGGACTACGTGATCGATACCTCCAATCTTTTGACACGGGAACTGAAAGAGGAGATTGACCATATTTTTGTGAGAAATGAAGAATATAACTCACTGATGGTCAATGTCGTGTCGTTTGGATTTAAAAATGGGATTCCGGCAGATGCGGATCTGGTGTTTGACGTCAGATTTCTTCCGAATCCGTTCTATATTGACGAACTTAAGCATAAGACTGGTAATGATAAAGAAGTACAGGACTATGTGATGAACTTTCCGGAGGCAGCGGAGTTTCTAAAGAAATTGATTGATATGTTGGACTTTCTGATCCCCAACTATATCAAGGAGGGAAAGCATCAGCTAGTGATTGGCATCGGATGTACGGGAGGCAAACACAGAAGTGTGACGCTGGCGAACGAACTCTATACCGGGATTAAAGAGCGCGGTAATTACGCTGTGAAGCTGGATCACAGGGATATCAGACAGGGAGTGTAGGGAATGTCTTTTTCCAGAGCGGTAAAGGAAGAACTTGCGGGGCATATAGATTCGTCAAGGCATTGCCAACTGGCAGAACTAGCAGCGCTGCTTCATTTTTGTGGCAACGTTTGCGAGGAGTCTGGTGAGATTCATCTGAGCCTTGAGACAGAAAATGAAGTAGTTATAAGAAAATGCTTTACATTATTGGAAAAAACCTTTAAGATAAATAAGGTTGCGGTACAAGGAAAAGGAAGGCTGTTGTTTGACGACAGCACAGAAGATAAAGTGATTCAGGCTTTGCATCTGGGCGACAGGCATGGGAGTACGATTAAACTCCAGGCGCCGGTCAATTCTCTTCTGATTAAAAATTCCTGCTGCGCCAGGGCTTTTTTGAGAGGGGCCTTTTTGAGTGTCGGTTCAATGAGTGACCCTGAGAAAAGTTATCATCTGGAATTTGTTTGCAGCGGGAGAGAGCAGGCGGGGCAGCTTAAGCGCATTATCCGGGAGTTTCAGATAGAAGCCAGAAGCATCAAGCGTAAGAAATATGATGTTGTTTACCTGAAGGAAGGATCAGCTATTGTGGATCTTCTCAACGTTATGGGAGCGCATGTATCGCTGATGAATCTGGAGAATCTCAGGATTGTGAAGGAAATGAGAAATTCCGTTAACCGGCGGGTTAATTGTGAGACAGCAAATATCTCTAAGACCGTTACGGCGGCATCGAAGCAGATTGAAGATATTCTTTTGATCAGGGATAAATATGGCTTTGGAAATTTGCCGGACAATCTGCGGCAGATGGCGGAAGTGCGGTTGGAATATCCGGATGCGCCGTTGAAGGAACTTGGTGAATATCTGGAACCACATGTAGGAAAATCAGGTGTAAATCATAGATTGCGCAGATTAAGTGAAATTGCAGATAGAATCAGGTTGTAAAGGAGGAGAAAGTATGATTCAGAAGTCGATCCAGATTAAGCTGGAGGAAGGACTGGAGGCCAGACCAGTTGCAATGCTTGTGCAGGTGGCGAGTCAGTTTGAGAGTACAGTGTACATCAACTCAGAAGACAGGAAAGTCAATGCAAAGAGTATTATGGGTATGATGAGTCTGGGACTTGCCAGCGGGGAGGAAGTAACTGTCGTTGCGGACGGTAATGATGAAGACACGGCAGTAGTGGAGATTGAGAAATTTTTAAGTGGTAATTAGTATAATCTACAATAATTATCCGTCCCTTTCACTTGTCTAAATTTCCATCTGCCGCGTCAGCTTCAATCGACGATGCGGTAGACATCGCCTCATTCAGCTTCCTTGCATATGAAAATTTATCCTGCGTGTAAGGGCTCGGCAATTATCGTGGATTATACTAGGTAAGACGGTTATGTTTATGACATTTGGATAAGGCAGAATATAAAGGAGATTTCTGTAAGAAGAGGTCTCTTTTTTTTATACTTTTATAATGCGGCTATAATTGAATTTTTCACTGAATTTTATTAAAATAGGTTATGATGAACAATATTCTTAGGAGCTGTATGATGCTGTGAACATTCCTGTGATTTTTTGGCATTATGCATTCGGAATTATTGCAAGGGTGATTTCAAGA
Organism: uncultured Bacteroides sp.; assembly: GCA_964465725.1. Classification (GTDB taxonomy): domain Bacteria; phylum Bacillota; class Clostridia; order Lachnospirales; family Lachnospiraceae; genus UBA3282. The sequence continues at coordinate 2,112 of CAYXKS010000213.1, read as the reverse complement.
AGCCCGTAAGGCAGGGAACAGAGAGCGGTATCGGAATTGGAGGCGTATTATGGGTCAGAAAATGCTTTTTGTTTACAATCCGAGAGCAGGCAAGGCGCAGATTCGTAGTAATCTGCTGGATATCATAGATATATTTGTGAAAGCCGGTTATGAAGTCACGGCGTATCCGACGCAGGCTGCCGGCGATGCGGTTAAGGCAGTGAAGGAACGGCATAGAGGCTATGATATCGTAGTCTGCTGCGGTGGGGACGGTACCCTGGATGAAGTGGTGAACGGGATGATGCAGTGCGATGAGAAACTGCCGATCGGCTATATTCCGGCGGGAAGCACCAACGATTTTGCCAACAGTCTAAAGATACCGAAGAGCATGATCAAGGCGGCGGACGTGGTGGTGAACGGAATCAATTATGCATGCGACATCGGTCGGTTCAACAATGAGAATTTTATTTATGTGGCGGCATTTGGTATTTTTACAGATGTGTCCTATGAGACGAAGCAGGATGTCAAGAATGTATTGGGACATGCGGCATATCTGCTGGAAGGGGTGAGGAGACTGCCTTCCGTGAGGGCCTATCCGCTGAGAATTACATGTAATGATCAGGTGATCGAAGGGGAGTTCCTCTATGGAATGGTCACTAACTCTTATTCTGTAGGTGGTTTCCGGGGGATAACAGGGCAGAATATTCTATTGAATGACGGACTTTTTGAGGTGACGCTGATTCGCCGGCCTCCCAATCCACTGGAACTGAACAATATTATTTTGGCTCTGGTAGATAAGCGCGTGAAGTCGGAGTATATTCACACTTATAAGACGGCTGAGCTGATCGTGGAGAGTGAGCAGCCACTGTCCTGGTCGCTGGATGGAGAATTCGGAGGAGAACACTGTAGAACCGTAATCAGCAATGAGCAGCAGGTATTGCAGATCAGAATACCGGAGGAAATATTTTCATAGAATATATTTGCGAAAGGCCAGGCTTTGGGTTATAATAAATGCAGTAGTTCATATCCAGCCGCGTGGCTGGTCAAAATAAAAATAAATAAGAAAGGTGGTAAGAACAATGCCATTAGTAACAACTACTGAAATGTTTAAGAAGGCATACAATGGCGGTTATGCAGTTGGTGCATTCAACGTTAACAACATGGAGATCGTTCAGGGTATCACAGAAGCAGCGGGAGAGTTGAAGAGCCCTGTTATTCTTCAGGTTTCCAAGGGAGCTCGTGCTTATGCCAATCATACTTATCTGGTTAAGTTAGTAGAGGCGGCTGTAGAGGAGAATCCTCAGATCCCGATCGCTCTTCATCTGGACCATGGCGATACTTTCGAGCTGTGTAAATCCTGTATCGATGGTGGATTCACATCTGTTATGATCGATGCTTCCTCCAAGTCTTTTGAGGAGAATATCGCTCTGACCAAGCAGGTTGTAGAGTATGCTCATGATAAGGGCGTAGTTGTAGAGGCTGAGCTTGGTACATTGGCAGGTGTTGAGGATGAAGTCTCTGTAGAGGCAGGTAAAGAGTCATATACCCGTCCTGAGGAGGTAGAAGAGTTTGTTTCCAGAACAGGATGTGATTCTCTCGCGATTGCAATCGGTACTTCACATGGAGCATACAAGTTTACTGCAGCTCAGTGTACAAGAAACGCTGACGGCATTCTTGTTCCTCCGCCACTTCGTTTCGATGTATTAGAGGAGTGCATTAAGCGTCTGCCTGGTTTCCCGATCGTTCTGCATGGTTCTTCTTCCGTTCCGCAGGAGTTCGTCAAGATGGTTAACCAGTACGGCGGCAATATGCCTGATGCGGTTGGTATTCCGGAAGAGCAGCTCCGTAAGGCAGCTGAGCTTGCAGTATGTAAGATCAATATCGACTCCGATATTCGTCTTGCAATGACAGGCAACATCCGTAAATACTTCGCAGAGCATCCGGATCATTTCGATCCTCGTCAGTATCTGAAACCGGCTCGCCAGGCTGTTAAGGATATGGTTGCTCATAAGATCGTTAACGTTCTTGGATCTGATGGTAAGGCGTAAGAAGAGTTCAGATAGGTCTGTGCATTTACTATGCTGACCGTACCAGGAAGTATGAAAAGAACACCTATGGCAACAGCTCTGCGCA
>CAYXKS010000212.1:0-6316 GCA_964465725.1 uncultured Bacteroides sp. | reverse complement strand
GGCACCCGTAGTCTAATGGATAAAACGTAGGCCTCCGACGCCTTTGATGCAGGTTCGAGTCCTGTCGGGTGCATTTAAACTGTCAAGTTAAGAAAGGTTGTTTTTTTGCATGAATACGTCAAATAACAATATACAGGATTTTGTCAAAGCTAAGCTGGAGATTTTCAGGAAATGGCTTTTTCAATATTCCAAAATTATTATGCCTGTAGTATTGGTGCTCTGTGTAGTAGGTACGATTATGGTAGCAATTAGTGCCAATAAGCGTAAGGCTGCAGAAGAGGAGAAGGCTGACACAACAGAAGATACAAATGTCGAAGTAGCAGGTGATCTGCAGGCGGTTCCGGAAGTTCCACTGGAACAGGATGCTGTTCCGGAGATTAATGAATTATTCAATACTTATTATACTGCGATGGTGGAGGGCGATACCGACACTATGAGCAGGCTGGTGGATCATCTGGATGATACGGAGGTCCTGAGGGCGCAGGAGACGAGTAAATACATCGAATCGTATCCGGTTCTTGAAGTTTACACGAAAGTGGGACCCCGGGAAGACACTTATATAGCCTATGTGTATAACGAGGTAAAGTTCAAGGATTATGAGAAGCCGGTTCCGGGTTTGCGTGTCTACTATGTCTGCAAGAATGGGAACGGTGAGTACTACATCAATGAAGACGGGGAAGAGAGCGATGCTGAGCTGCATTATATCCGGGAAGTGAACCTTCAGGATGATGTAGTGGATTTAAATAACAGAGCGACTGTAGCATATAATGATCTTGTTGCGGAAGATGATGTTCTGGTAGGTTTTCTGGCCGACCTAGCTGCAGAGATCGATAAGAATGTAGGAGAGGCTTTGGCACGCGTCGAGGGCAGCAGTTCTTCTGAAGAAGAGGGTTCGTCTGTGGATGAACTTGTGGGCGGAGCGCAGATCGCTGAAGCCGGAGAAGCTACCTCAGTTGTGACGAAAGTCAAGGCTATTGACGTTGTCAATATCAGGAAATCTGACAGTGAGACTGCCGATAAGCTGGGTAAAGCTGCTGTGGGCGATGAGTTTACATTGCTTGAAGAGAGAGGTAACGGCTGGAGTAAGATCAGCTATGAGGGCAGCGAGGCTTATATTAAGAGTGAGTTTTTGGAGCCTGTCGAGACGGAGCAGGCAGATGCCAGCGAGACGTCGGAGAATAATGAACCTAAGCCTGAGACATCATCCGAACAGTCCCAGCCTGATAACAGCAGCCCGGCACAGACTACAGGAACAGTTACGGTTAAGGAGAATGTTCGTGTCCGTGCGTCTGCCAGCGAGAATGGTGAGAAGCTGGGAACAGCCTATATTGGCGAGAAGTTAGATGTAATCATGAAGCAGGCCGATGGCTGGACCAAGATTAAGTATAATGGCCAGACAGCGTATGTGAAGTCTGATTATGTGGAGTAGATACCAGAATAGTTTATGTGATTAAATAATGAAATAGTGGTAATGATAAAGAGTATGGGAAATGTCTCATACTCTTTTTTTGTTTTATGGGAAAGTGCGAAGCGCACTTTTGTTCAATTCGGAGGTGTTTTATGAAGCATGATGATGCGAAAATCCTACAGGAAATACAACGCAACACGGAAATGGGAATGACGGCCATCGAGACGATCCTGGATAAAATAGGGGATGATGAATTTTCGCTTCAACTGTCCAGGCAGTCACTGCGGTATTCGGAGATTCATAACAAGGCGCTTGACCAGATACTGGAGAACGGAGGCGAAGTGTACCGCGGGAATCAGATTGCGGATATGATGCTCAAGGGAAGCATTCATGCGAACACGGCATTGAATGTCAGCAAAGAACATCTGGCGGAGATGATGATTCAGGGAAGCAACAGGGGAATTACCAGTATGTGGAAGGCAATGAAACATAATAGCCTGGCAACGGACGCAGCGGTCGAGCTGGCACAGGAACTTGTGGATTTCGAGGAGAAAAACATAGAGCGTTTGAAGGAATATTTATGATGAAATTTTAATGTCGTTTATGCTAACATAATGGTCCTGCCAATAATGTATACAAGTATATTTGAATTCCAGTATCATTGTACAATATGTCCAAAAAATATATAAGAAAGTGAATCAATTTTTTACACGTTAATGTGATAAATTATATTGTGGATTTTTTTTCCACATACTATAATGATACGTGGAGTTATAGTAAACGCCATAACAAATTTCTGTTTCCTGCTTTTGCAGGAGCCATATTACGGAAGCTTCTGCAAGGACGCGAAATTTTTAATGTCGTTAACTATATATACAGACTAAAGGAGGATATACATTATGTCATATGTTGATGAGGTTTATGAACTGGTAGTAGCGAAGAATCCTGCACAGCCGGAATTCCATCAAGCGGTGAAAGAAGTTTTGGAGTCTCTTCGTGTGGTAATCGAAGCAGATGAGGAGTCATACAGGAAGGAAGCGCTGTTGGAAAGACTGACAATGCCGGAGAGAATCGTACAGTTCCGTGTTCCCTGGGTGGATGACAAGGGACAGGTTCAGGTGAACAATGGATTCCGTGTACAGTTTAACAGTGCGATTGGTCCTTACAAGGGCGGCCTGAGATTCCATCCGTCAGTTAATCTTGGTATTATCAAGTTCCTGGGTTTTGAGCAGATTTTTAAGAATTCTTTGACAGGTCTTCCGATTGGCGGTGGCAAAGGCGGTTCTGATTTCGATCCCAAGGGCAAATCCGATAGAGAAGTTATGGCATTCTGCCAGAGCTTTATGACAGAGCTCTACAGACATATTGGAGCGGATACCGATGTACCGGCAGGCGATATCGGTGTTGGCGGACGTGAGATCGGCTTTCTGTTTGGACAGTACAAGAGAATCCGCAATCAGTATGAGGGTGTACTTACCGGTAAGGGATTGACATATGGCGGTTCTCTTGCAAGGACAGAGGCAACAGGTTATGGTCTCTTGTATCTGACAGAAGAGATGTTAAAATGCAACGGTAAGGATATCGCGGGTAAGACGATCGCTGTCTCCGGTGCCGGAAACGTAGCGATTTATGCGATCCAGAAAGCTAAACAGCTTGGAGCTAAGCCGGTTACCTGTTCGGATTCCACAGGCTGGATCTATGATGCTGACGGTATTGATGTTGAGCTTCTGAAAGAAGTGAAAGAAGTTAAACGTGCCCGCTTGACAGAGTATGCGGCTGCAAGACCGAGTGCAGAGTATCATGAGAAGAAAGCCGGAGAGCATGGCGTATGGACTGTGAAATGTGATATCGCTCTTCCTTGTGCAACACAGAACGAACTGGATCTTGAAGATGCCAAGGCATTGGTTGCTGGCGGATGTTTCGCAGTAGCCGAGGGCGCTAATATGCCTACTACGCTGGAAGCTACCGAATATCTTCAGAAGAATGGCGTACTGTTCTGCCCGGGCAAGGCGTCAAATGCAGGCGGCGTAGCCACATCTGCACTGGAGATGAGCCAGAACTCTGAGAGATTATCTTGGACATTCGAGGAAGTAGATGCCAAACTGCAGGGTATTATGGTTAATATCTTCCATAATCTGGATGCCGCTTCCAAGAAATATGGTATGGAGGGCGACTATGTAGCTGGTGCGAATATTGCAGGCTTCCTGAAGGTAGCCGAGGCGATGAAGGCGCAGGGTATTGTATAAGTAATACAACCCCGGGATCGTGATGGTCCCGGGGTTTTTGATAAAAAATCTTTACTCTTCAAGCCTGAGCACATTCCTTTTTAGGCTGTGATATGCCATCACGATATAGATGGCATAAATCATAAAAAATAACCCCAATGTTATGAGAATAATATTTACAGGCCGAAAGAATCCCTCGGTGACACCAGGATCCGTGGCGAGGCACATATCTGAGAGCACAGGAATACTGATCAACAGAGACGGCACGGCTGGCATGGTATAATAGATGGTAAACTGAAGGCGCAGTGCACGGTTCATTTCACGCTGATCCATTCCCAACTTGCGCAGCATCAGGAACTGCCGCCGGTATCGATCGGTCTCGGAAAGCTGCTGGATCGTCAGGATTGTGGCGGCAGTCATGGTAAGTACCAGGGCCAGGTAGTAGAGGGGCAGGACGAATATGGCCGTCATGGTGGCATACTCTTCAATGACCTGAGGCTTGGTGTAGAGTGAATAATATGGTTCATTGCTGTCACATATTCTGCGCAGAGCGTCACTTTGCACTGCATCAACCGGTTTTTCTGTCATGGCGGCATACAGATTATGATTGACAGGATAAGCTGTGACAACTTCATCCGGCAGAACAAGAAGAAATCCGTTTCCGTTGGATGCCCACAGTTCCTGATTGAAGTCTTCCGTATAAAAGCCGCCGGGAGAGAGTGTAGCGCTGCCGGCCTGAATCGGTCCCGCGCATTTCTCTATGGTATTTTTCAGGTAGGGTCTGCAGTGAATGAGATATTCTCCGGGCGCCGGTGAGACCTCGGAATATCCCAGCATGGTGCGGAGAGCTGCATAATCACTGAATTTCATCCATGCGTCATAAGGATAGCAGCGATAGTAGTCAATATTTGTCTCCAGATAATCTGCTATATGGGAATCTGTTCCCTGGTAAATGCTGTAAGAAAGAGATGCCCTTACAGGGACGGAGGAATCCATATACTCTATATAATTGTCGAAATTCCGTTCGGGATGTCCTGTGTAGATAAAAATATCAAAAGCTGTCTCTTGGCTTTTTCGGCTTTCAAAAATGGCGCTGAAAATCAGGCCGCTTCCCTGGGAAATCTGTACGGCTGTAAACAGTAAGGCAATTGTAGCCATCACGATTCCCATGGTGTTCAGCTTGGCGGAGAGCGTGCGGAAGATCAGCAGAGTCTGTCCCTTATATTTATGTCCGGGGCGCTTCTCGAACCAGGCCGGAACACCAGATGAGAAGCTGAGAAAGAATCCGTAAAGGAATACAATAATGCAGACGGAACCCAGAATGCCGGTCAGAAGGTTTCTTGTCATAAGAAGAAGCGTGCCTAATAACCCGAAGACAATAGAGACTGAGAAAACCTTTCTGCGGCGACTGCTTTTTTGAATAACGGCATTCTCATTGAAACGGTCGAAATAGATCAGGTCATATATTTTCATGGAACGGATCTGTCTTCGACTTTTCAACTGTGCAAACAGGTAGATGAACACAAAATAGAATAGTGTCAGGCACACCGCCTTTAAGGAAAAATCAAAGGCAAAACGATACGGTACACCGAAAAGGGCCATAAGAATGGCACGCAGCGCCTGAAAGACCAGATTACCGAGAAGGACTCCGAACAAAAGTGCAAAAGCTCCCACAATCAGATTTTCCAGGAAGAAAAGGCGGGCCACCTGTTTGCTTTCCAGACCGATCAGAATATAGGTGCCGAATTCACGGCTGCGCTTCGTGAATATGAAGTTCGTCGTGTACTGTACCAGCCAGCTTATGATGCAGACAACCGCGATACTGGCAAGGACGAGCGTGATCGGCAGTGACTTCATCATATAGGATAATTTCTGGATTTCCGGAGAAAAAATCAGCCCATTGAAGGCATAGAGAAGCGAGGCAACTATAATGATTGTGACGAAATAGACCAGATAATCGCCGGTCTGGCGCTTGGCATTGCGCATAGAAAGTTCAGATAACGTCACTGATATCACCTCCCAACAGGGCGAGTACGTCCAGTATTTCATGATAAAATACTGACCGGCTTCGATTGCCGCGGATTAGTTCGTTGAACAGCCGTCCATCCTTGAGAAACAGAATCCGGGATGCATAGCTGGCGCTGTAGGCGTCGTGAGTGACCATGAGGATGGTCGCGCCCATGGACTGGTTCATCTGCACCATGATTTCCAGAAGATTCTTGGATGCCTTGGAGTCCAGGGCTCCTGTGGGTTCGTCTGCCAGCAGCAGGGATTGGCCCGCCACCATGGCACGGGCGCAGGCGGCGCGTTGCTTCTGTCCGCCGGATACTTGATAGGGAAACTGATTTAAGATATCGGTGATGCCCAGCTTGCCGGCAATATCCTGCACCTTGCGCTGCACGGATTCGGGTGCGGTGTGGGTCAGGGAGAGGGCAAGCCCGATGTTTTCCTCTATTGTGAGTGTGTCGAGCAGATTGAAATCCTGAAATACGAATCCCAGGTGTTCTCTTCTGAATCTTGCCAGTTCGCCGGAAGGAAGAGCTGCGATATCAATGCCGTCCAGACAGATTCTGCCCGAACTGACGGTGTCGATGGTGGAAATGCAGTTGAGAAGTGTGGTCTTACCGCTGCCGGATGCGCCCATAATGGCGATGAACTCGCCGTCCTGTACACAGAAACTGAC
>CAYXKS010000211.1:0-6336 GCA_964465725.1 uncultured Bacteroides sp. | reverse complement strand
TATGATAGAATAAGTTCAATAGGAAAGTACGGAGGTGATCAGAACATGGCAATCTGTATCAATACAAATACGCCTGTCAAGGATTTCGAAATGCTCAGCCATGATACCTATTTTGTAGATAAATCCCGGATGATTGAAAAGGTAAATGAACGTATTCACACAAAAAATCGTTTCCTGTGCATTACAAAACCCCGTCGTTTTGGAAAGACGTCCGTATTGAATATGCTTGGAGCATATTATGGGAAGCTCTATCCTTCGGCACCGATATTTGATCACCTCCAAATCAGCGGCTGCACGAATTATAATACCCATTTAAACAAATACAATATTATCAATCTGAACCTGAACTGCCTTCCTGACACTGGCAACACTTATGACGATTATATTACATTAATAAAGGAAACACTCAAAGACGATCTACAGGAACTCTATCCTGATCTTAAAGTTGAAGAATTCCGCAGCCTGCCTGACCTTTTGACCGTTACAGGGGATGAATTTATTTTCTTTATCGATGAGTGGGATTATATTTTCAGCCATGATCTCTACAAAGAAAATCACAGCGATTTTCTCGAATTCCTGAGATATCTCCTGAAAGACCGCCCTTACGTGGCACTGGCTTATATGACAGGCGTCCTGCCGATTAAAAAATACAGTGCTGGTTCTGCATTAAATATGTTCGACGAATATACCATGCTCAATGATTCCCTCTTCGATGAATATTTTGGATTCACCGAAGAGGAAGTAGCCACGCTCTGCAGAAAACAATCGAACCTGACCATGGATGATATCTCGGAGTGGTACAACGGATATCTTACAGACAACGGCACAAGAATCTATAATCCACGATCAGTCATCCTGGCATTGATCAACGGAAAGTGCCGAAGTTATTGGACAAAAACAGGCAAAATGGATGAAGTTCTCTTCTTCCTGAAATATAACCTGGGTGACGTACGTGATGACGTTATTAAGATGATCAACCATATGCCGGTCTATATAGAAATACTGGATGAATACACCGCCGGCCAGGATGCCCCCTCCAACCGTGAAGACATCTATGCGGCTATGATTGTATATGGTTTCCTGTCATATTACGACGGAGAACTCTGTATTCCAAACAAAGAATTAATGCTGGAATTCCAGAAAGCATTAAAAGATGATGATTTCGGATATGTCGCAGAACTCGTCAGAAATTCAGACGCAATACTCAGTGCTACACTGGAGCAAAAGGCCGACGTCGTTGTCTCGTATCTTCACAATATCCACAACAGTGAGATACCCATACTGAAATACAATGACGAAAACAGCCTCGCCTGTGTCGTAACCCTTGCATACCTTTCCGCCAGAAATAGATACAAAATCGAACGTGAAGAAAAAAGTGGAAAAGGATTTGCCGACTTCATCTTCTATCCCAGAAGAAAAGACCTTCCGGGAATCATCTTAGAGTTGAAAGCTGACAGCACTCCTGAAAATGCCATCAGGCAGATTAAGGATAAAGAATACTGTCTGTCCTTGAAGAAAGAAAAGGTCTCCAAAATACTTGCCGTAGGCATAAATTACGACAAAGCTTTAAAGGAACATCAATGTAAAATTGAAGTTCTATACTGACATTTATTTTTTTCAGGAATAGGTCATAAATTATTGAAATGCCCCGTCCTTCCCATTGTTTTATAAGGTTCGACGGGGCTATGTTTTATCAGAGACAATATGCAACTTTATTCACACTCAAATACCACAGTAAACTTACATCATGCTCAGCCTGTCGCTTGGCGGGCCGCATGGCCATCCATGCTATGAAAGTCTCTGACTTTCATAGTAAAATCTCTGAAATCCGCCACACCTCCATCATCCCTCTCATCATTGTAAGAAAAGATTCCAACCCGTGCTCCTACAAATACGGAAAGGGAATAAAACAATTCAAGTTCCTCTCCAAGGCGACAGAACCGCACCCCATCCAGGCTATAGAAAAAATCGGCTGTCTCCTCTCCGCTTCCCCAGCTGTCATAGTGGAAGACAATTCTCAGCCATATACTCTCTGCATGAAACGGAAGTTCATATTCCTTCACGGAGTACCATTCTTCCAGATCCCGCAGATCGTCTGTACGTGTCAGCTCAAACGGCGCCCTTTCGCCATCCCGGCACAACATCACAATGCTTCGTCTTCCATTTCTCTGGCGGATTCCGATCTGTCCGCATTTCTCCTGCATAACACATAGTCCGGCGTAGTCTCCGTCCTCCATGCCGGCACATTCCAAGCTGACGGTAAATTCACAATAAGGCGCGCTGGTTCTCTGTGTCAGGGTATTTCTCGCATGGAACAGATCCTTCGCCCTGCTCCTGTTCTTCAGCCGCAGATACCCTGGCCGCTCCGTATAAGACCAGGCGATATTGTCCGGCGCATGATTCCACTGCCATTCTTTTTTCAGCATATTTTCGGTGTGACTAAAGCTGTCGCTCTGTATGATCTCCTCCGTAGCCGCCTCCCTGAAAGGAACCTCTATACTCTCTGGCACCTTTCCATCTGTCCCGATCACCGGCCACGCCTCGACCCAACTGACCGGCATCAGAAAGGGTACCCGCCCGACAGCACGGCTGTCCTGGAACATCATCGCATACCAGTTGCCATACATATCGTCAAAAAGCGCTCCCTGTGCAATCCCACTGCCTGGAAGCCACAGGTCATCCTGCAAAACGATCCTGCGCTCATAGGGCCCGAAGAGATTCCTGGAACGATAGCAGACTTCCCTGCGTATTCCCGTTTCTTCTTCCGTATCCGCGGGCCATTCGATGAACAGAAGATAAATCCATCCGTCTTTCACATACGCCCTGCATCCCTCACAGCGCAGGCGCATCCCCTCCGACGGTGTTTGAAAGAGCAGGCGGTCCGACTGTTCTACAATTCCGGTGAAATCCTTCTTCAATTCCACCAGTCTGATTTCACCGTTTCCATAAACCAAATATACGCGCTCCTCCCAGCACAGAAAAGACATGTCATGATAGACACCGTCCAATTCTGTTCTGTCCCAATCACTCTTCTCGATATCATCCGTAGAAAACAAATAAGTCTTCTTCATATCATGACAGACAAAGCAGGCATAAAACCTTCCCTCTCTGTACATCAGACTGGTGGCCCACTGTCCTTTTCCGTATGCATGTCTGCCGTTTTTCAACTGATAAATATCATTGCCTGCAATCTCCGTGCAGATATAAGAGACGATTTCCCAGTGCAGCAAATCTTTTGACTTTAAAACAGGCGCTGCTGGCATATAAAACATCGTCGTGGATACCATATAGAAATCCTCACCGACCCGAATAACATCCGGATCGGGCATATCAGCGTGAAACAATGGATTATTAATCCTCATAGTTAAACCTCCTCTGCTGCCATGCAGCGTGATTAAATCGGGAATATTTTCTGCATAAAACACTTCCATTATGGGAGACTTTTTCAACATCTCCTGATCTTATCACAAATAGAGAGTAATACATAGATTTTCTTAAACTTAAACCACAGAAATCATCTGATCTGTTTTTATACCGCTGCCGCACATCCCTAAGTCAGCAAATACACAGAAAACGTCGTTCCTTCCCCCACTACCGACTTCACGCTCACATATCCTCTCTGCCTGGTGACAATCTCCTGCGCCAGGTAAAGCCCCAAGCCAACTCCTTCCTGCCCCGCCACTTCCTCGCTCCGCCAAAAGCGTTTGAATACCTCGTTATACTGCTCTTCCGATATACCGATACCGGTATCCTCGATATCCACGCGGGTATAGAACTGCCACGGGCGGACGCTGATCCGGATGCTGCCGCCTGCCTGTGTATATTTGACTGCATTATCCAGAATATTCCCCAATGCCTCCGCCGTCCATTTCACATCGTGTCTGGCAGTGACAGTATCGTCACATTCTACCGACAACCGGATATCTTTCGCCTCCGCTCTGGCCCATATCCCGTTCAGTGCCTGTGCAATCGTGTCATACAGATTGGTTCTCTCCACATGAAGTACAAATGTCCCCGTCTCCAGCCGTGACATTTTAATCAAAGACTGCAGCAGAAAATCCAGTTTATTGATCTGCCCTTCCATCGTGCACAAGAACTCCGTCCGCTTATCTTCACTCAAAGCATGAGACTGTAAGATACCCATAAACATCTGTAAATTCGCAATCGGTGTCTTGACCTGATGAGATATGTCAGATACCAGTTCCTGGATTACCTGCTTGTCCTGTCTGCTCTCTCTTCGTCCCTCGCTCATCAGATCATAGTACTGCATGAATTTTCCCTGTATCCTTGCTGTCAAGGTATCCTCATAAGGAAAATACTCTTCCGGCTTCCGCTCCGCAATCAAATCATCCAGCGTTCTGCACAGCTCATCCGCGAAACCGCAGAGCTGTCGCCTCTGCCAGACTCCCCAGAACAGTGCCAGCAGACACAATCCGCCGCACAGCCCCATCAGCGCATATCTGATATCTGTCCGCGGGACCCATCCCCACACCACATACACAAAACAACCGAACAAAACCGCTCCCGCCAGGATCACACCCCCGCGGACCACTCTGTCTACTCTTTCTCCCATATATACCCCATCCCGCGCACCGTCTTGATATAGACATGCGCCTCGTCCTCAATCTTCGCCCGCAGCCTGTTCATCGTCACCGTCAGCGTATGATCGTCAATAAAATTTCCGTCGCAATCCCAAAGTTTCTCCAGCAGCATCCTCCTTGTGACAACATTGCCCGCATTGGCCACAAGCACCCGCAGCAGCTTATACTCGTTAGGCGTGATCGACAGCTTCTCACCGCCGCGCACAGCAGACAATGCCCCGAAATCTATCTGCAGAAAATCATCTCTGTAGCACTCTTCCTCTTTCTGCTTTCCCGTAAAAGCACCACCCCGGCGAAGCGCCACCTCCACCTTTTTTAACAAAATCGGCATACGAAAAGGTTTCGTGACATAATCTTCCGCTCCAAGATTATAACCGTTTAACATATCGTCTTCCAGATCGTTCGCCGTGAGAAATATGACCGGCAGCTCAGGACAACAGTTCTTAATGATCCGGCAAAGTTCAAATCCGCTCCCATCCGGAAGATTCACATCCAATATCACAAGAGCAAATTTTTCCTGCTCCACGAGATATTCCGCCTTTCTGCAATTGTACGCCGCCTGCGTAGCATAACCGGCGGCATCCAGTTCAAAACACAATCCCGTGCTGAGTGCAAGGTCGTCCTCCACTACCAAAATCCTTTCCATAGTAAACTCTCCATCACAATCATTCATCATACCAACAACACAGCGCCTAAACCGTCTCCTGTCTAAGCGCTGTATCATAATCACATATCTTCTATTTCACTTTTCACCTGTTCCAGACAGGAAATCCGTCTTCCTCATCGCTCCGGCTCTCAAATGTTCTTTCCTATTTCCTATTTGAGCCAGAACTTCACTCCATTCACCGTACTGCTGTCCGCTCCGACAAACACCTCAAATTCTCCCGGTTCGCTTTCCCATCTGTCGTTCTCTGTCAGGAATCTAAGCTGGCTGTCTCCAACCTCGAAGGTAACTTTCTCTTCCTGTCCTGGATCTAACGTCACCTTCTTGAATCCCTTCAGTTCTTTCACCGGCCTGACCACGCTCGCCGCGATATCATGAATATACATCTGCAAGGTTTCTGTGCCGGTCACCTCTCCCACGTTCTTCACACGCACCGAAACATGAAGCGTTTCCTCACTCGTCATATTCTCCTTGTCAATCTCCACGGGAGAAATTTCGAATTTGGTGTAACTCATACCATATCCAAACGGATAGAGCGGCTCATTGGGAATATCCAGATATTTCGAGCGGAACCTGTCCTTATCCTTCCCTTCTACATGAGGTCGTCCTGTGGAATATTCATTATAATGAACCGGAACCTGTCCAACGCAGTAAGGGAAACTCATAGGCAGCTTACCGCTGGGATTGTATTCTCCCGAAAGTACATCCACAATCGCCCTCGCGCCTTCCGTTCCGGGCATCCATACCAGTAAAACAGCCTGCGCTTTCCCGGAAATTTCTCTGATATCCAGCGGACGGCCCGAAAACAGCACCACGACAACCCGGTTATTCACTTCACAGACTCTTCGGAACAGCTCCATCTGAATCTTCGGGATCTGTATCGTGGCATTGCTGGTCGCTTCACCGGACTGCAGCCTGTGCTCGCCCAGTGCAAGCACTACCGTATCTGCCTCCTTAGCCAGCTTCACCGCCTCTTCCATCATATTCGCACATTCTTCCGCAGACGGTTCCTCCTCCAGGGATTCTGTAAAACCTTCCAGTCTCAACTCGCCGCCAAGCAGAGGACATCCG
>CAYXKS010000210.1:3109-6372 GCA_964465725.1 uncultured Bacteroides sp. | reverse complement strand
TGGGATGCTAAATCATATTAGTTAGTCCCAAAACTTGGGAATTTAACGTATATATGTTTTATTTTTTGTACAGAAAATTAATCTGTTTTTTCGAGTGAGATAAAACATAATAATTTTAGAATCTTAATATTTTCTCAAAATCATGTTCCTCCTAGCTTTATGATCTCCATTGCGATAACATTCAAAACAGTTATCAATAATAAGACAACAATTCCTCTAATGTAATTTCTATACACATGTTCCTTAATTCATTTTTTCTTTTTTCAAATATTTTTTTTATTAATGATTTTCCATTTATTCCATAATGTACTTCATTATGACAATTGCTACATAGAGAAACTATATTCTGCGGAATATCAAGTGAATAATTAAAATCGTCTTGTTTTGCCATAGGTATTATGTGATGCGGTTCAACATATGGTTTTCCATCTGACTTTCTAATAAAAGTTATATGTTTTGGATCAATTTCACATTTATATTCCGATTTTTTTAATGCAAGTTTAGCTATTTTAGGATTTCTTTCATAAGATTGTTTATGTGTTTCTGCTTTTTTAGGTCGTCCTATTGGTACATCATATGAAGTTGTAAAATCATCATCAATCAAATTCATTTGTTCTTTTAATTTTAAATCTTCAGCCTCCTCAGGTATATATGTACCTTTGCTGATTGGACATATTTCAAAATTTCTGTTTTCAAAAAAAGGGACTGTATCCGTCTTTCCTCCATAAAATTTAGGGATTTCTCCTTCTGGGTAAACTTCTCTATAAGCCTTTCTTCTTATGTATTTTGATGGATACAAATTACCCTCAAATAATAAATAGTATTCACCACGTCGATAACTAATTTTTTCTTCGTCAAATTTTCTAATTGCCGCTATTATATCTTCTCTTCTCACATTTTCCCATACTGATTTTCCCATAAGATTTGCCTCACATTATATTCAATGATATATTTTAAGTACCTATAATGGAAATAGAATACAGCCCTAAACTTTAGTGATTTAATTCCCCCAAATTCGAGGAAATTAAATTATTTCAAGGCCATCATATTTTGATCCTCTAAAAAAATATGGCGTTAGTCAGATAATGGGGTGATATCCCGTTCTTTGTCTGTTATACTACCACTAAAATAAGAGCCTATTTGAGACATCACCCCATTTACTGACTAACACCATGTTTTTTTATCTTGTGTTTGCCAGTAGAGGTAGTCGTCCCAAGCATCATCTGACCATATTTTCTCACTCATCTTCCACCGCGATCAGCTCATGTGCGGTCCCTTTCCCAGCTTTTAGTTCCTGGACGGATTTTTTGACGTAGGCCATGTTTGTCTCCGAAAAAAATGGGTCAGGAGCCTGTGTAATCTCAAATGGGATGCGGTTCTCGCGTAAAACTGCTTTCACAAACAGATTGATTGCGGTAGAAGTATTTAGTCCGACATTGGAGCAGAAGGAGTCAAAGCTGGCTTTGTCTTTTTCATCTACTCGTGCAGTTATGGTTGCTAATGCCATAGATTTTTCTCCCTTCGTATTAAAATTGTGGTAATTATAGCACTATTGTGTTCTGGATGCAAGTAAATGTAATACATATTCTGCGCTCAAAGAACCAGGATCTGCAGAAATATCTGAAGGATCTTGGTTATGATGTGACTTATGTGGAAGTGTCGGGGGCACACGAATGGGATTTCTGGAGCATCCAGGAGATAGATTGTCCTGAACAGGGGATACACAGGCTTATATGAGCTGATGTATTTCCTGAATTTTTGCTTCGCAGCAGTTCAGACTTCAATGTCATTTAGTTAAGCCAATACACAATGACATGCGCGTCCGGCATAACTAAATGACATTGGTTCATCCTTTGTTTCCGTGGATTCATTTCTGTGGATTCATTGATTTTGTGATTGAATGCATCTGATGACTGTGCTATAATGAGACGATTATGTGAGGGATTGCTTGAGAGGAAACGGGTGACAGAATGAAGGCTTTCTTAATTTTGGAGGATGGTACTCTTTTTGAAGGCACACATATCGGTGCACAGAAGGAGATCATCAGTGAGATTGTATTTAACACGTCGATGGCAGGATATCTGGAAGTGCTGACAGATCCGTCTTATGCCGGACAGGCAGTCTGTATGACGTATCCGCTGATCGGCAATTATGGTATTTGTAAGGACGATATGGAGTCCAGGAAACCATGGCCGGACGGGCTTATTGTCAGGGAACTGAGCCGGATACCCAGCAACTTCAGGTGTGATATGACGATTCAGGAGTTCCTGGAGGAGAATGGTGTCCCCGGTATCGCCGGGATTGACACGAGGGCGCTCACTAAGCTTCTTCGTGAAAAGGGTACCATGAACGGTATGATTACCACGAATGAGAATTATGATCTGGAAGAGATTCTTCCTATATTAAAGGCGTATACGACCGGCAAGGTAGTCGATATCGTAACCTGTCGGGAGAAATATACGTTGTCTGCCGCACAGGCGTTATCAGATAACGGTCCGATTTCCGGAAGTTCCCAGTTTAAGAGAGCAGAATATGAGAATGGAATAAGAGAGAAGAAACCCAGCATGGTTCGCGAATTGAGCGGAAAAGGATTGAAAGTCGCGCTGCTTGATTTGGGCGCGAAGGCTAATATTGCGCGATCTCTGGCGGCTAGAGGATGCGAGGTGACGGTTTATCCGGCTTTTACCAGGGCACAGGAGATTATCGATGCGAAACCGGATGGCATTATGCTGAGCAATGGGCCGGGCGATCCCAAAGAATGCACAGAGATCATAACAGAGATTAAGAAGCTGTATGATTCGGATATTACAATATTTGCGATCTGTCTCGGACATCAGCTGATGGCGCTTGCCACAGGGGCAGATACTTACAAAATGAAGTACGGGCACAGAGGGGGCAACCACCCGGTAAAGGATTTGGAGACGGGAAGAGTCTACATTTCTTCTCAGAATCACGGTTATGTGGTGGATACGGAGAAACTTGATCCGAAAGTGGCCGTCCCGGCGTTTATCAATGTCAATGACGGAACGAATGAAGGGCTTTCCTATACGGGCAAGAATATTTTTACGGTGCAGTTTCATCCGGAAGCATGTCCGGGGCCGCAGGATTCGGGGGATTTGTTTGAGAGATTTATAGTCATGATGAAAAAGACATGAAGTTGTGCTAAGGCTGTAAAGAACACAGCCTAAGTATAACTTTCATGTCTGGAAGGATTATGGTTGGAAATGATTATATATGGAAAGCACAGATAACGGAGGTAGAAG
>CAYXKS010000210.1:1839-3009 GCA_964465725.1 uncultured Bacteroides sp. | reverse complement strand
AGGATTATGGTTGGAAATGATTATATATGGAAAGCACAGATAACGGAGGTAGAAGATGCCTAAGAATCCAAATGTGAAGAGAGTACTTGTAATCGGGTCGGGGCCTATTGTGATCGGGCAGGCGGCGGAGTTTGACTATGCGGGGACACAGGCTTGCCGTTCCCTGAAAGAAGAGGGAATGGAAGTCATTCTGGTAAACTCCAATCCGGCTACGATCATGACCGACGGAGATATTGCGGATAAAGTATATATTGAACCCTTGACAGTTAACGTTCTGGAAGAGATCATTCTTAAAGAGAAACCGGACAGTCTGCTTCCGAACATGGGCGGACAGGCAGGACTCAATCTTGGTATGGAACTGGATGAGTCCGGATTCCTGGAAGCGCATGGAGTTACCCTGCTCGGTACGACGGCGAAAACCATCAGGAAGGCGGAGGACCGTCTGGAATTCAAGGAGACGATGGAGAAGATCGGTGAGCCATGCGCTCCCTCTCTCGTGGTAGAGAATATCGAGGACGGAGTGGCTTTTGCGGGAAAGATTGGTTATCCGGTGGTGCTTCGTCCTGCCTACACGCTGGGAGGTTCCGGCGGTGGTATCGCTCACAACCAAATAGAGTTGGAGGAGATCCTTGCCAATGGATTGCGCCTGTCCAGGGTGGGGCAGGTCCTGGTGGAGCGCTGCATCGCGGGCTGGAAAGAAATCGAGTATGAAGTGATGCGCGACGGTGCGGGTAACTGCATCACCGTATGTAATATGGAGAACATTGATCCGGTGGGAGTGCATACCGGAGACAGTATCGTGGTGGCGCCGTCCCAGACACTCGGCGACAAAGAATACCAGATGTTACGAAGTTCTGCGCTTAACATCATCAATGAACTGGGAATCACAGGTGGATGCAATGTACAGTTCGCCCTGCATCCCACCAGCTTTGAGTATTGTGTTATTGAGGTAAACCCTCGTGTGAGCCGTTCCTCAGCGCTTGCTTCCAAGGCCACAGGATATCCGATCGCCAAGGTTGCGGCCAAGATCGCTCTGGGATATACTCTGGATGAGATTAAGAATGCGATCACAGGCAAGACTTATGCGAGTTTTGAACCCACACTGGATTATTGTGTAGTCAAAATCCCAAGACTTCCTTTTGATAAATTTATCACGGCGAAGCGGACGCT
>CAYXKS010000210.1:0-1739 GCA_964465725.1 uncultured Bacteroides sp. | reverse complement strand
TGGTTTATCGATAAGATCGCTATTCTGACCGAGATGGAAGATGCGCTGGAGAAAGGACCGCTGACGGTGGAACTGTTGAAAGAGGCCAAGAGAATCGAGTTCCCCGACAATGTAATTGCGAGACTGACCGGCAGAACGGAAGAAGAAATCAAGAAGATGCGCTATGACAACGGTATCGTGGCGGCATTTAAGATGGTGGATACCTGCGCGGCTGAGTTTGCGGCCAGCACGCCTTATTACTATTCCGTATTCGGTTCCGAGACGGAGGTGGAGGAGACCCATCCGAAGAAAAAGGTATTGGTTCTCGGCTCGGGGCCGATTCGGATTGGGCAGGGAATCGAGTTTGACTATTGTTCCGTACATGCAACCTGGGCTTTTGCGAGAGAAGGTTATGAGACGATCATCATCAATAACAACCCGGAGACGGTCAGCACCGACTTTGACATAGCGGATAAGCTCTATTTCGAGCCGTTGACGCCGGAGGATGTGGAGAATATCGTTAATGTGGAGAAACCGGACGGAGCAGTCGTGCAGTTCGGCGGGCAGACGGCGATCAAGCTGACGGAGAGCCTGATGAAGATGGGAGTGCCCATTTTAGGGACGAAGGCTGAAGATGTGGACGCTGCCGAGGACAGAGAACTTTTTGACAAGATACTGGAAGAGACACAGATTCCGAGGGCGGCAGGCGGTACGGTGTACACCGCCGAGGAAGCCAAAGCAGTGGCTAACAGGCTGGGATATCCTGTACTGGTGCGTCCCTCCTATGTGCTGGGCGGACAGGGAATGCAGATTGCGCTGTCCGATCAGGAAATTGAAGAATTTATGGCGGTGATCAACCGTTATGAGCAGGATCATCCGATTCTGGTGGATAAATACCTGCAGGGTAAAGAATTGGAAGTGGATGCGGTATGTGACGGCACGGATATTCTGATTCCGGGTATTATGGAGCATATCGAGAGGACAGGAGTTCATTCCGGGGACAGCATTTCGGTCTATCCGGCGCCCACGGTCAGCGATAAAGTGAAGGAGACGATTGCGGAGTATTCCAGAAGGTTAGCGAAAGCGCTTCATGTGATTGGCCTGATTAATATCCAGTTTATTGCCATGGGCGACGAGGTTTATGTGATAGAGGTGAATCCGAGATCTTCCCGTACCGTACCTTATATCAGTAAGGTGACGGGTATCCCTATCGTTGACCTGGCGACCGAGGTGATTATCGGAAAGAAGATCCGCGACTTGGGCTATGAGCCGGGCCTGCAGCCTGCGGCGGATTATTTTGCCATTAAGATGCCGGTATTCTCTTTTGAAAAGATTCGGGGCGCGGAGATCAGCCTGGGGCCGGAGATGAAATCTACAGGTGAGTGTCTTGGTATTGCAACGACCTTCAACGAGGCGCTATACAAGGCGTTTCTCGGTGCGGGAGTGAACCTGCCGAAACACAAACAGATGATTATCACGGTAAAAGATGCGGATAAAGGAGAGGCAATCGAGGTGGCGCGCCGTTTTGAGAAGCTGGGATATATTATCTATGCGACGAGAAGTACGGCGGCGGCATTGAGAGAAGCGGGCGTAAAAGCAAGAAAAGTAAACAAGATCCATCAGGAATCGCCCACGGTTATGGATTTGATTCTGGGGCATAAGATTGATTTGGTTATCGATACGCCTACACAGGGACGGGATAAGAACAGGGATGGTTTCCTGATCCGCAGAACGGCTATTGAGACAGGGGTTAACTGTAT
>CAYXKS010000209.1:2764-6410 GCA_964465725.1 uncultured Bacteroides sp. | reverse complement strand
AAATATATTGTAATAGAAAGGATCTACCTCACCATGAGAACCACAGAAACAAACGCAACAACATCAACTTCCAAATCCGGCTTCCTTCGCAAATTCATCGGGGACAAGGCTTTCTATAAGATGGTGCTTGCCATCGCTGTGCCCATTATGATACAGAATGGTATCACGAATTTTGTGAGTCTTCTGGATAATATCATGATCGGCCGAGTTGGTACGGAGCCGATGTCCGGCGTTGCTATTGTCAACCAATTAATCTTTGTATACAATCTGTGCCTGTTTGGCGGAGTCTCCGGCGCAGGTATCTTTACGGCGCAATATTTCGGGCAGAAGAATCATGAGGGTATCCGACAGACTGTCCGCTTTAAAATATGGATCGTCGCTGTGATCACACTGTTCACCACCGCACTTTTTCTGACTTCGGGTGACCAGTTGATCCGGCTTTATCTGCAGGGGGACGGAACCGCTGAGAGTGCCGCCGCTACCCTGCATTACGGCAGACAGTATTTATGGATCATGCTTGCCGGCCTGCCGCCTTTTATGATGGTGCAGGTTTATTCCAGTACGCTGCGTGAGTGTGGCCAGACAATGCTGCCTATGAAAGCGGGCATTGTCGCGGTATGTATCAATCTGGTACTGAACTACATATTAATATATGGAAAATTTGGCGCTCCTGCACTTGGCGTACAGGGTGCGGCCATCGCTACGATCGTTTCCCGTTATGCGGAGGCGGCAATCATACTGATCCACACACACCGACATGAGGAACAAAATCCTTTTGTCGAGGGTCTGTACTCCACGCTGAAAGTTCCCGGTCACCTAGTCAAAAAGATCCTGATCAAGGGAACGCCACTGCTTTTGAACGAAACCCTATGGGCTGCCGGTATGGCAATGTTATCACAGTGTTATTCGGTCCGCGGTCTAAACGTAATTGCTGCCCAGAACATCTCCAGCACGATCAACAATGTATTCAATATCGTATTTATCGCCCTGGGTGATTCCGTGGCCATTATCGTAGGACAGTTGCTGGGGGCTGGCAGGATGGCCGAAGCCCGCGATCAGGATAATAAAATGATCGCTTTTTCCGTCTTCTGCTGTACCTGCGTCGCACTGGTAATGCTGGTGTTGGCACCCTATTTCCCGATGCTGTACAATACGGAAGCTGATGTGCGCGAACTGGCCAAGCATTTTATTATGATCTCTGCAGTATTCATGCCACAGAACGCTTTCCTGCATGCCTCCTACTTCACGCTCCGCTCTGGCGGAAAGACGATCATCACTTTCCTGTTTGACAGCGTATTCATCTGGTGTGTCAGCGTGACGATCGCATTCACCTTAAGCCGGTTTACGGCACTTCCTGTCACCACAGTCTTTATTCTCGTGCAGGTTGGTGATATTATTAAATGTATCATAGGATTTATACTTGTGAAAAAGGGTGTATGGATACAAAATATTGTGGAATAGCAGCAATTTGCTTCACAGAACATGCGGCTATGATCCACTTTAATCATATTAATATTAATCTCCATTCCACTATTTTCGCCGGATAAGGTATTAAGGTTAAAAGTCGTTATGTTGAAATCTCTCTGCCCGGCACCATAACGTCAGACATAATCAGAACCAAGCCGCGTATATTATCCTACGGAAATTCCTAAATATCAGAAAGAAGGAATGCAAATGAAACAATTATACACCCGTTGGGGAAGAGAGCTTGACAGCGAGCATGTTCATCAGGAGTACCCTCGCCCGCTTCTGCAGAGAAAAAGCTATATAAATCTGAACGGCTACTGGGAATATGCCATAACCAAAAAATTCCAGAAACCACAGCACTACGATGGGCGAATCCTGGTACCCTTTTCACCGGAAAGCGCCTTGTCCGGTGTCGGCAGACAGCTCATGCCGGATGAATATCTATGGTACCGCACGAAACTTTCTGTGGACGCCAACAAGCTGGAGTCAGGCTATCGGCTGATCCTGCATTTCGGTGCGGTAGACCAGGCATGTCGGGTATATGTCAATGGAAAGGAAGCAGCCCGACATACCGGTGGCTATCTTCCCTTCTCGGCAGATATTACGGCATGCCGCCCGGAAGTACTGACACAGCAATTCCATTCACTTACATCTGATTCCGGTAGGACTAATAAAAGTGAGATTGACCACGGCAAAACCGAATATAACAATACTCTTGAGCCCACAGCCGCTACAATAGACGAATGGGAACTTGTACTCGCTGTGCGCGATCTCAGCGACACCTCTTATCATGCAAAAGGCAAACAGAAACTGAAACGTGGAGGTATGTTCTATACGGCGCAAAGCGGTATCTGGCAGACCGTCTGGATGGAATACGTTCCCGCAGACTATATAGAGGAGATCGTGACCGAGCCTGATTTGGAACAGGGACTGGTCCGGATTTCAATCCGCGCTTCCTCTGATCTGCCGGTTACAATCCGGATTAAAGAACCTGCACTATATAATAGTTCAGAAGCGTACGCTGAATCTGCTACAGTAAATTGTGAATCATCTTTTGCTTCAGCGGCAATTTCTTTCTCAGAAACGATTTGCTCCTCAGCAGTTCATATACAGTCACCTATAAGCAGTCTGGGAACAATCGCCGAATTTACCGGCCATACCAACCATAATCTGGAAATCTCCCTGCCCACTATCCGGCCATGGACGTGTGACGAACCGTATCTGTACTATTTTACGGTCTCTATGGGTAAAGATGTGGTTACCAGCTATTTCGCACTGCGAAGTTTTAAGATCGCGGCTGACCAGATCGGCATTCCCCGTATATTACTGAACGGGCAGATACAATTCCAGAACGGTGTGCTCGACCAGGGTTATTGGCCTGACGGCCTATATACGGCTCCTTCGGACGAAGCCTACATATTTGATATTATGGAAATGAAGAAGATGGGATTCAATATGCTCCGGAAGCATATCAAGATCGAACCCCAGCGATGGTACTACCATTGTGACCGACTGGGCATGATCGTATGGCAGGATATGGTAAACGGAGGCACTGCCTACAAACATTGGTTTGTCACCTATGCCGCCACCTTACTGTCCAGGAACCACTGGAAAATCCCCGACACTTGTCTGCGTCTGTTATCCCGCACCCATCAGAAGGGCCGACGGGAGTTTGTGTTGGAAATGAAAGAGACGATCCGTCTGTTAAAGGGACATCCCAGCATCGCCGTATGGGTGATTTTTAATGAGGGTTGGGGACAGTTCCATGCCCAGGAGATTACACGAATTGCAGAAAAATGCGACAACAGCCGCCTGATCGATCAGGCCAGCGGCTGGTTCGATCAAAGCGGCGGACATTTACAGAGTATTCACCACTATTTCTTCAAGATGAAGTTTGCTCCGGAATCGAAACGCGCCACCGTTTTATCGGAGTTCGGCGGCTATTCCCTGCGGATTCCTGACCACAGCTCCTGTGACAAACTATACGGATACGGCACCTTCAAGGATGCCGCCAGCCTGAAAAAGGCATATAACGACCGGATGCAGAAGGTAACCGCACAGATTCCCGACGGATTATGCGCGAGTGTCTATACACAATTGTCCGATGTGGAAGAAGAGGTGAACGGAATTCTCACTTATGACCGTGAAGTCAATAAATTACTTTGACAATTACAAAGTA
>CAYXKS010000209.1:0-2664 GCA_964465725.1 uncultured Bacteroides sp. | reverse complement strand
TTGACAATCACAGCGTATTGAGGGCTTAATGCTTATTTCGCCCCGCTCCCCTTGAACACTTCAAGAACAGTCTTAAGCAGGATCTTTACATCCAGCATAAAAGACCAATTATCAATATACTCCACATCCAATTTGACAATTTCTTCGAAGTCTGTAATGTCGCTTCTTCCGCCTACCTGCCACATGCCGGTCAGGCCCGGGCGGAAGCTGAGACGTTTCTTATGATACGGGCTGTACTGGGCGAACTCGTCCAGCGTCGGCGGCCGCGTTCCCACCAGCGACATATCGCTCTTCAGGATATTGATAAACTGGGGAAACTCATCCAGGCTTGTCTTACGCATAAAATGGCCGATTTTCGTAATTCTGGGATCATTCTCTATCTTAAACATCAAACCGTTCATCTCATTCTGTTTCATCAGTTCCTGCTTGCGTTCCTCCGCGTCCGCATACATGGACCGGAACTTGTACATCTTGAAAATCCGCCCGTTGCGCCCTACCCTTTTCTGGGAGAAAAAAATCGGTCCCGGTGATTCCAGCTTAATCAACGGCCCCATAATGATCGTAATCACCAAAAGGATGACACATCCCACAAGCGCCCCACATATATCCATCACACGCTTCAACACAAGCTGCCCTACCGGAGCCACTTTGTTCGCATAAGTAACCGTGTGAAAGCGTCCGAATCTTGACAATTCCTTTTGCCTGGCACCATGCAAATCCGGCACCGGTATCTGATAATGGATGGTAATCCCCATCTCTGCCAGGATTTCCATCTCTGCCAGAATTTCTTTTTTCCTCTCGTTTCCCACCGCAATAATTACTTCGTCCAGCGAAGCACCTTTACAGTAATCTGTCAGACCTTTTCCATCGGAAACAATCGGGATTCCTTCATATTCCTCTCCATCTGCCCCATCCAGAAGCACGATTCCAGTGAGCTCATAGCTGAAATCCCTTATGTTTTTCAGGTCCTGCACCAGTTCTGCAGAAAAATTGCTATCCGTCACCACCAGGAGTTTTCTTGTCTCTCCAAATCTCTTATATAAAAAGGGCAATACCTTTTTCCAAAGCTGGTGTACTGCAAGCATTAAACCGCAGTCGATCACAAGAAAATAGAAAAAAGCCAGTCTGGAATAGGCATCCAGCACATTCAGAAAATACAGAATCACGGCCGCCCCCGAGAACATGAATGCATTATTCCGCACAATATACACCATCTCATGCAGAGGGCCTCTCAGGAACATGTTCCGATTCATGTTGCGGAGCAGATTCATAGCAAGAAAAACCGTCAGGCACGCCACAAGAAGCAGCCCGAAATCCATACGCTCATTATCGCTGTGAAAAGGGTTGCCACTCCGTATATAATTGGCGAGAATCAGGCTGACTGTAATACAGATACAGTCCAGCGCCAATATAAGTAAGCTCTGTAGTCTTGATTTTCTGTGGTACATAACTTCTGTATATCCTTGCCCTTTCTATAACCGTAAATCTGCAAAGAACCACAACAGCTTAGTAGCTGCTATTATCTCTCGGCACGCATCGGATTGTTCAGAAAATCCTCGTAGGAGAGACGAATTCCATCTTCCAGTTCCGTCATATAAGTCCAGCCAAGCGCTGCCGCCTTGGAGACGTCAAGCAGCTTCCGGGGCGTCCCGTTAGGCTTACTGGTATCCCACTTGATCTCGCCTTCATAGCCCACAACTTTAGCTACCAGTTCCGTCAGTTCCTTGATGGTCAGCTCTTTGCCGGTACCTGCATTGACTGTCTCATCACCGCTATAATTATTCATAAGGAACACGCAAAGATTCGCCAGATCGTCCACATACAAAAATTCACGCAGCGGAGAACCATCACCCCAGCAGGTCACTTCATTCAGTCCATTCACCTTCGCCTCATGAAAACGCCTGATCAGCGCCGGAAGGACATGACTGTGGGTAGGATGATAATTATCATTAGGCCCATAAAGATTGGTGGGCATAACAGAAATATAATCCGTGCCATACTGCTTGTTCAAAAATTCACAATACTTCAGCCCTGAAATCTTCGCCAATGCATACGCTTCGTTAGTCTTCTCCAATTCAGAAGTCAGAAGACAACTTTCTTTCATCGGCTGAGGCGCCATACGCGGGTAGATGCAGGAAGAACCCAGGAATTCTAGTTTCTTACAGCCGTTCTGCCATGCAGAATGAATCACATTCATCTCTAGAATCATATTGCCGTACATGAAATCGGCCAACGCGCTCTGATTGGCGATAATGCCTCCGACTTTCGCTGCTGCAAGAAACACATACTCCGGCTTCTCCGCCGCGAAGAATTCTTCCACGGCCTCCTGCCGGCAAAGATCAAGTTCCTTATGAGTACGGGTAATGATATTCGTATATCCTTGTTTTTCCAACTCTCTCACGATAGCGGAACCGACCATTCCCCGATGACCAGCCACATAGATTTTCGCATTTTTCTCCATAATAATGATGCCTCCGTTTCTTATCTGGTTTTTTCTAATATTTCCTGTTAAAAATTTCCTGATTAATCCATAATATCATACTCATAGCATTCCACACAAATTTATTTTATAATCGGCGAAGAAACGGTTACTATTCACAGCTTACGCTGCTCATAGTAACGACATTTGCGCATTTAGGGTCGCCTTCGGCGAGGCGCAAATGC
>CAYXKS010000208.1:0-6416 GCA_964465725.1 uncultured Bacteroides sp. | reverse complement strand
GCAAAGCAAAAATGACGGTGATTTGCGGAAATTTCTCTCTATTCCTTACAAAACCACGAAAGCCGAAATAGGCGGGAATTTTGAGAAATTTCTTTTTATCCCCCTTTGCACGGCATAATACTGGCGATTTTTGAAAATGCCAAAAATGAACGCAATAAAACAGGAAACCTTTTCTTGATTTCCTGTCTTGTGACATTCTGTCCGCAGCTTCAGGTAGCTTTTGGTGAGTTTGAAATAAGTCTCAATGTTCCAGCGCAGCGTGTATGCTTCCAGGATCTCTTTTTCGGACAGGGACATATCCGTGCATACGAAGCACACCCAGCCCTTGCGATTGCTGTAATTGCGCGCATACACAAGCCTTGACGGGATTTCGTTCCCATCTTTGTCCGTGACAGTGACGTCTACGGACAGCAGGTACCTGGATTTCCCCGTCTCTTTTTGTTGCGGGAATAGATCTCCTTTACGTCCAGCCTGGCTGCCTCCCCTGTTGCGGGATCCGTCCATGTGTATTTTGTGCTGTTCTTCTTGATCATGGCAATTGTGTCCGTTTCCATCCCTTTCAGTTCAATGAGCTGGGCAGGGTTGGAAAACCATGTATCAAACAGCACACAATCAAAGGGAATCCTCGCCTTTTTAGCTTCTGCAACCATGCGGCATACAGTATTGGTTCCTTTTTCCTTCGCGGCAGCCCTGCGCCTGCCGCGGATGGTGCGCCTGTCCAGTGGGCTATCCGGGCCGACCATGAGTGTTTCGTCCCGGGTGGTGAGGAGCGTCTGGGAGAAGGGGATGAAAGCTTCCCCGTTTGTCCACCCGCCGGTCATCATCCGGTATCCAAGGCGCATCCTGTGGTCAAACACTTTACCGCACAGGTCTGTCCCCTTCCCGCCAGTGCGGGCATAGAGTGAATCGTCAAATATAAGGGCGCATTTATGTTTTTGTCGGTCTGCGACTCAATGTCGCCGATCACATTGCCGGCCGTTTCCAGCTGGAGCCTTTCCCAGTTTGCTTTCTCCATCAGGTCAAAGCGGTAAAATGTGTCCTTTTTATAGTCGCGGAAAAAGCTGCCTGTCTCAAACATACGGTACGGACTTGCCGATGCAAACCCGGCAAGGATTTTATCCGTAAGGAGCTGCCGGGCGCTCACGCATTTTTCAAGGAATTTTGATTCCTGGACCTTACCGATCAGGCGTGTGAGAGGATGGTCCGCATATTCATAGGCTGTGTTTTCGGTAACGCTGTCAACGATTTTGGTGATATTGCATCTCCTTAGAAGGGATGCGCCAATATATTTGTCAACAAAATTTGAAATACTATCAAGCAACTCCTTGCTATTATCAAAAATTTCTGCTATGCTTTTCATCGGTATAAGTCTCCCTTTTTTGCTGATGATTTTAGTGGGTAATTTCATTATAGCAAAAATGGAATGCTTATACCATTTTTTGTTAGAAATAGTAGGATTTTAAGGCCTTTTGGTCTTTTTCAGTGTGCGAAGTATGAGTAATATTCTGCTCAAATTAACTGGTGAATTTGGGGCGTGTATTGTAATTTTTTATATTTGCTATTTTGGAATTGTAAGTGCTATGAGCAAATGGTATGTATATCCCTCTGATTGAAAGCCGCCAAAACAATCGAAGCAACTAACAACAGTAATCAAAGGGCGACAGCCTAAAGTGTTGTTGCCCTTTGAATTATAAATGCAACCGTAAACCCGACTCCTCTCAAAACCCCCAAAATATTTAACTGCCACACACTCGTTGCGCATGCCGTCAGGACAGTTGATACGACAAGCAATACGATGCCGGTTCCGATCACAATCTGCAGCCTGACCTTCTGTAACACCTTTACCACGACCGGCCCGGCAAAGCCGGTGAGCAGCCCGGCGATCGTTGCATGCATGGCAACCGCTCCCCGACCCGCTCCAAGGCTCTCGCTCACTCCTCACTTTACCAACTGCTATTCCGCCACACTCTTTACGTTTCCGCTGTTAATTCCCGAACTCGCCTGATCCAATGGCAACCAGTCAAGTATATGCAGCATATACTCATTCCAAAAATCCCAATTGTGCATACCCGGACCTTCTTCATATACAAGATCAACGCCCGCATCCTCAAACATTTTCCTGTAGGCACGATTAGAGCTAATCAGGAAATCCTCCGTGCCGCAGGCTAGATATATTCTGGGAAGTTCAACCGAAGAATCCTGTTCTTTTTCCTTCAGGAGTTTCTGAAACGCAATCCGTGGATTCTTATCCGTTTTCATTGCCTCCTTCATATCGCCAAACGCCGCATCCTCGCTGCCGATATTCCTTCCCTCTGCATCCAGCGGCTCCTCAAATAAACATACCGCACTGGATAATCCTGCAATATAACCAAAATTTCGATGATATACCAGGCCATTGCGCAGAGCACCAAATCCACCCATAGACAATCCTGCAATAAATGTATCTTCCCGCCTATGTGACAGCGGAAACATTGCCCTGGTTGCATCCAATAGTTCCTGCCCGATAAATTCTCCGTTTTTGGAAACAGGATTGTCTACATAAAAACTGTTATCTCCGCTCGGCATTATCACCGCCAGATTACGCTCCTCGGCCCATTCCTGAATTCTGGTATGATTGACCCAATCAGTATAATTTCCGAGAAGGCCATGCAGAAGATAAAGTGTTTTAAATGTTCTGCTAGGATTGCTGTCTTCTCCCATAAGTTTGTCCGTCGGCAGGATCACATTCACCGGAACCGTGCGGAATAGTGTTTTTGAAACAAAATTTACTTGTATGAACGCCATATGATACACCCTTTCTGATATCCTGTTTTATTATTTCTTTTCCTAATGCTTCTTTTCCAAATCTGCCTGGATCTGCTTCATATATTTATCAAGATTCATACAGAAAATCAGTACACAACAAATAGCTGCGATCACAGCACCCAAATAGCCATATCCAAAGCGGATAGCCGCCAGTGCACCGGAAGACTGTACTGCTGCCGCGCCATCATAGCCGCCAATCGCCAGAATCCACGAGCCGACTGCCAGCCCAAGCCCAATCCCGACTTTCATGCCAAAAGATGTACAGCAATTTACCAGTCCTTCAGAACGTACCCCTGTCTTCCACTCGCCATAATCCACAATGTCTGCCGTCATAGCAAAAATACATGACATGATCGGTCCGTTTCCAAATCCTTTCATAATCATACCTGCCATAACTACCGGCAGGGAGGAACCCCCGATTCCCACCAGCAGGCTGCCCAAAAACATCAATACCGTACCAGCCAGCATCATTTTCCACTTACCGTATTTTCTCAGTATAACAGGTAGCGCAAAATTTACAATGATTGCCGGAATCGTGGAACACATGGATAGCAGCGTCATAACGCTTAGATTTCCAAGGACATCTTTGCAGAAATAAACTCCCAGAGTACCCGGTACGCAAGCCCCGATATATAAGATCAAAAACAAAAGCGCCTGGATAAAAAAGTATTTGTTTTTCATCAATGCCGGTAACGCAGTACGGATCGGAACATTTTCCACTTTCAAAATTCCTGAAACGTCCTCCCCGACATGTTCTTTACAACCGAAAAAGCAGATGACAGACATGATCATCGCCACGAGTCCATAAAGAAAAGCCATCGTTTTCCATGAAGTACCGTTTCCGATCAACGTCGTTGTGACAGCAGTTACAATCAGTGTTGTAAACTGCGTCATAATAAATCTGATCGCTGCCGTAGAGCCACGTTCTTGAACATCCAAAGTCATTCTTGACAGCAACGCATTAAAGGGCAGATTATTAGCGGTATACACGATACAGTTCTGGAAAATATAGGTCAGATACGCATATGCAAGTTTAGCGCCATCTCCCCATCCTTCCGGGACTGCAAACTGTAAAACAAGCGCAATCAGCATAAGAGGAGCCGTCCACAACATCCAGGGCCTTGCTTTTCCATATCGGCTCTTTGTCTTGTCTACAATCCCTCCCATAATCAAGTCTGTCGCACCGTCAAATACACGTGACAACAACATCATCGTCCCGATCGCCGCTGCTGCGATCCCGACTGTGTCTGTATAGTAAGCCATCAGGAATCCTCCCAGGCCGATCACGACATTCGCGCCACAGTCACCCATACCATAAGAAATTTTTTCCGCCATGGTAAGCTTTGTTCTTTTGTCTTCCATAGTCCTATCCCTCCTGTTTTTTGATAACAATAACATACCATGCCTTCCTGCCCGCTTCTTTCCATTTTGTCCGAAGAAATTACGCTTTTGTACTGTATATGTAAGCAACGTGCGCCGCAAGGCGCATTAAAAATTCCGGCATTCATATGCTTTATGAATACCGGAATAAATTCCACTTTCTATTCTTTATTTTTCACTTACCTTCAACGGTCCTGCCGGCCGCTTTCAACCATCTTCTTGCGAAACTGTAAGGGCGTAATACCATATATTTTCTTAAATGTATTGATAAAACCCCTGCTGTCTGCAAATCCGTGTTCCAACGCAATCTCCAACATGCTATGGTCCGTATAGATCAGATCCCTTTTGGCCTGTTCCACGCGATAGCTGTCTATATATTCTTTAAAGGACTGCCCCATATTCTCCTTAAAAAAGCTGGAGAAGTACCCTCTAGAAAAATAGAAGCGTCCTGCCACGTCTTCCTGCGTAAAACGCTCCTTATAGTGCTCCCTGATGTAAAACAAGATGCCTCTTAAACGCTCCACATTTTTCTGTTCATTCAGTGTCAGATACTGGTTCCGCTTCCTGACCCCATCCTGCATCAGATAATAAAAAAGCAGATGAATCATTCCCTCCAAATACAGGCCGCCGTAAAAATGTGCAGGATTATAATGGTTATCAACATAAAGAGAGATCTGCTCCAGAATCTGCCTGATCTCCAATCTTAAGGGATCCTGCTGCAAAAAGTAAAGATTGGAAAAATCAGGAATCATCTTCTTCAAATACTCCCGCGCGATCAAAAGCACCATACCTGTCTTTCCTTCTAACTGCGCATTTACGGAATCTGGTATAATGCTATGGATACTTTCCGAGTTCACAATGATCAACCCGTTAGGACTGCTTCTAAGCTTTTTCCCATCGATATAGTGTGTTGAAGAACCGCACAAAGAATAAGCAAACTCCATCTCATAGTGCCAGTGTGCAGAAAAATATCCGGGTCTCGGATCTCTGTAATATAGCCATCAATGTTGCCGATATAAAATGGGTATTTCTCATCATATTTAAACTGTTGATAGGTAATCACTATCTCACTCATCAGAAATTCCCTCCATGATCCTAAGTTTGTCTATTCCATACTATCATACTGTAAAAAAGCCAATCTGCACAAGACAAATTGACCAAATAAAAAGAGTAATTATTTACTTACCTGTCTTTCTTTGCCAAATGTGCTTTAGTCCTCTGGAAAAATAATGGCTTATCCATATAAAAAACACCATTGCCGCTACATAATCTGCAAGAAAGAAAATTAATGGCTCCTCAAAATCGAAAAACACATATTGATTTTGTAAGAACATATAATGTCCGATTTCCCGCCGTATGAAAGCATACACGCCATACCCGGCGATAAAGGCGGCAATCCCACGAAGCATCCATCTTCCTGCAGTTGGAAGTTCTTTTACAAACCGCCTCGCAAAGATAAGTATAGACCAAATATTTTTTTCACAATCATTCCTCCTAATACCAATCATGTTTTTCTCCCCGGTCAAGGGTATTGATCCGTGCCATTTCCTCCTCGGTCAGGCTGAAATGGTAAATTTCCGTATTTTCCCTGATATGGTCGGGATTGCTGGAACCGGGGATGACCACCACGCCTTTTTGCAGATTCCACCGTAAAATCACCTGTGCGGAAGACACGCCATGCGCCCCGGCTATTTCAGAGATCACAGAATCGCCAAGCAGTTCTCCCGTATGCCCTCTGCCGCCCAGCGGATACCAGCCCTGCACCACAATCCCTAAATCCTGAATAAACGGGATCACATCATTCTCCTGATAATATGGATGGATTTCATTCTGAACCACTGCGGGGACAGTATCCACCTGCGGCAGAAACTCCGTCAGTTCCCAATGCTGATCTATGGGGGCTTGTCATGCCAAAAGACTGTCCATTATCAAAAAATAAAGCTATCAGCGCAGATGACTTGTCCGGTCTGCCTTTATTCTGTTCCGAACAGGGATGGCATAATGACATTTCCAAATGGTGCGGCAGTAAAATAGACAAACTGCATCTTGAAGGTTCTTTCCGACTGTCCTATAATGGCTCCTTATTTGTAAAGGAAGGACTCGGCTATCTTTTAACCTTTGAACATCTAATAGACACAAATCCTGAAAGTGGGCTTACTTTCCGTCCCCTTACGCCAAAGCTTGAAACAAAGATATATTTAATCTGGAAAAAATACCAAATCTTTACCCCC
>CAYXKS010000207.1:3936-6466 GCA_964465725.1 uncultured Bacteroides sp. | reverse complement strand
TCTCCCGTATAGTGCTCCAATGCCTGTGTATACTGTCTGTCTTTGATCTGCCTTATCGCCGCCTGGGCGGACTTATCGTATTTCAGCTCTACCACCAGCGCCGGTTTTCCCGTATGAGGAAGAGGCAGGAACACGATATCCGCAAATCCTTTGCCGGAAGGCAGTTCGCGGATGAGCCTGTAGTCCTTCCTTGCGCTGTAATAGGCCAGCCCGATGGCACAGGCAAGTGAATTCTCATCATTATAGGTAAGGATAGAAGCAACCTCCGTGTGCGCCCTGTCAAGCCCTTCAGCCACACTGTTCGCCCGCCCGGCCAGTGTATCCTCCACCAGCTGCTCAGACGCTTTCAAAACACGCATAACCTCCGGCCAGCCGCCCGTGCTCATGGCATTCTCAAACTCCTCGATGATCTCCTTATTGGGAATAAAGGCCTCTCTCCGCTCGGAGTCGTAGGCCAGATACCCTAAATGAATCAGCAGAGTCAGCACATCGTCCTTCACGCTGAAATTGCGCATATCATTGCGGAAACTGCGCGTATTTACACGGACACGTCCGCCGCCCAGCATCTGCACGATATCCGCACGAAGCCCATCGAAATCCATATCCATATAGATTTTCAGCGCGTCGTACACTTCCGTGGACACCCAGTAATTGGAAAACCTGCGGCAGCTCATCGCTTCCACAACAGACCGCGGATTATAGATATGCTTAAACTTTGTGAAACTATATCCATCATACCAGCTGCTCGCCTGCGCGAAATCCATCTGCGCCTGCTCACAGAGCTTCTTTACCTCATCCTCCGTAAATCCGGTGTATTCTTCCAGCGCCTTCTGGTCCGTCATCGAATACTCCCAGAACATATTCAGCGCCGAATGCTCTCCGTACTTCTTCACCGGCAGGATTCCCGTCATATAGGCAAGCGCCACATACGGCTGGTCCTTCAACAGATTCCTAAGAAAATCCAGATACTGCCTCTGCAGCGCCTCCGACTCCTGCCTTTCACGCATGATACAGTCCCACTCATCGATCAGGAAGACAAACTGCCTGTCCGTCTCTACGAAAATCTCCCGCAGCGCGGCGGCAAGTCCCATATCCCGCTCACCTATGATTTCACCGTATTCCTTTTTCAGTTCCCGCAGCACTTCCTGCGACAGATATTCCATAATCTTCCCGGACTCCGCCTCGATCAGAAACTGCTGCATATTCAGCAGAATAACATCGTACTGGTTCAGGTGCTCCTTATAGGTTCCGTCTCCTTCAATCCGCAAGCCCCGAAACAGCTCCGCCGAATCGCAGCCGCGGCTGTAATATGCGGCAAGCATTCTCAGTGTCATCGACTTTCCAAAACGCCGGGGTCTGCTGACGCAGATATACTTCTGTTCTGTATTTAGCAATTCATTCGTACACGCAATCAGACCTGTTTTATCTACATATATTTTAGAACGGATGGATTCCCGGAATCCTCTGTTTCCCGGATTGAGATAAAATCCCATAGATCATTCCTCCTTAAGCCCGACTTCTTCCTTCTTTCCCGTCACATGCAGAAATCCCCGCAATACTTATAGTAAAAAAATTTCTAATGTCGTTAACTATAAATCATTTTACCATTATCTCCCCGGGATGTAAAGAAAACCGCTCCCTGACCAGCAAAAAGAAAGCCGTATAGAAAAAAGAAAACCCATAGATCATATACCTCGACAAGCACATAATCGTCATGGAAGCCGCGCAGACATTTGCCGCGATAAAAAGAAGCGCAACACCCATAGCTACCGCAGCATCATATTTGTGCTTCCTGTCATCCCCGGCACAAACATTTCCTGAAAAACGGACACTACAACCTGATGCACAGGTTTTCACCTGCCACACGGCAAGCCCTGCCGCCATCACATAGAACAGCAATGCAATCCAGTTGATCACCGGATGAACCACTGCCACACTCCGTATAAATCCATAGGTGCACAACAGAATATAATCATAGAACCATTGTCCGAAACATTCAGGCAGCAGTTTCTTCAGCATTCTGCCCGCCATTTCATCCGACATCCTGCTCTGCTGATAGTAGTCAACTTTTCCCAATCCGAAATAATAAGCCGAAAGATCCGCTTCCAGAACCTGAAATTTCAACGCATCATGGGATTCTTCCAGATGTTCAGCACGTTCCGTAAAAGTATCGCCGCCATACTTATAATTGGCCCCAAGCGCGTCTGCCTCCTCATAGAAACGCTCGAAAAATTCCCTCTCCAGGCTTCCTTCCTCAAACACCTGCCCGTCTTCTCTGTCACAGGCATAAATCACATTGGTCAGCGTATTGACCTGGCCATAAGTATTTCCCATAAAATATCCGGTGACTGTATAATTATATACGTGAACCGTCAGGCTGCGCAGGCCAAATACAATCATTACCACAAAAACCGGGAACAACACTCTCACAACCCCGCTGCATCTGCCAACCCCTCCTGACGAAGCATCCCCAATATCCCCGGCTATCGTGCTTACGCCCTTATCTCTTTTCAAAGACAAATTCTCATAA
>CAYXKS010000207.1:2118-3836 GCA_964465725.1 uncultured Bacteroides sp. | reverse complement strand
GGAATACAGAGTGCCTCACTCATCACCGAATTTTCCAGGAAAATATGCAATGCCGACACATATCTGGTCATCAGATGCGGCACAAGCTGGAGCAGAACCACCAGCAGTTCCTCCCACAGCATGAGCCCAAAGTGCGCCGTAATATATTCTGCAAGCACCCAAATACTGACTGCTGTCAGTATATTCTGAATCGCTGCAGTCACAGTCAGATATTCTTCCCCCAGTAACACCCTGAAAAAAGCGAGAAACAAGGGGTACAACGGTTCCCTGTGTATATGCATCGTGATATACTGTTCGGAATCGTTATAGACGCCCACACCATAAACCGCAAGCATCCCCAGAAAGAACACCAGCAGTCCCCCCAGAATGCACCATGATTTAACTTGTCTCTTTCTCAAGCTTAAAGTCTCCAATACAGATAATCCTCTGTCAGATATTCTTTCCTGTCCAATACTCCCTTGATATCCAGCAGCACTTTCCGTTGAAGCGCCGGATTATAGAAAGCGTCGATATCATGCCTGCCAAACTGCATAAATTCATCATGGGCAACCGCAATAATCACGGCATCCATGCCATGCACAGCATCCATCGTCTCAAACGTAATTCCGTACAGTCTCCTGGCCTCCTCCGCGTCCGCCGCCGGATCTACCACAACCGGGACAATGCCATACTCCCCCAGTTCCCTGTAAATATCGATCACTTTCGTATTTCTTGTATCCGGACAATTCTCCTTAAAAGTAAATCCCAAAATCGCCACTTTGGCATGTTTGACCGGGATGCTCACCTTAATCAGGCTCTTGACCAGGCTCTCCGCCACATATTTGCCCATATCGTCATTGATCCGGCGTCCCGACAAGATAATCTGGGAATGATACCCCAGCTCTTCCGCCTTATAAGTAAGATAGTAAGGGTCCACACCGATGCAGTGTCCTCCCACAAGTCCGGGCATAAATTTCAGGAAATTCCATTTCGTTCCGGCTGCCTCCAACACCGCCTTGGTGTCAATGCCCATTTTATGGAAAATCATTGACAGCTCATTCATAAAAGCTATGTTAATATCTCTCTGGCTGTTTTCGATCACCTTGGCCGCCTCGGCTACTTTGATGGACTCCGCACGATAAACGCCTGCCTCCACCACCAGCTCATATACCTTAGCCACTGTGTCCAGCGTCTCTTCATCCATCCCCGATACGATCTTCGTAATTGTTTCCAGCCTGTGCACCTTATCGCCGGGATTGATACGCTCCGGAGAGTAGCCGATCTTAAAATCAACACCGCATTTAAGTCCTGATTCCTTCTCCAGAATCGGCACACAGATATCTTCCGTAACTCCCGGATAAACCGTGGACTCAAATACAACTACCGATCCTTTCACCAGATTCTGCCCTAAAATCCTGCTGGCTCCCTCCACCGGTGTGAGATCCGGCGTGTGATCATTGTTGACAGGCGTAGGCACAGCCACGATATGGAACTTCGCCTCCCGCAGCTTCGCAGCATCCGCCGTAAACTCCACCGTGGTTTTCCTGATCACCTCGTCTCCTACCTCATTGGTAGGATCAATACCGTCCTTGTACATCTGAATTTTCTTCTCATTCAGATCGAAACCAACCACCTTTATCTTCCTGGCAAATGCGACCGCAATCGGCATCCCCACGTACCCCAGGCCCACCAGGGAAACCTTCTCCTCTCCGGCTACTATCTTTTCATACAAATCCATT
>CAYXKS010000207.1:0-2018 GCA_964465725.1 uncultured Bacteroides sp. | reverse complement strand
GACGCTATCACCGGCCTTCCCGTCGCCGCACCCTCGATCAGCGCATTGGACATTCCCTCATGAAAAGATGCCACCACAATCGCACTGGCTGCCGCCAGGTAAGGATGCACCTCCGTGTGAAAACCGATCTGACGAATGACGCCTTCCTTCTCCAGTTCATTCAACAAATCCTGATAATCTTCATCACAGTAACCCATGATATCAAAAAAGACACGGTCGCTATGTAACGCTTTCGCCGCCTCAATATATTCCAGAATGCCCCGTTCTTTCATTACCCGGCCCACAAAAAGGAAATGTGTCTCCTGCCCTGCCGGATACTCCTCATAGCGGTGCCGCTCCAGATTCACTCCAGAACCCATAACCATCCGGATTTTCTTCGCCGTAATGCCAAACTTCTGAAAAATGCCCTTGTTCTCCTCATTCTGAAAGAAAACACATGCCGCCTTTTTTAATCCGGTCCGGTACATTGTAACGATCAGTTTAAGAAAGAGTCCCGTCCGGTCAAAAGCGCCGCCCAGTCCCGTAATCGTCGCAATATACGGAATCTTATGAATTCCCGCGGCAAATCCTCCATATATATTTGGCTTGATGGTATACGTCACCACCAGATCCGGTTTCAACTCCTTCATCATCCGGCTATAAGTCCGATACAACTTTAAATCTTCCAGCGGATTAATCCCTCTGCGGTTGATCGGCGTCTTTATAATCCGGCACCCTTCCGCCGCCAGTTCCTTCTCTTTCACCTCATCCGGCATACTGACAACAACCTCATGTTTCGCTGTCAACGCCTGCACGAATTCATTGCGAAAATCATACAAGCCACCGGATGAATTTGTCAGAATCAATACTTTTCCCATTTTCTTTCCCCGTCTACATGCCAAAATGTTATGATTCACAGCCAATGTCATTAAGTTAAGCCAATACACAATGACATGCGCGTCCGGCTTAGTTAACTCTTACCCTATCCCAACAGCATTTACGCACTCTTACGGCACGATCTCAACCCCACTCATATCCCGAATTGCAATCTCATTATACTTCATCATACAGATATTCTCTGCATAATCTCCTATCGACACCTCATTTTCCTGTCCGTTAAGGTTGCGTATGACCGCCGCAGGCATATTCACCCCGCAGGCATAGGCATGTGGATATCCGCCGCCAAACCTGGGATTCACCTCCGAAATATAATAGACTCCATCAATCTCAAAGATATCAATATCAATCATCCCCCGGAAGCCGCATGTCTCCACAAAATTCCTAATCAGCTCAAACAGTTTCCCATCCTTGTAAGAGACCGATTTGTCCGTCTCCCCCGCACGCATCTTAATCTTCTTTTTAACAAACAGAGACGTGCACTTGCCGGAAATCATATCGATATAGACGTCTGCCCCATACTCCTGACCATTCATATACTCCTGAATCATAAGATCATCGTACAACTCAAACAGAACCTCCAGCTCCTTGCTGCTGCCAACCTGATTAATATGCAGGCTGGCGCTGCCCTTCACAGGCTTCACGAAAACCGGATAGGATATTTCCCCTTTCTCCACCGCCCGATAGAACTCTTCTTTATCTACATAGCATTTTCCGGTAGGAATCTGCATCTTCTGCAGCAGTTGATACATCCTGTACTTATCAAAGCATGTCTCAACCAGGTCATAATCAGATATGATCGGCGTCGTCCCCACCGCAAGGAACTTCTCCCGTTCTTTTGCAAGCAGACTAAGCTCCGGATCGATCAGCGAAAAGACACCCGTGATCTGCTCCTTTTGACAAATATCAAGGATCACATCCAGATACTCCGGTGCAGTGATTCTCGGAACCAGATAGAAAGCATCCGCATCATAGACAGCCGGAGCCAAATTGCTGCAGTCCGTGGCAATAATCCGCCCCCCGTTCCCTATCTCCTTCTTAAAATACTGCACTACCTTATCCCGCGTACCCGCGCTCAGAACCAAAATATTCATAATTGTCTCCCTGCCAATATCATTAATGATTTTTTCTCTTGGACCAAT
>CAYXKS010000206.1:4274-6467 GCA_964465725.1 uncultured Bacteroides sp. | reverse complement strand
ACGAGATGGGCAGAGCGCAAGGGATTCTCCGTGGAAGTGATTGATTATCTGGACGGTGATGAGGCCGGTATCAAGTCAGTTACATTCCAGATCAACGGAGAGAATGCTTACGGGTATTTGAAGTCGGAGAAGGGTGTTCACAGACTGGTGCGTATTTCACCTTTCAATGCACAGGGAAAACGGCAGACATCTTTCGTGTCGCTGGATGTAATGCCGGACATCGAAGATGACGTGGATGTGGAAGTGAAAGATGAAGACATCCGCATCGATACGTACCGAAGCAGCGGAGCGGGCGGGCAGCATATCAATAAGACGTCGTCAGCGATCCGTATCACCCATTTTCCCACAGGAATCGTGGTGACCTGTCAGAATGAGCGGAGTCAGTTCCAGAATAAGGATAAGGCAATGCAGATGCTGAAGGCAAAGCTTTACATGCTCAAACAAGAAGAAAATGCGGAGAAATTGTCTGGTATCAGAGGTGATGTGAAGGAAATCGGCTGGGGGAACCAGATACGTTCTTACGTGATGCAGCCCTACACTATGGTGAAAGATCACAGGACGAACGAGGAGTCCGGTAATGTAGATGCAGTCATGGATGGAGCGATTGATCCCTTTATCAATGCGTACCTTCGATGGATTAATTCGTAATCAGATCAATTTA
This sequence comes from uncultured Bacteroides sp., assembly GCA_964465725.1. GTDB lineage: Bacteria > Bacillota > Clostridia > Lachnospirales > Lachnospiraceae > UBA3282. The sequence goes on along the minus strand of CAYXKS010000206.1, from coordinate 5,806 downwards.
TAATCAGATTAATTTGTAATCTCTCATATAGAGATGGAATAGCTTCTGAATGTATAATAAATAGAAGTCAGGCTTGTTAGTCTGACTTCTATTTTTGGTTTGCGCGCCATGGGCGCGCTTTAACGGGTGAAAGTCCCGAACACACTTAGGCTACGAGGAAGTGTAGAGAAATTTCCTCCTACTTGATTGTACCCAGTGGGCATATGTTCTGACAGGTGAAGTTTCTAATCGAAAATTCTGTTGAAGGAAAGAAAGATAATTCTCCGGCCGGGGAACCGGTTAACCTAGCGTATCGGGTTCTTTTCTGTCAGTAAGCGTCGTTTTGTTCCAGGCGCTGTCGTCTGTTTTATAGTAAAAGTTTTCACCGGTCGAGGGTTCCATAGTCTTGCCGTGAAGCTGCCGGTAGGAACGGGGACTGAGTTTGTAATATTTCTCGAAAGTGCTGCCAAAGTGCTGACGGCTGTTGTAACCGGACCGAAAAGCGATATCTGTGACGGAGAGAGAACTGTTCGTGAGGAGAAAAACGGCTTGTTCCAGGCGACGGCGGTTGATGTAATCGGTGATGGTGCAGTCCATGTATTTGGCGAACAGGGATTGCAGATAGGATTTGTTTATTCCCGTGTGTGCGGCGAGCTGTGGGATACGGATTTCTTCCGTAAGGTGATCGGTTATGTAGGCGCAGGCTTTTTTCAGGTAGGCCATGCCGGCAGTCCGGTTCTGCTGGGAGACGCTGGTGGCAAGCTCCAGCAAGGTTCTCTGAAGCAGGAGACGGAGCAGATACTGATGGTCGGCGGCGGTAACAGATTTCGCTTTTAGTGTCGTATGGCGAAAAGAAACGCTGCTTTCCAACTGGTAGATCAGATCTTTCAGCGCGTATCCCAGATTTCCGGTGTCATTTCTCACGAAAAAAGGGATGCTTTGCGCAAAGAAAGCCGCGCAGGAGGGGCATTCCTGCAGAAGTTCAGTGATTTCAATGCCTTCCTCTCCTTCCGGGTTGGAGAATTCCAGATTGAGAATAGAGCAGGGATGTCCCTCCGGAATGAAAAGTCTGTGAGGGATATCGGCATTCAGATAGATAAACTGTTGCTCTCTGAGACAGAGCTCCTGATCGTTTACATAGACATAACACTTATTTTTAGTCACATACATGATCTCAAATCGAGGGTGCCGATGCATCTGCATATCATATTCCGGCAGAGTCAGGGCGTAGAAGGCGCCGATTTCGATATATGTCTTTTTCTTTTTCAGAATAGATTCCATGGTTGATTTCCTCACAGGTATTCTATTGGTACACATTATACTTATATTTGTTCTCCGTAAGATGTCTGTAACGAAGCAGATATTGGCACAAGTATAGCACAGGAAAATAAATGCGGCAATATCTTGCATTTAACATGTTGTCCGGTGATTTTTTCCACACTATCAGAACGGTGTGCTTATAATAAGAGAAAAAAGAAAAAGAGGGTAACGGTTCAGCTTAGGACTTTGCATTTAATGTAAAGTCCGTGAGAACGTGCAAATTGGGTCAAGAG
>CAYXKS010000206.1:0-4174 GCA_964465725.1 uncultured Bacteroides sp. | reverse complement strand
GATTCCGTAACAGTGAAGCCGAAGGATGAACTGTTACAAAGGAGGAGAACATCATGAGTTTTAAAATTGCATTTATCGGAGCAGGGAGTCTTGTGTTTGCAAGGACATTGTTTACGGATATCATGTCCGTGCCGGAACTTCAGGGGGCAGAGATTGCGTTTACGGACATCAACGCGGAGAATCTGGAGAAGACGAGAGCGCTGTGTCAGAGGGATCTGGATGCCAATGGGATTCCGGTGAAGATTCAGGCGACGACCGATCGGCGTGAAGCGTTTGCGGATGCGCGCTATATTATAAACTGCGTGCGGATCGGCGGGCTGGAAGGTTTCGAGACAGATATCGAGATTCCTTTGAAATACGGTGTAGATCAGTGTGTGGGCGATACGCTGTGTACGGGTGGCATTATGTACGGACAGCGGGTGATCGCGGCCATGTTGGATTTCTGCAAGGATATCAGGGAAGTGGCTGAGCCGGGCGCGATCATGCTCAACTATTCCAACCCTAACGCCATGGCGACCTGGGCCTGTAACCGATACGGCGGAGTAAAGACCATAGGTCTGTGCCATGGGGAAATTCACGGGGAGATGCAGATCGCGGAGGTTCTGGGGATTCCGCGGGAAGAACTGGATATCGTATGCGCGGGTATCAATCACCAGACCTGGTATATTTCCGTGAAGCATCACGGGGAAGATATGCTGGATAAGATTCTGCCGGGCTTTCTGGCGCATGAAAAATTCCGGGAGGAAGAGAAGGTACGTATCGATATGCTGAAGCGCTTCGGCTATTATTCTACGGAAAGTAACGGCCATCTCTCAGAATATGTAGCCTGGTACAGAAAGCGTCCGGAGGAGATCAAGGACTGGATCAATCTGGATAGCTGGATCAATGGGGAGACAGGCGGCTATCTGCGCGTGACCAGGGAGGAGCGGAACTGGTTTGAGACGGACTATCCGCAGATTCTCGCTGAGGAACCGAAGAAATTGGACGGATCTGAGCGGGGAAAAGAACATGCTTCCTACATCATTGAATCTCTGGAAACAGGTAAAATATACCGGGGACATTTTAACGTGATGAATGAGGGATGTATCACTAATCTGCCGTATGAGTCTGTGGTGGAAGTCCCGTGCTATGTGGACGGCAACGGCATCAGTGTTCCGACAGTGGGCGATCTGCCGCTGGGATGCGCTGCGGTATGTTCACAGTCTGTCTGGGTGCAGAAGCTTGCCGTGGAGGCGGCGGTGCATGGGGACGTAAATCTTCTGAAACAGGCGGCGCTGATGGACCCGCTGACGGGTGCGGTGTGCAATCCGCCGGAAGTCTGGCAGATGATCGATGAGATGCTGGTAGCGCAGGAAGAATGGCTGCCTCAATACCGCGAGGAGATCGCAGCGGCGAAAAAACGTCTGGCGGCGGGAAATCTGATCCCGACGAAGGAAGGGTATCAGGGGGCGGTCCGTCTGCGGGAAAAATCCGCGCAGGAGGTTGCTGCAGAACACGAGAAGAGAAAGATAACGGTTTAGTATGTGCGTGGCAAGAAAAAAGTCCAAACAGGTGCCATTATGAGGAATGGGGAAGATCGCTCAGCCAGGTCGTCGGCAGACGGAAAATATGCGATCAATACTGTCTATTCGAATTGTGAGGTGGAGGTGCGCCTGGAAGGACGCAGACTGCTGTACAGGAATACGGAGGATATGCGGGCAGTGGCGGTGTATCTGAAATGATACTGCTTTAAAAACGGGCCTTTTGAACCCTAGGGGACATTCCCTACATAAACATATTTCAGATATTGCCCTGCCGTCTCAGCCAGCCGATAGAGCTGCCGGATATCTGTCGGGGCACGGTCTGTCATATGATAGCGTGGGAAAAAGCGTGTGATATGAAGCGGTATTTCGCGGCTTAAATCCGCGATCCACCGGGCCTCATCCTCCATCTCCTCCAAAGCGTCATTCTCGCCGGGAATAATAAGGCTGGTGAGTTCCACATGGCAGCTCCTGACTGCTCTTGTAATGAAGGCTTTCACCGTGTCGAGATCGCCGCCCAGCATTTGATAATAGCCTGCCCGGAAGCCTTTCAGGTCGATGTTCATGGCATCTATAAAAGGCAGAAGTTCTTCCAGTATTTCCAGGGAGGCCGTTCCGTTGGTCACCAATACGTTGACCATACCGTTTTTTTTCACAAGGCGGGCTGTATCACGGACATATTCCCAGCCCACAAGAGGTTCATTGTATGTGTAGGCGACGCCGATATTTCCGGCATCGCGCATGTTCCATTCCAGAGCCATATCGGCCAGACGCTCAGGTGTCAAATAGAGGCTGTCAGCGTCTGTTTCTCTTGCCATGGAGATTTCGTGATTCTGGCAGAAGGGACAGCGCAGATTACAGCCGTAACTGCCCACGGACAGGATCTGGCTTCCCGGACGGAAATTTTTCAGAGGTTTTTTCTCAATAGGGTCCAGGGCAAGCGAGGTGATACGCCCGTAATTTGCACAAAGGACTTTTCCGTCCGTATTTTTTCTGGCTCCGCAAAGTCCGGTCTGACCGGGGGACAGAGCGCAGTGATGCATACATACCTGACAAGTTGTCTTCATGATTCCTACCATGTCGAAGGGATAAACTCGTGACTGAAAATCAGTCTCTCAGTGTGATTTTCAGTCTTTGGCCTTCCTGAGATTTTCCACCTGTGCGGTTGCAATCTGACAGGTGGAATTTTTTAATAGTGACGTACTACTTCAAATCGTTCCAACTCCACAGATTCCTGCTCTTTAATACCGGCCTTTTGCTTTGCGATGGCTATTTGCTGCTGAACGGTGTCTACGCCATCCAGGTTCGGCAGCAGCAGTCCTCTCCGGTTTCCTTTTGTCACAATGACTCCGTACCGTGTCACATCCAGTTCATCGGGTGAGGAGATTTGTTCTATATCTCCTAGTACGTCCACGCTGATCGTGAGCTGGTCCACCTCCCACTGTTCCACAGGAGGAAACCTGGGGTCCCTGGAACATGCGCTGACGGCATTGTGTATGATTTCTTCGGCAAGGGAATCCTGCACTGCCGTGATCGTGCCGATACAGCCTCTGAGTTTCCCGTCTTCTTTCAAGGAAACAAAGGCTCCCGCCCGGTGGCGGTATAACTCCTCAGGAAGGTCTTCCGGAATCTGAGGCGTCTTGCCGGTACGGATATAGGTCTCTATAGTGTGTCGGGCAAGCTTTACATAGATATCTTCCTTTTCCTGCTGTGACATAAGGCGCTTCCTTTCGGACGCTTCGAATTGTTCCAGAAAATTCCGCTGCTCATCCACGCCCTGCGCATGGTAGGTACAGATGCCGTATCCAACGCCGAAAGGCCCTTCATAGGAAAGGCGTTTTGCATCTACGGCGGTTTTATCGAAGGCTCCTGCCATAATGGTAAAGGAGCGGTGACCGCATTCCGCGGCTTTTTCACAGAAACTCTCCTGAAATTGAAGCAGTTCTCCGAAAGCGCCTCGCTCCATGACATCCATGATCTTTTCGTCATACTCCGGGCCTTCTTTACGGTATCCGTAAGGTCCGTCTTCTTTTAGACGATGGGATAGGTCTCCGCTGGCGATGATAACCACTCTTCTGTCAAGCATCCGGGCGACTTCCTGGATACATTGCCCAAGGCGATAATGAATGGAAAGGGGAAAACCGGATAAACCGACCCGAACCAGTTGATATTCCGTATAGTATTGGTTGACGAACCAGAGAGGTACCATGGTTCCGTGATCCAGTTCTTTGTCGCGTTCTCCCAGCGTTCCGGCATGGAGACTCCGTGATCCGGCAAGCCGTTCCAAGGCTTTTACATACTCTGTATCGTAGGAGACATTCAGGCGTACCTGACCTGCCCGGAATTGGCTGAAGTCACCCGTGGCGCTTCTGCCCGGAGAAATATGGAAATAATCTGTGTACATGATCTGGTGTGGCGACAACAGTACGATCGTCTCCGGTTTCAGCGCGGCAATTGTTAACGCCGCCCTTTGGTATGCGTCGATGGTATCCTGAATCGTGTGTTCTTTACCCTTACCGATCTGTGGTATGATAAGCGGCGGGTGGGGAACCATAAAACCTGCAAGAATGCTCATATACGAAAAGTCCTTTCTGTAAATTTCTCAGGGATGGAAATTTGTACGCTTATTGGATTTCGACTGAATTTGGCGCTTG
>CAYXKS010000205.1:0-6474 GCA_964465725.1 uncultured Bacteroides sp. | reverse complement strand
GAATGGAGCGAATATGGCGAAATGGATGGTGTCCGCCAAGAGGGCGGATTTTAACAGGATAGCAGAGAAGTTTCAGATCGATCCGGTGATTGCCAGGATTATCCGCAACAGGGATATTGTGGATGAGGAAGAGATCGGGAGATTTCTGCATGGTTCGCTGCAGGATCTGCATGACCCTTTTTTGATGAAGGATATAGAGAAGGCGGCGGAGATGGTGCGTGACAGGATAGCCTGTGGGAAGAGGATCAGGATCATAGGGGACTATGATATAGACGGTATCTGTTCTACTTACATACTTCTGGCCGGGCTGTCGCACTGTGGCGCGGTGGTGGATACAGCGATCCCGCACCGGATCCATGACGGTTACGGGTTGAATGACCATCTGATCCGGGAGGCATGGGAAGCTGGGACGGACACTATTGTGACCTGCGACAACGGCATAGCGGCAAGGGACCAGATTGCATACGCGAAATCATTGGGAATGACCGTGATCGTGACGGATCATCATGAGGTGCCCTTTGAGATACTGGAAGATGGCAGCAGACAGGAGTGCCTGCCGGAAGCGGACGCGGTGGTTGACCCTAAGCGGTCGGATTGCAGATATCCTTTTGACGGTATCTGTGGTGCGGTGGTGGCTTATAAATTCCTGCAGGTATTGTTTGCGGGGGATGACACGTCGGACACGGGCAGGCTGATGCGGGAGCTGTTGGCTTTTGCAGCTTTTGCAACCGTGGGGGATGTGATGGAGCTGGTGGACGAGAACAGGATTATTGTCCGGTATGGATTGCGGCAGATCACGGGTTCCGCCAATTATGGCATGCAGGCGCTGCTTACGGTGAACGGGCTTCAGGATAAGAAGCTGTCGGCCTATCATATAGGCTTTGTGCTGGGGCCCTGCATCAACGCTACGGGCCGTCTGGATACGGCGGACAGGGCGCTGCGGATGTTTCGCACCGGAGACAAAGCAGAGGCGATAACGATTGCGGGAGAGCTGAAGGAGCTGAATGAGAGCCGTAAGGATATGACACTGCAGGGGACGGAAGAGGCGGTCAGGATGATTGAGGAGGGCGGCCTGAAAGAGGACAGTGTGCTGGTGGTTTATCTGCCGGATTGCCATGAGAGTCTGGCCGGAATCATTGCAGGGCGTATCCGGGAGCGATATCATAAGCCTGCCTTTGTACTGACCTTGTCGGAGGAAGGTGTCAAAGGTTCCGGACGGTCCATTGAAGCATATCATATGTATGAGAAGATGAGTGAGTGCAAGGAACTGTACACGAAATATGGCGGCCATAAGATGGCGGCCGGGGTTTCCATGCCAGAGGCCAATGTGGATACTTTCCGGGCTTATTTAAATGAGCATTGTGGTCTGACAGAAGAAGACTTTGAAGAAAAAATAATGATCGATGTTCCCATGCCGATGTCTTATGTGACGCCGGGATTTGTGAAACAGCTGGCAGTTCTTGAGCCTTTTGGCAACGGTAATTCCAAGCCTGTCTTTGCCCAGAAGAATATAAAGCTGATAAATGGAAGGATTCTTGGAAAGAATGGTAATGTGGGTAAATACTGCGTGGCGGATGAAAGCGGCAGAAGATACGATATGATGTACTTCGGCAATCTGGATGCATGGCATGGTTTCCTTCGTGAGAATTTCGGGCAGGATGCCTGTGAGAGACTGTATCAGGGAGGGTATGGGTATATGGGTGGCAATGATATTCGCATACATGTTATATACTATCCTGATCTGAATGTGTACCAGGGACGGGAAAGTCTGCAGATGATTATGCAGGATTACAGTCCCGCCCGGTGAAAAAGCAGACAACAAAAAAGTCTGGGAGACCCAGACTTTTTCGCATTTTCTTATGAGGGGGGAGATAGTGAGTTCATCAACTATCTTGATATAATCATAAAGTGAAAATGTGTCCAAATTGTGTTCTGTTTGTAATAAAAGTATAAAAATACCTTAAGAAAAATTAAAGAGAATCTAAAGGAAAAATGAACGCCGGTGAAAAACGGGAAATTTGAGGATTTGACCCGGACGGATGGGTGGAAATCGGTGTAAATATTGAAAAAAAGCAGGTTTCGTGCTATCTTATTATAGTGTTAAAACGGATGCGTCAAAAGACAATAGTGGTGTCGGAAGATGCGTTTGAGATTGTAAAAGATTTTCAAGGAGGATTTTGAGATAAAATGGCAGTGCTAAAAGAATTGCTGAGTGAGATCGAGTATGAATGTATTCGGGGGACGCTGGACAGAGAGGTGACGGATATTATCTATGATTCCCGCCAGGTGGTGCCGGGCAGTATGTTTGTATGTATTCCGGGAGCATTGGCGGACGGTCACAGGTTTGCGGCGGCAGCAGTGGAAGCCGGGGCGGCGGTTCTTCTTGTGGAGCGGGAGACAGAGGTGCCTGAGGAGGCGGATGTGACAGTAGTCAGGGTTCCGGATACGCATTACGCCATGGCATTCGTCTCTGCGGCTTTCTTCGGCCATCCGGCCAGGGAGATGAAGATTATTGGTATTACCGGCACGAAGGGGAAGACCACCAGCACCTATCTGGTGAAATCCATTCTGGAACAGGCGGGCAGGAAAGTGGGACTGATTGGTACAATCGAGATCATTATCGGTGACACGCATATTCATGCGGACCACACGACGCCGGAATCTTACCTGATCCAGAAATATTTCAGGCAGATGGCTGATGCCGGGTGTGACACGGTGGTAATGGAGGTGTCTTCCCAGGGCCTGATGCTTCACAGAACGCAGGGATTTGTGTTCGACTTCGGTATTTTTACCAATCTGGAACCGGACCATATCGGCAAAGGGGAACACAGAGATTTCGACGATTACCTGCATTGTAAGAGTCTGCTGTTCAGACAGTGTAAGGTCGGAATTGTCAATAAGGACGACGAGCATTGGAAAGCTGTCACGAAAGAGCACACATGTACACTGGAAACTTACGGAATCGATACGGACGCGGATCTGCGCGCGCAGAACATTACTTTTCTGAAGGACGCAGGGAAGCTGGGGATGGGGTTTGATGTGACCGGGCTTATGAATTTCCCGGTACAGATCGCCGTGCCCGGTAAGTTCAGCGTGTATAACGCCTTGACCGCTATCGCGATCTGCAGGCATTTTGGCGTGGAGGAGGAAGCTGTCAGAAAAGCGCTGCTTACAGCGAAGGTGAAGGGCAGGATAGAGCCTGTGAAGGTATCTGATGAATTTACGCTGATGATAGATTACGCTCATAATGCTATGGCGCTTGAGAGTCTTTTGACGACGCTGCGGGCTTATGAGCCGCACCGGCTTGTGTGTCTTTTCGGATGCGGAGGCAACAGGGCGAAGTCCAGGCGGTATGAGATGGGCGAGGTGAGCGGCAGGCTGGCGGATCTGACGATTATCACCTCAGATAATCCGAGGAGAGAAGATCCCCAGGCGATCATCAATGACATTAAGATGGGAATCGGCAGGACAGACGGCAAATATGTGGAGATCTGTGACAGAAAAGAAGCGATTGCCTATGCGATCGACCACGGTGAGCCGGGCGATATTATCGTGTTGGCAGGCAAAGGGCATGAGGATTATCAGGAGATTAACGATGTGAAATATCCTATGGATGAGAGAGTACTGATCGAGGAGATTCTGGCGGAGAGAAGGCATGGCTGAGAAATACGCGGATGTTATTATAGATATTTCTCATGAAAAGGTTGACCGCCCTTTTCAGTATCGGATTCCGCCGGAACTGGAAGAGGTGGTGTATCCGGGAGTGCGGGTGCATGTGCCTTTTGGCAGGGGCAATCAGGATAAGGTGGGATATGTGGTGGACGTTTCCGGGCAGGCAGAGTACCCGGAGGAGAAGATAAAATCCATCAAGGCCGTGGACGGTAAGGGAATCACGGCCCAGAGCAGCCAGTTCCAGATTGCAGGCTGGCTGAAAAGACAGTATGGCTCGACGACGATCGCGGCGCTAAAGACGGTGCTGCCGGTGAAACAGAAGCTGAAGCAGATGGAGAAGAAGAAAGTCACCAGATGCATTCAGGGTGAAGAACTGAGGGAGGCGGCTTCTGCCTGTGAGAGAAAGCATCAGACGGCTAAGGCACGTGTACTGTATGCGTTTATGGCAGATGAAGTACTCCCCTATGAGTTGATCCGGCAGAAGTTAAATGTGGCTCCTGCCACGCTTACGGCGTTGGAGAAGCAGGGATATGTGAAGATAGAGACAGAGTCCTACTATCGCAATCCGGTTCGGTGCGCGGGCGGAACAGAGAAAAAGGTGGAGCTAAGCGCTAAGCAGAGAGAAATCATTGAAGGTGTGCTTGACGATTATAAATCCGGACGGCCGGGCACTTATTTGGTGCACGGTGTCACGGGCAGCGGCAAGACGGAGGTATATCTGGGTATCATAGAGCAGATGATCTCTATGGGGAAGCAGGCGATTGTCCTGATACCGGAGATTGCTCTTACCTATCAGACGCTGCTGCGTTTCTACAGGAGATTCGGGGACCGGGTGTCCGTGATTAATTCCTCTCTCTCCAAGGGTGAGAAATATGATCAGATAAGAAGGGCGCAGGCAGGAGAACTGGACGTGATCATCGGGCCCAGATCAGCCCTGTTTACTCCTTTTCCGGATCTGGGTATTATTATCGTGGATGAAGAGCATGAGAACAGCTATAAGAGTGAGTCTATGCCCAAATACCATGCGAGGGAGACGGCGGTTCAGATCGCCTCCATGCATGGAGCAAGCGTAGTGCTGGGATCTGCGACGCCCTCCATGGAAGCCTACTACCGGGCAAGGCAGGGAGAATACAAGCTGTACGAGATGACAAGACGTCATGGAAGCAGCATGCTGCCCCGCGTATATACCATTGATCTACGGGAAGAATTAAAGCAGGGCAACCGCTCCGTATTCAGCCGGAAGCTGCGGGAATTGATGGAAGGCAGGCTGCAGGCGGGAGAGCAGACCATGCTCTTTTTAAATCGGAGAGGATATGCAGGTTTTATCTCCTGCAGGGCGTGCGGGCATGTGATGAAATGCCCACATTGTGATGTTTCTCTTTCCGAACACAGGGGAAATATGTTATTATGTCATTATTGCGGTTATCAGGAAGTGAAGAGGACGGTGTGTCCGGAGTGCGGCTCCAAGTACCTGATGGGATTTAAGGCCGGAACGGAACAGATCGAGGAAGCGCTGCACAGGGAATTTCCGGACGCCCGCGTTCTGAGGATGGATGCCGATACCACGAAGACGAAGGAGAGCTATGAGAAAATACTGTCGGCCTTTGCGGATGAGAAGGCTGACATTCTGGTGGGAACGCAGATGATCGTCAAAGGGCATGATTTTCCCAATGTGACGCTGGTGGGAATCCTGGCGGCGGATCTGTCGCTGAATCAGAATGATTATCGGGCTGGGGAGAGGACTTTTCAGCTGCTGACGCAGGCAGCGGGCCGCGCCGGCAGAGGGGATAAGCCGGGAGAAGTGGTGATACAGACTTACCAGCCGGAGCATTACAGTATCGTACATGCGGCCAGACAGGATTACCAGGGATTCTATGAGGAAGAGATCACGTATCGGGAACTCATGCAGTATCCGCCGGTGGCGCATATGCTGGCTGTGCTCATTATATCGCGGGAACAGGAACAGGGGGAGACGCTGAGCCGGCAGATGGCGGACGTGGTGAATCACCTGTCTTCCTGGTGGAACGGTCTTCAGGTGGTCGGACCGACGGAGGCTTCGATCGGCAGAATCAACGACCTGTACCGGCATGTTTTGTATATGAAGCACCCGGATTATCAGGTGCTGGTGGAGATAAAGGATAGATTAGAGCGGTTCTGCAAGGGGGAAGAACTTAAGAATCAGATTGTGCAGTATGATTTTGACCCGATGAATACATATTAGAAGCGCTTTAGAATGGAGGACAAGATGGCAATCAGAAAAATCAGGGAGATCGGCGATCCGGTCTTGAATAAGAGATGCAAGGAAGTGACGGAGATTACGCCGAGGATACAGGATCTGATCGACGATATGTTTGAGACTTTATATGAGGCGGAAGGGGTAGGACTGGCGGCGCCTCAGGTGGGTATTCTGAAAAGAATTGTGGTGATTGATGTCACGGGGGAGGACCCGATTCTGCTCATCAATCCGAAGCTGCTTGAATCCAGCGGAGAGCAGACCGGATATGAGGGATGTCTGAGCGTGCCGGGGAAGAGCGGCAATGTGACCAGAGCCAATTATGCCAAGGTGATTGCTTATGACGAGGAGCTGAAACCTTTTGAGCTGGAAGGTACGGAACTGCTTGCGCGGGCGATTTTGCATGAGCTGGATCATCTGGAGGGGCATCTGTATGTGGAGAAAGTGGAGGGGCCGCTTGTCAATACGGAGGATCTGGAAGAGGGGCAGTGAAAACTGGTGTTATTGATTCAACCCGGACGCGTCTGGCATTATGTAGTAGTTCTAAGGACGCGCTTTCGCTCGATTCC
>CAYXKS010000204.1:3120-6521 GCA_964465725.1 uncultured Bacteroides sp. | reverse complement strand
AACATAACCGTCTTTATAAATGCATATGATAGAACCGCCGCCGCTATTCAGCCAAAATACGCATTCACTGCATACTTCAACTCCAATACCGTAAATCTTTGAACCAGCGGCCTCTTGCAACAGACGACCGTAAACGTACAAATACTATTGCAGATACCATTATTGGTTCATATACTCTTCGATCACATCCCAGACTGCGCTGTCCCCAAAGGCAAGCTGCCATTCAGCCACCCCTGCAATGCCATATTTGCTCATGATATTCAGCTTCACACGGATAGATTCTTCATCCTCCATCCAGACCTGATAGTAACTGTCTCCTGACTGATACTCCCCATAGTTCTGACAGGTCGTCTCATCCCATGCGGTAGTGATCCCATGGGCGGCAAGATACTCTTTGGCTGTCCCAATGCCCACCGCCTGGCTTTCGATCGTGGTACCCTTCGTCTCCCAGATTCTCGTATACAGGGGAATCGCATTGATCACCTTATTCGCAGGCACCTGTGCCACGGTATCCGCGATTCCGCTCTCCACGAAATCAATAGAAGCTACGGAACCGGTTGTTTCGCTGTTCTTATGATGTTCATCATACCCCATGATAATGACGTAATCCGCCACAATTCCCTGTTCTCTTCTGTCGTAATGGTCCGTATATCCCATAGGTACATAATTGTCCACGGAAAGTACAATTCCATGCTGTCTGCAGGGAATCGAGAGCTCCCTGATAAACTCAATAAAAGGTTCCCCGGCGTCCAGGCTGATATTCTCGAAGTCGATATTGATCCCGTCCAGCCCATACTGCAGTGCCGTCTCAATCAGCCCGTCGATCAGATGCTGTCTGGTGGTGAGTCCTGCAAGCACCTCGTAAGTGTCAATGTCCGCGTTGCTGAAATTGTCAATCAACCCCCAAACTTCCAGTCCCATGTCGTGTGCCGTATCCACATAATTCTTAGACGCGAAACTCGTAAAATTCCCGGAATTGTCACTCAGTGCAAACCATGTGGGAGATATCACATTGACGCTTTTGGTGCCCTCCATCAGTGAAATAAGCGTGTCATTTCCTCCCACCGACGCCACCACATGCCATGCAAGGTTGATCTTATGGTCCCGCGTATTGGATTCATACACCGGTTCCACATAATCCGTCACCGGCGTCGGCTCCACCGTAGTCTGCTCACCCAGCCTTTTATTCTCCACATATCCGACGAAACCATCTTCCGTCTTGACCTTGCTCCAATTCTCCATCTCCTCCAGCACAGCTACTTCCGTTCCCGCTGCCACATCTGTAAGGATAGCGCTCTTGACGCCGCCCTGGTAGCGCACCTGCGTATCCTTCAGGATGGGGGCCGCCTGATACGCATCCCATACCGTATAGACCTGCATCCGATAAGGATCCGTATATAATGTATAGGAAAAGTTCGAATATTCCTTCACAAAATCCGCCGCCACATACAGAGTCTCGCCCTCGTACCTGGCTATAGTATAGTCCCTGGTGCTGCCGTCCCCACCCAACGACACAGAATCCGACCCGATCAGGGTACTGACTATGGCATCCGGCAGCGTATAGATAAGAAAGCCTTCTTTCTTATCTTCATAGAATCTGTCATTAAAATATTTATGCACAGTGGCGAGATCAAAATAACACACACCATCTATCAGCTTCGCATGCTCCTCGATGCGCTCCTCCTGCATAATGATCGGCACATCTCCCTCTCCCCTAACATCAAAATATTCTGCCAGGTCCGCTCTCTCATCGGAATACGAGTACTTCTCTATCAATCTGGCTCCGACGCCAATTACCGCGACCACAACAATCAAAACGACCGCGACCAATACCGGAATTATTTTTTTCATAAATCCTGCTCCTTTCTGACCGTCCTCATTATAACAAACTATTTGCCCATAGTCATTATTATTTTGACAATTTTCGGCAGTGACTGACTACAGCAGGGTAATTGCCGTGAGGTAAAAAAGCAGCGAAAACAGCCAAAGAAACTTTTCCGACGCCCTACAATCTTATAAACCAATTTCAGATCTTTACAGTCCTCCTGAAGCGGGAGCTTCCATAAACAATCTACAGAGTTCTGCCTGCAATTTTTATCGAAATCTTCCTGAAAATTAGTCTGCCAAAAAGAGCATTGTGATATACTAACCGCATAAGATATATAGAGCGCCGAATTGTTTCCAAGATATCCCAGACATGCAAAAATATATTAAATAACTGTATAACCTACTCATTCCTTGTGAATTATAATTGTGAAATATAGAAAGAAACAAGATATGGTTCACGACCAGGCACACTGCCTATAAGACTCTCTCCCTAATATGAAAAACGGGAGAAAAAGACGTTATTTATGAAATTTATACACTCTGCCTCCTCTCTTCGCCGACTATCCGGAGACATCTTGTAGTTTGATTATAGGCATAATCTGACAAAAAAGCAAGTAAATTCTAAAATTATTAAAAATTTTTAAACACTTTATGCACACTATTGACTAAAATTGACGTAAAGTATAAGATACATGTAACTGTCAAATAAGGCAGCGGACCTATGATAAACACGTATTCCTTAGCGGATCGTCGAACTTTATTTATATTTTATAAAAAGGATGTGACCATCATATGAAAATAGAAAAAGTAAATGAACAGCAGATCCGTTGTACTCTCACAAGAGAGGATCTGGCAACCCGTGAACTGAAGATCAGTGAACTCGCCTACGGAACAGAGAAGGCTAAGACCCTGTTCCGTGATATGATGCGCCAGGCTGCTTTTGAATGTGGTTTTGAAGCCGAGGATATCCCCCTCATGATTGAGGCCATTCCTTTGAATTCGGAATGTATCGTACTGATCATCACCAAGGTAGAAGATCCTGAAGAATTGGATACACGCTTTTCCAAATTCGCACCCTCTGTCCATGAGGGCGACACCGAATACGATGAAGATACGGAAGAACTGAGCAATGTTTTTTCTGATGGAGCGGACGAAGTTCTGAATATGCTCCGGAAGATGAGCGGAACCGATCTGCCTGCAGAAACTTCCGATCATACTTCTCACCCCGAATCCACGTCCGGGCAGAATACCGATATAAAGAAAACTCCTGTCATGCAGACCGCCTGCCAGCTTTTTACTTTCACCTCTTTGAATGATGTGACAAGATTAGCGCATGTGGCTTCTGCATCTTATCAGGGCATCAACTCTTTATATAAGGACGAGAGGAAGGGTTCCTACCTGTTAATGATCGATTCCACCGGACAGGACGCCTCCTCCTTCAACCGTATCTGTAATCTGATTACGGAATATGGCAAGCCTGAGAGATCGGTCCTTTCCGCAAAAGCCTATCTGGAAGAGCACTGCGAACCTCTTATTCGAGATAACGCGCTTGCATCTCTGGCACAGATATAAGC
>CAYXKS010000204.1:0-3020 GCA_964465725.1 uncultured Bacteroides sp. | reverse complement strand
AGCCGGGCATAAGCTATTTGCAGGATTTACTTTGCAGGTGCCGCTTTTATTTCATATAAATCAATTCCCTGGGATACAAATACCTCACGCCATTACCTTTTCAGGAATGACGTGAGGTGATTTTGTTTTCCGTCTCTGATATATAAGCCTGCCACCCCTGCCATCACAAGCAATAAAACTAAACCGCTGCAATCCTGGCCATCAGATCATCCACAGGAATTCCATGCACCATAGCCGCTTCCTCCAGTGACTCTCCCTGTGCGGAAGGGCATCCGAGACAATGCATACCGATATCCATGAGTACCGGCGCAATATCCGGATTGATTCTCAATGCTTCTCCTATTGTCATATCCTTCTTAATATCTGCCATAACCTTTACCTCCGTTCTCTTATCGTTAACGACATTAGAAATTTCATCTTTGCTCTTTCAAAAGCCTCCACATACAGCTTTGGCAAGAGTCGAGCGCACATCTTTATGAGTGCATGTCTTTATTTGTAACAGTATAATCCGAAAATGAAATTACTGCAAGATATATATTTTGTAGAATATTTCTTATTTATTCCTGTTTATATTTATACCTGTTTATACTCTATGCCTGCACCTCAGGACAAGGTGCCGCATGGCATGTGTGTTTGGATTGCCTGTCTGAATTGAAATTGGAAATATCTGCATTGTATAAAAAGAATCTTTTTTACATACAATTTTCACAAATTTTTAATAAAAATACCCTATTTGTATGAGAAAAAGTACAAAGCCCGACTTGACGTTGCGGCTTGATTTAACATATAATGTTGGTACTGGATAAGCATGTTTTTCAGCATTTCAAAGACTTGCTGGAAAATTAACAAATTAATACTATTGATAGGAGGCTATTTCAAAATGAGACCAGAATGGAAAGATTTTGTAGGCGGCAAGTGGGACAAAGAAGTCAACGTCCGTGACTTCATTCAGAGAAACTATCATCCTTATGATGGAGATGATTCCTTCTTAGCTGAAGCTACACAGAACACAAAAGATTTATGGGCACAGGTTCTTGATTTGCAGAAACAGGAACGTGAAGCAGGCGGTGTATTGGATATGGATACTAAAGTTGTATCTACTATCACATCCCATGGCCCGGGTTATCTGGACAAGAGCAAAGAGACAATTGTAGGTTTCCAGACTGATAAGCCTTTTAAGCGCTCCTTACAGCCTTACGGCGGTATCAGAATGGCTGAGAAGGCCTGCTCCGACAACGGTTATGAAGTAGATCCCGAGATCAGCGAGTTCTTCTCCACACACAGAAAGACACACAACGCAGGTTGTTTCGATGCTTATAATCAGGAGATGAGAGCATGCCGTTCTTCACACATTATCACAGGTCTTCCGGATGCATACGGACGTGGACGTATCATCGGTGACTACAGACGTGTGGCTCTGTACGGTATCGACAGACTGATCGAGGACAAACAGGCGCAGAAGGATTCCACCGGACGTGTTATGACAGATGATGTTATCCGTCTTCGTGAAGAATTATCCGAGCAGATGACTGCCCTGAAGATGATGAAAGAGATGGCTGCTTCTTATGGCTGCGATATTTCCAAACCTGCATCGAATGTACAGGAAGCTATCCAGGCTACTTACTTCGGATATCTGTGCTCCGTTAAAGAGCAGAATGGTGCAGCAATGTCCCTTGGACGTACTTCTACATTCCTTGATATCTACGCTGAGAGAGACCTTGCCAACGGCACATTCACAGAGCAGCAGATTCAGGAATTTGTTGACCACTTCATCATGAAGTTAAGATGCGTTAAATTCGCACGTACACCTGAGTATAACCAGATCTTCGCAGGCGATCCGGTATGGGTAACAGAGTCCCTCGGCGGTGTTGGTGTTGACGGTCGTCATATGGTTACCAAGATGAGTTTCCGTTATCTGCACACACTGACCAACTTAGGACCTTCTCCGGAGCCGAACCTGACAGTTCTCTGGTCTACAAGACTTCCTGAGAACTGGAAGAGATATTGTGCTAAGATGTCCATCCAGACTTCTTCCATCCAGTATGAGAATGATGATCTGATGAGAGTGACACATGGTGATGACTACGGTATCGCATGCTGCGTATCCTCCATGGTAATCGGTAAGGAAATGCAGTTCTTCGGTGCCCGCGCTAACCTTGCTAAATGTCTGCTGTACGCATTAAACGGCGGTATCGACGAAGTGACCAAGAAACAGGTCGGCCCGAAATATCGTCCTGTTGCAGGCGATGTTCTGGACTACGATGATGTTCTGGATAAGTTCATGGATATGATGGAGTGGCAGGCAGATGTGTATGTAAACACTCTGAACATCATCCACTACATGCATGATAAATACTGCTATGAGAGAGCAGAGATGGCTCTTCATGACAGAGATGTTAAACGTTACTTTGCAACAGGTGTTGCTGGTCTGTCTATCGTGGCTGACTCCTTATCCGCTATCAAATATGCTAAGGTTGAGCCTATCAGAGATGAAGATGGTATTATCGTTGACTTCAAGACAACCGGCGACTTCCCGAAATACGGTAATGATGATGACCGTGTAGATGAGATTGCTCAGATGATCGTTCACAGGTTCATGACAGCGATCAGAAGACATCACACCTACAGGAACGGTGTTCCGACAACATCCATCCTTACCATTACTTCCAATGTAACCTATGGTAAGGCTACAGGTAACACACCTGATGGACGTAAGAAGGGCCAGCCTTTCGCTCCTGGCGCTAACCCGATGCACGGCCGTGATACTCATGGTGCAGTAGCATCCCTGTCTTCCGTATCCAAGCTTCCGTTCAATGATGCACAGGATGGTATCTCCAATACCTTCACCATCATCCCGGGCGCTCTTGGTAAAGAGGATAAGGTATTTGCAGGCGATATCGAATTGGATCTGAATAAATAAAACAGTATTTTGGTAATCATGATTTCGTGCGGACTGTTTCCGCACGAAATCTGAAAAATCCATATATGAAGATTTTTCAGATCACAATAACTACTGTTCC
>CAYXKS010000203.1:1826-6527 GCA_964465725.1 uncultured Bacteroides sp. | reverse complement strand
TAAAGAGCGTAATGAAGCACTGAATAAGGTTTACACACTGCCGCCGCTTTGTTATAATAATATTGTAACAACCGTTTGCGTGACAGAAGATGTTGGCGATAGGAAAGAGGAATACATATGGGAAATGCGGTAGCGGAGGCGACTTCCGAACTTACACTGCTGTCAGTGGTTCTTCGGCTGGGATTTGCGACGATGATCGGAGCGCTGGTGGGAATGGAGCGCAGCAGCAGAGGACGCGGAGCGGGAGTGAAAACTCATGCGCTGGTATGTATGGGATCTGCACTTGTTATGCTGACCAGCGAGTATATGAGAATTAGTTTACATAATACAGGCGATATGGCGAGAATGGGCGCTCAGATCATCAGTGGAATCGGATTTTTAGGCGCGGGAACCATTATCGTGACGGGACGTAATCATGTGCGTGGTCTGACAACGGCGGCCGGACTCTGGGTATGTGCATGTGAAGGAATGTCGATCGGAATCGGCTTTTGGAAGGGCGCGGTCGTCGCGTTGGCGTTTATTATGCTCACTCTGAGAGTACTTGTAAAATTGGATCAGAATCTGCACAGCCACGCGAAATCATTTGAGCTGTATGTGGAGTTCGACGAGGGCGCAAACGTCCGGAAATTCATGCAGGATGTGAATATGCGGAACGCAACGCTCAAGACCATGGAGATGGCAAAGGGCAAGATTGATCCGAATGACCAGTCTGTTATCGTAGGTTTTGAAATGTACAGGGGAAAAGATCGTCCGGAACTGGTGCAATGGATTCGGAATCAGAAGTATATATTGTTTGTGGAAGAATTGTAATGTTGGACCACATTATTTCCATAATTATTATCAGGATAAATTGAGGCCACGCACTTGCGCGGCCTCGAATTGATTTCACTCTCAGCAGGACTCACTGCTTCTATCGGTTCAGATGTAATTACTGCACAGTATCCACAACCGACATCTCCCTGATCTGCCTGACCGGTCCTGCCACTGACAGGCAGACGGCCACAAACATAACCGCTACTATGATAATAAGCTCCCAGCCTGGCAGTTCCCAGGCGTCTCCCCAGCGATAAGTGACAAGCGACTGAAACAACATCCGGTTGATCGGAAGACCGACAGCGCATCCGAGGACAACACCTGATGCTGCGTAAGTGACTGTCTCACCCACCACCATCCGAAATAACTGCCGCACACTCATTCCGATGGCCCTCATGGCGCCGTACTCTCTCATTCTCGCCGACACGCTCATCGCGATACAGTTGATGATATTAAAGAAGGCGATCAACGCTATGATTCCCAGGAAACCGTAGAGAAAAACTGCCAGCGAATAGCCCGCTCCTCTCGTCTCCCGATTGCTGATCCTTCTGTCCGAAAAGGCAATTTCAGTCCCACATGTCTGCTCGATCTCCCTCCTGATCTCAAACACCTCATCGTCTTCGATGTCAGCTTCCATCTGCATATCCAGTACCGCATAACCGGTCTCATTAGTCAGTTTTTTAAACATTTCTTCCGAACATATCACCATGATCTCACTGCTGCCGACATTCTGTTCCCTTCCATAACTGAAAGGGACATCCCGCAGAATACCGGCTACCGAAACTTCCAGTTCCGTTCCACCCGCAGCTATGGCAATCCGGCTTCCGACAGTAAACGGATTATTCTCTCTGTACGCTAGCAGGACTCCCCTGCCTTCAACTGCATCCGAAAAATTTCCCTCCAGGAGGTCTTTTCTTGCCCATTTAAACTGCTGCTCATCGTAAGACAGAATCGTAACTTCTGTCTCCTGCCCGTCCACTGGTATCATGATACTGGTATATCCTCTCCCATATGCCCGTTTGACTCCGGGATATTCCTGCAGCTTCTCAGACAGCTCTGCTGGAATCACATTCTTATACTCCCCGTCATAGGCATAGAAGTCCGGCGCCTGTGGTCTGAGCGGTATGAGTGCATGATGCATGAAGTCGATCGCAGTGCTGAACGCAAGAAACAGTATGATACTGAATGCGAAAGAACCAGTCACCAGGAAAAAATTTTTCCTGCTGCCCGATGCATGATGGATTCCCAAAGCTATATCAACCTTAAAAAATCTCGTATTTGCCGCTTTTCTCGCCGGATACAGCGTCCCGGCATTTCCGGATACTGCCGTGAGCGGTGATACCTGTGCTGCTTTTCTGGCAGGAGATCTGGCTGCCAGAAGAACGGTGATAATCCCGACAATAACACCCGACACAATCCCGATGATGCTCACTCCGAACACCGGCATTCCCTCGAAGAGTCCGGGACTTAAGAGACGAAGCATTCCGCACAGCGCCCACACTACGACAACAGCCATCATGACACCGATCGGAATTGCGCTCCTGCACCAGCCAAGCGCTTCTTTTTTCACAAATCTGACCACCTGCTTCCCTGTCGCACCCAGACATCTCAGCATACCGAAAAATTCCGTTCTCCGGGCAATATTGCTGTTCATGCTGGATGTAATCATCAGGATGCCTGCTGCCGCAACCAGCACTGCCAGCGTGGCAGCCACAAAATAAAACTGCATCATATAGGGATCTCTGCTCTGCAGCATCAATGTAAGCACCTGTGTATTCTGCCTTACCTGATCCGGCTTCAGCTCAAACCGGGCAGTGATCTCACCGATAGCCTTCTGTATATTACAAAATGACCGGAAAGCCACATAGTATAGAATCTCCTGCGAAGAATCCGTGTCTTTCGTGTCCAGCGCATCGAAGCCGTCTATCGTGATCAGCATCCCGAAGGCGTCATACTTCGCTTCCAGGGCAGTATCCTCCGTGATTCCGGTAATCGTAAACTGCACCTTTCTTCCCTGCGGCGTTGACAGTTCGACCGTATCTCCCACCTGCACTCCCAGCCTGCTCTTTATCGTCATATTTAAGACCGCTTCATCCGCCTGCTTCGGAAAACTTCCCTCCAAAATGGATACTTCCGGAAACATCTCCAGGAGATTCTGGTCAAGACCACAGACACAGGTTTCGACTCCCTCGATCTGATAACCATCTTTAAGACCGTAATTTACCACCCCGTACCGGGCAATCTTATCCACCTCCGGACGCGCCCCAATCAGTGCCCCCTTTTCTGCATCCACCAGGAATGCGGCGTGCCAGCTGCCATAGCTTTTCACGGCCTGTATCATCTGTGACCGCATTTCCATATCCGCCATGCTGAAAATCACCGTAACCAGGAATACGGCCAGCACGATACACAGCCTTGTCATCCGTGTCTGCTTCCTGTGCACTGCTGCGGAAATCGGTATCAAATCCAGATAATTTTTCATTACTGTCCACCTCCCAGCTCGCTAAGCTCACCGTCCATGACCTGGAACACCCGGTCCGCTGATGAAGTAAGGTCCATGTTGTGAGTAATCATCAGAATCGTTTGCTGATAATGTCTGGACGCTTTGCACAGCAGGTCCATCACATCCTGACTGCTTCTGGAATCCAGATTCCCTGTGGGTTCATCCGCAAGAACCAGAGCCGGACGCATAATCAAAGCCCGGCCTATGGCCACCCTCTGCTGCTGTCCGCCGGACAACTGTCCCGGCAGATGTTTCCTCCTGTTTTCCAGACCCAACACTTCCATGATCTCTTCCACATATTCCTGATCCGGCTTTCTGTAATCCAGCAGCATCGGGAAAATGATGTTCTGCTCGACATTCAGCTCCTGAATCAGATGAAAGGACTGGAAAATAAAACCGATATTCTGTCTTCGGAAAACAGTTCTTTCATTTTCCTTCATCTCAAACAAGTCTCTGCCGCCAATATACACTTTGCCGGAGCTCGCCGTATCCAAACCTCCGATACAATTCAACAATGTACTTTTCCCTGATCCGGACACGCCTACAACGGCTCCAAACTGCCCTCGCTCCATGGTAAAGGAAACATCCTTAAGCGCTTCCACCCTGGTCTCATTTTTTCCGTATACCTTGCCTAAATGCTCCACCTTTAAAATTTCCAACAATAACTACCTGCCTTTCTTCACTGTTTTGTGGCTACGTTCACACGTTCTCACGGACTTTGCAGCAAGCGCAAGATCCCACGCCGAACTGTTGTGCCTTGTGTTATAGCAAACGAAATTTCCATTGTCATTTACTATAGAAAACATAACACTTCCACCTTACATCTCCATGAATGCCGGCTTACAGATTTGTAAGTAACTGTCACGAAATGATATTGATATGCACAGATTACGAAGATTTTTTGGGGAGTGCAGGGCAAAAATCAGGTGCTACGATATCGGAAAAGAAATTCTGAAAATACTTCCTTCACCGGGCACGCTCTCCACAGACAAATTGCCGCCCTGTCCCTCGATAATCATCTTCGCAAGAGGAAGTCCCAGACCGATTCCCTGCCGGTCCTCAGAATTTTTGCTTCGATAAAACCTCTTGAAAATATGGTGAATGTCCTCCTTTAGAATACCGTTTCCATCGTCCTCTACCGTCAGCCGTATCATGACCGGCGACCGCTGCCAGCCGACCCGGATTTTACCGCCTGCCTCTGTGTGGTCCAGCGCGTTTTTCACCAAATTACTTACCGCTTCTTTCGTCCATTCCAAATCACAGTAAAGCCGTTCCCCACGCTCTCCCTCTATCAGGATGGTCTTCTCCTCCCGTCCGGCCCGCTCAAGCAGCTCTCCGACTGCCTGGGCCACAACTTCCGACACGAGACACGACTGTCTTTCAAA
>CAYXKS010000203.1:0-1726 GCA_964465725.1 uncultured Bacteroides sp. | reverse complement strand
GCTCTCCGACTGCCTGGGCCACAACTTCCGACACGAGACACGACTGTCTTTCAAAAACAATATTACCGGTATCCAGACGAGCTATTTTTAACAATGACTGGATCAACTGCTCCATCCGTTCCAATGATCTTTCGGATTTCTCCGTAAACTTCCGCACGACATCCTCCTGCCCTGCCTCCTCTTCCATAATCTCTACGTACATATTTAATGCCGCAAGCGGTGTCTTAAGCTGGTGGGAAATATCAGAGATCATGTCCCTCAAAAACTCCTTCGCCCTATGCTCCGCCTCTCCCTTCGCCTGCAGTGACAAAGCCAGTTGTTCCACCCTGCCGAATAACCTATAAATCGCGCCGGTTTCTCCTTCAGGCAAATGCCGTTCAAATTTCTCTTCGGCATAATTCATAACTACTGTTCCGGCATCCTCGTACATCTGCTCCCTTCTTTGCAAAAAAAAGGCTGCGCCGCCCAGCAATATAGCCATCGTCACGACTCCTCCTGCCAGCAGTGCCAGAAAAAATGAAATCGATGTTTGTCCGGCAAGGAGCGTTAGATAGTTCCTGTCATCAAACGTGTGCCCGATATATTCAAGCAGTCTCCTCCCTTCCTCCGTCACCTCCATATTGTTCCAGGCAGATGCGATAAACGCCGGAGGAATCTCCCTCTTAAGCAGATAAGAAACCGCCGCCAGCTCCTTTTCCACCAGAACATGCCTGACACTGTTCACGTGCAAAATACCGTAAAATCCCAAAAAGAAAGCCTGCAATATGCAGACTGCAATAAGGAAACAATAAAAATAACGCGCCTGTTTCTCATACAAGAATTTCAATTTCTTCACTCCTCCCATCGGTAACCCAATCCCCGTACCGTCACAAGATGCTCCGGCATTGAAGGCTCCCTCTCCAGCTTCTCCCGCAGACGGCGCACATATACGGAAAGCGTGTTGTCATCGACAAAGCTTCCCGCGCCATCCCATAGCTTATCCAAAATCATGCTGCGCGTGAGTACACGACCGCTGTTTGTGAGAAACAGACACAGAAGCCGGTACTCCGCTCCTGTAAATTCCACAGTTTCCCCGCGCAGAGTCACACGGCCCTCCGTGAGGTTCACGACAATTTCTCCGGACTTAAGCCTCCCCTCATCAACCGTCTTCCCTGCACTGCGGCGCAATAGTGCCCGGATACGTGAACACAGCTCTCCTATTTTAAAAGGCTTCGTGATATAGTCGTCTCCCCCACAGTCCAGGCCCCTGATCACGCTTGTTTCCTCATCGGACGCCGTCAGGAAAATGATCGGCGTCTGATCACCCATCTTACGCAATTTCTCACACAGGGTAAACCCATTGCCATCCGGAAGCGCTACATCCAGAAGAAGCAAGTCAAAACTCCCGTTTTGCCCAAGTATCTTCTCCGCTTCCCTGACGGATCTTACCACTTCGACCTCAAATCCATTCTTTTCGAGTGAATAAGTCAAGCCGTCAACCAGGCCGATATCATCTTCCAGCAATAACAGCTTCTGCAAATACAATCCCCTCCGTTTACATTTTTCTCCGATTCTTATTATCCTGAACTTCTTGCTCCGCTCAGGAAGAATGCATGTTTTTCGCATTCTTCCGAACATGACTTAGTTATACTTGGGCACCGTATTTTGGTGCCATAGTATAACTTCATGTTCTCTTCACGTTTCATTGTATCATATTGGCCAAACGAATATAATTAGCTTACAAGAT
>CAYXKS010000202.1:0-6530 GCA_964465725.1 uncultured Bacteroides sp. | reverse complement strand
AGTGTGCATAGGAGGAAAGCAACCAGTAATTTGATATGGAAACGGGAAAACAGCCCGCGGAACCGACGGATCATTCTTTTCATAGCCAACTCCTTCTACTGAATTAAATTTGTTTAATTTCTTAGGCGGCGTCTTTTGATGCCTTAGAAAATCTTTTCGTCTTTTTCATACTTGTACCGCACCGTATACCATCCCTGTCGTAAACGCTCTGTGAAAAACCGGCACAAGTTCAAATCTGTGCGGAAAATGCCAGGCTTTTCTGGCTTCAGCCTGTTTACTACATTATATAGAAGATGGTTCCGCGAGTTCAACAGATAGTAAAATAATATAAACGAATCAAAAAATATTGTATTTTTCCGGTGCGTTCTTTTTGTTACCCTTGGTTCATAGACAAGAGGACGGGGCAACCGTCCGGAGCAAAAGGAGGAAAAGCAATGAAAAAGAAACTGGTAAGTGTTTTACTGGCAGCAGCATTGACAGGTTCCCTTCTCGCAGGATGCGGGAATTCCGGCAGCGATGCAGGCAGCGCTGCGGCGCCGGCGGAAGGAGACGGGGCGGCCGCTGCGGATGACGGCAGTGCGGACACGGATACGGCGGCATCCGACGAAGCGCCGGCAGCAGAGGAAGCGGCGGACGCAGGCAGCGGAGACGGCTCCTATGACCTGACTCTGTACACCATCAACTCTACCGACGAGGATTT
This sequence comes from uncultured Bacteroides sp., assembly GCA_964465725.1. Classification (GTDB taxonomy): domain Bacteria; phylum Bacillota; class Clostridia; order Lachnospirales; family Lachnospiraceae; genus UBA3282. The sequence goes on along the minus strand of CAYXKS010000202.1, from coordinate 5,830 downwards.
CGCCGACTGGCTGGCAAATGTGGAGGGGGCTACCGGGCTGAAGATCAATGTGATCGCGGCGCCCACCGATTCCGACACAAGACAGCAGAAGATTACCACCATCCTCTCCACCGGCGACGCAAGCGTGGATATTCTGGAGATCAACGACGAGATGAGCGCATCTTTTAAGAATTCCGGCTGGCTGGAAGGGCTCAACGACACGGTGATGACAGAGGACATCCGCGGCGAATTCCCTCAGGGTTATGTGGCGGATATGATCACCGACAAAGACGGACAGATTATCGCTGTGCCTGGTTATTCAGGTTATCTGGCATTCTGGGTCAACCAGGAGATCATGGATGAGGTAGGCATCACTTCCCTGGATACTAAGGAAGACTACATCAAGTATCTGGAAGCGGCTTCCGGAGACGGCAGATACGGTTACGGCGGTTCCTGGGAAAAGACTTATGTGTTTAACGAGATCGCGCAGTTCGTCAATATGTTCGGCGGCGACTATCTGGACTGGACGAATCCGGCCAACAAAGAAGCGCTGGAATTCTTCCGCGAAATGGTGGAGAAGGGTTATACGCCGATCGACCAGATCGCAGACAAGTACGAACAGATGAACCCGAAGTTCAACGACGGCAAATACGGCAGTCTGTTTATGTGGGGTCTGGGAACGGATTACGACAAGGCCGGCATGCTGGGCGCGGACAAGATCCATATGGCTATGGTGCCGCAGTTCACCGACCAGAAATACATCTTTACTGATTCCTGGAGTTATGTGCTCAACGCTGCTTCCCAGAACAAGGACGCGGCAGTGAAATTCCTGCAGTATATGGCGAGCGAAGAGGGAATGAAGGCTTCTTATGAGGCATTTGACAGATATCCGGCAAGAAAAGACGTAGCGGAGAAAGTCGTTCCGGATACCGATCCTGCGAAAGAGATGTATTCCAGATATGCCAATGAGTGTGTAGTAAAAGGACGTCCGATGCTGCCGCAGACCATGGAGTTTATCTCCGCTATGGGAACTATTTTCCAGTCTTATGTGAAGGATGAGATCACGGCGGACGAATTCTGTGCGAAAGCGCAGGAATATGTGGAGACTTATAACAAATAAGCTGGTACATATATAAGGAGGCAGTGCGGGGGATAAAGTGCATACGATCCCCGCGCTACTTCTTTTACCTGATAGGAAAGTCCGTCGCCAGACGGACATGGAATCAAAAGGTAACTATTCGCAGTCAGATGTAGAGAAGAGAGAAGGAGGATACTATGATCACGAAAAAGTCACTCCAGTGGATCGCCTGGGTACTGATCCTGCCGGTACTGCTCCTGCGGGGGTTTACAACGATTTACCCGATTTTAAAAACATTTTTTAACAGTTTCTATGATATTCGGATTCTGAGCGGCGTGCATGAGTTTGCCGGAATTTCCAATTACCTGAATATCTTCAAGGACCAGAAAGTTATCACAACCCTGGAATTTACCGCGATATTCGTCGTTGTTTCCATGGTCTTCCATGTCATTCTGGGCGTGGCTCTGGCACTGATTTTGAACATGCAGTTTCGGGGACGCCGGTTCTTACGCACGATCGTGCTGATTCCCTGGGCAATGCCTGCGGTTGTGATCGGTATGGCCGGGAAATGGGCGTTTAATAACGATTACGGACTGATCAACGACTTCGTACGCCGGTTCCTGCCCAGTTTCGAATTAAACTGGCTGATCAATACCGGAACGGCCAGGGCGGCGGTCATTGCGCTGGATCTGTGGAAGGACCTGCCCTTTTTTGCTATCCTGATCCTGTCCGGGCTGCAGTTTATTTCCGGCGATATTTATGAAGCGGCCAAGGTGGACGGCGCCAACGGGATCAAGTCCTTCTTCTATATCACGCTGCCGCTGATCACAAGAAATGTGCTTACGCTGTGTATCCCCTTTACCCTCTGGCGGCTGACAGGCTTCGACCTGGTGTACTCCATGACATCCGGCGGACCGGGGGAAGATACGTCCCTGATCGCTTACCGGATTACCATGGAAGCGTTTACCAATCTGAACGTCGGCTATGCCGCTGCGCTGGCCGTGCTCCTGTTTACTGTGATGGCCGTGTTCTCATGGTTCAATATGCGGTTCATGAGCCGGTTTGAAGACTGACCGGGAAAAGGATAAGGAGGAAGATCATGACGAAGAATTCTGATATGAAATATAAAGTATACAGATGGCTGAGCGTAGTCATAAAATGGGTGCTGTTTGCAGTGGTGGCTTTTTTTATCCTGTTTCCGGTTTATTGGATCTTTATTTCCTCGATCACCCCGCCGGGAGAGCTTTTTAAGACGCCTATCGATTATCTGCCCGACCATCCGACATTGGATAGTTATACGTTCCTGATCGAGAATGTAGGGCTGCTGGCCAAGATCGGCAGCACGGTCATCATTATCGGCGTTACGCTGGTGGTGGGCACGATCATCTGTGTGATGGGAGCTTACGCTTTCGCCAGATTCCGCTCGAAGGCGGTGGGCCTGGCATTCGGATTTATCGTGGCGACCATGCTGATTCCGGAAGTGGTCACCGCGCGGCCGCTCTATGAATTCATGCAGAAGGTAAAGCTGTTCGACACCTACCCGGGGCTGATCATTCTTTACATCAGTTCCATCATCCCGTTTACGGTGCTGATCTTAAGAAACTTTGTGACGGAGATTCCGGTGTCCCTGGAGGAGGCGGCCTCCATCGACGGGGCGAACTTCGTACAGCGGCTGTTCCTGGTGGTTTTGCCGTTGATGAAGCCGGCCATCGCCACGGTGTGCATCATCAATTTTATCAACTGCCTGAACAACTTTTTTACCCCGTTATATTATTCCAATGGCATTCAGGTGTTAAGTGTGGCTATCGTACAGCTGCCTCTTCGTGATAATATGTATGGTGTACCCTGGGATCTGGTCAGTGCCATGGGATGGATTATCCTGCTTCCGATCATCATCTTCGTGGCGGTGTTCGAGAAACAGATTATGGACGGTATTATGGCCGGCGGGGTCAAGGCATAGCATAAGAAGTACTAAGCCTTATGCGGGAGAAATGCCCAAAAGCAGGGTATTCTCCATACGAAAACGAGCAGATGCGGAGAAGAGAGGAGGATTTTGTATGTATCAGGGATTTATGGGCGGCCTGGGAGGGCTGCCGCTGGCAAAGCATGGGAAGAGCAGGTCAATCAACTGCGAGAATCCGCATGGGGAAAAGGGAAAGGGCGGCACGGCCGCGAGCAGTCTGGGGCCTTCGAGGAAGGGAGCGCCCTGTATCCGGGGGCTGGCGCCGGGGAGTGTGACGACGCTGGCGCAGATTGAGGGTTCCGGCGTTATCCAGCATATCTGGATGACGGTGACGGACAGGACGGATGCGGATTACTATGTCCTGCGGGATCTGGTCCTGCGGATGTACTGGGACGACGAGGAGACGCCTTCCGTGGAGACGCCGCTGGGCGATTTCTTCTGCTGCGGCTTCGGCAGGGGCTGTATCGTCAATTCCCTGCCTGTCGTGGTGAATCCGGCCCGGGGCATGAACTGCTATTTCCCCATGCCTTTTCACAAGAGTGCAAGGATCACGCTGGAGAACCAGCACCAGGTGGAAGTGCCGGCGTTCTTTTATCAGGTGGACTATCTGCTGACAGATGAACTGCCGGAGGATATCTGCTATTTCCACGCACAGTGGAAGAGAGAGCGGATCACGGAGAGACAGAAGGATTACACGATTCTGGACCAGGTGCGCGGCAAGGGCCACTATGTGGGAACGTATATGGCACTGACGGCGCTGGAGCGTTACTGGTGGGGAGAAGGAGAGATCAAGTTTTACCTGGATGGCGACGACCGTTATCCGACCATCTGCGGCACCGGGACGGAAGATTATTTCGGCGGCGCCTGGAGTTTTGCCAGCCAGTGTGACGGCAGGACTGTGGAGAATACTTATTCTACGCCGTTTATGGGTTATCCTTATTACTCGCATCATGATCTGAGTGTACATAATTTCTATCACAATGACGATACGCTGCCCCAGAGGGGATTCTACCGCTGGCATATCATGGATCCGGTGCTTTTTGAGGAGGATCTGCGGGTGACCATCCAGCAGATTGGCACCTGCCATAAAGGAAATTTTGAGCGGCAGGATGATGTGGCGTCCGTGGCTTACTGGTACCAGACGGAACCCCATAATCCTTTTGCACCGCTGATGAAGAAGGAGGACAGGTGGCCCCGTTAAGGCGGGGCGCCTGCCCGGAAGGAACATTATCCAGCACAGCGGGACAATGGATTGTGAAGCTGTGAGCAGCACCGGGAGAGAGTAATTATGAAAAGGATTGGGGGAAAGTACAGGAAAAGATACTGGGCGGCAGGCCTGTGTATGGCGCTGGCGGCTATGGGATGCGGCGGCTGTAAAGAAGAGCAGGATAAACTGCCGGAGACAGAAAATACAGAGGAGAGCGTGTGGGAAGACGAGATCACAATCATGCATGTGGATGCGGAAAATGCGAATTTCGTGGCCTATATCGACGAGGTGCAGGAGCGGCTGCAGATCAAGATCAATATATTGTCTTATCCGTCCAATGCCGATTCCCGTCACGCCAAGGTTTCCTCCCTCCTGGCGGCAGGGGATCCTTCAGTGGATATTTTTGCGGTCAATGACGAGATGATCAATGCCTTTAAGGGCGAGGGATATCTGGAGCCGCTGCAGGATGATGTGATGACTGAGGAGATTGTGCAGGCGTTCGGGCAGGATTATCTGCGGGAGACGGCCATGGTGGGGGATCAGATCTACTCCGCACCCTACGTGCTGGATATTCTGGCCTTGTGGGTCAACGAGGAATGGCTGCAGGAAGCCGGTCTGGACGGAATCGGGACAGAGGAAGATTTTTACCGGTTTCTGGCTCATGACTGGGGTGAAGGACGCTATGCCTATGGCGGTTCCTGGGAGAAAACCTATGTATACAATGAACTGGGAGAAATGATCAACCTTTTCGGCGGCGACTATTATGATTGGGACAATGAAAAGACCAGGGCGGCTGTCAGGTTCTTTAAAGAGTGTGTGGACAGGGGTTATACCCCGAAGGAGCAGATGATCGACCAGTATGAGCAGATGAACCAGAAGTTTATCGACGGGAAATACGGCATGGTGTTCATGTACTCCGGCGGGATTCGGAAATACAGTAATGCGGGAGTGTATGGAAAGGATAAGATCCATATGACGCCGCTGCCGGACTTGGGCGGCAATCGTGTCACTTATATCGGCACTTGGCACTATGTGCTGAACAAGGCGTCGGACCATAAAGAGGCGGCCAAAAAGTTCATGCGTTATGCGGTCAGCAAGGAAGGAAGCAGGCTCTATGCAGAGATGTCGGACAGCATCCCGGCCAGAAGAGATATTCTGGAGGAGGAACTGCACATTACAGGTTATGAGGAAATAAGGGATTTTCTGCACTCGGTGGAACTGCGGGTGAGGCCTATCCCGGCCAATTCCATGCAGTATATCGAGACTGTGGGGGAATTGTTTCAGAAATACATGCTGGGGGAACTTACCCTGGACAGCTACTGTGAACAGATGCAGGAGCTGGTGGACGAGAATATAGGATACTGATCTGTATATTCCGTATCATGAACAGTATTGTCATGAGCGTGTCCGCTCTGATGTGTCAGCAAGGGGCTTCTCATATGGGAAAATACAGCGGACGGCATTTTTATGCGGTCCGCTGTTGTTGTGAGGCAGCGATAAAATAACAGTTCAGCCCTCATCATTCATAAAAGCGTCTGCTGTGCATCCGGCGCTGCTTTGCGGCTCATCTTTTATTTCATTCGAGGGCGTTCCGCTCATGAAA
>CAYXKS010000201.1:0-6531 GCA_964465725.1 uncultured Bacteroides sp. | reverse complement strand
AGATACAGATACAGATACAGATACAGATACAGATACAGATACAGATACAGATACAGATATTTGATATGGATATTTGATACAGAAAGAAGGAATAACATATGTCAATCGGAGCAATCAGTGCGTATGGAGCGATTAATGCTTTGAGTTTGCGGCCATATGTATATAATACAAATTCGGTAAGTGCAGCCAGTATGAATAAACTGTCCAGAATATCTGATGATGTGCTGGATAAGAAGATTGATTACAGTGAACTGACGGATGAGAGCCTCAATGAGAATCCTCTTAAGAAGGGACAGACGCTTAATTTCCAGGATATGCTTGACATGCAGATGCGCCGCGGGCAGAATAATGCCGCAAGAATCATGGGACCGATGGGAACAGTGCAGGCACAGGAAGCAGAGGAAACAGCCGCGCAGTCCATGATGAATCTTGGTGCTGCGGCTTCCCTGGATATGGCAGGGGCGCAGGCGGATGCGGTTGAGACAGAGGTTAATGCTGGTGGGACAGCAGGCGCAGGCGGCAATGATACGATCAATTATCAGATGCAGCAGGCTCTGCGCGCGTATGAGATGTTTATGACAGCGTAGTTGTTGCAGGTATGACGTTGCGGGTTGGTTCCTTACTGGGCTGTCAGTCTGGGCGGCCGTTGTACAGGCGGCAGATAGCAATTAAATAATGGATTAGTAGATTGGAAATCCTCATTTGGTCTCAAGTGAGGATTTTGCTTATATATAAAGTTAAAATGCAGATTGAAAACGGAGGGCGGCGGAATGGATGATTTTGGATTCAGGGAGATGCAGCAGATACAGGTGCAGCTACAGGAAAAATACAAGGATAAATGGAAACAGCTTTCTCCTGATCTTGGGAAAGAGCAGCTGTTATGGCTGATGATCGAGCTGGGAGAAGCGGCGGATATCATAAAGAAGCAGGGCAGTCAGATGATCATGGAAGATACAGAAGTGCGGACACATTTTATTGAGGAGATGGCGGATGTTATGATGTATTATAATGATGTTCTGCTGTGCTATGGGATTTCCATTGATGAATTCAGCAAAGTATATCGGGAAAAACATCAGAGGAATATGAACAGGTGGTAACAGGAAGGTGATCAATAACTTTACTTTATGGGACAGGATGGATTCCGTGGAGTAGATCCGGGAGAAGAACGGGCTGCTGAGTCCCTCTATTTAAAAATGAAGATTTCTTCGATCGGCGCCTCAACGGCTCGTGAGATATCGATCGCAAGCTTGAGGGAGGGATTGTACTGGGCCTTCTCCAGGCGCATGATCGTCTCCCGGCGGACGCCGACCTGGAGCGCCAGCTGTTCCTGTGTCATTTCTTTCATCTGTCTGTATTTTTTTAATCTGCATTCAAAATCCGGCATGGTCTACTCCTCGCTTTCCGCAAGCTGGCCGTCGTGATCGTAACGATACAGCAGATATTTGCTTAGGAAAAGGTCAAGGGCGATGGAAAGCACCACCGTGATCAGAAAAGCGATCAGCGTATATTCCAGATTTCCCATGAGTTTCCCCTGGCCTACGACTATGCACGCAAGAAATATAATAGAGGAAGCGATCTTATTGGCGGCGGCCTGTGCTCTCAATGCATTTTCCCGATATCTTTCGTCCATAAAAGTACCCGACATTTTTCCCTCGTAGAAGAATCCGAAGAAACCGAAAAACAGGAAGAATACAAAGGGAAAGATCTCTTTATCTGTACCATAGGTATTGAATCCGGTAAAGCCGAGAAAGCCCAGAAAACCAAGGCATCCCAGCCTGGGATTTAATCTTCGGGTGACCTGGACAGTGCCTTGTACACGTCTGTCTGCAATGATTTCCCGGATCAGTATAATAAAGAGATACAGGAAATACAGAACAAAAAGGAGCAGGGAGATCAGCATAGGCAGATCCTGTATGCGGAAGGCGTATTCAGAGAGGTCGGCAGGTGAGATCAGCCTTGAGTCATTATAGGTGATTGTGTACCATGAGGCTGCTGCCATGAGCAGAAGACATAGTATACCAAGGATAATTGTCAGTTTTGTGCCATTTTTTTTCATATTGATTTTCCTCCGTTCTGATAAGCTGTAAATGAAAAGTTGATGTAATAATTCTGCATACGTGGATGAAGCTGGCTTTGTTTCAAAGGATATTGCTTCAAATGATCTTGGTTCTGATAATTAGTGATATATTTGTCTTACAATGAGATAAATATATCACTGCAAATATGAAGTGTCAATAGAAAAGTGACAAATAAATCACTTTTCTACTTTTCCATTTCCTTGCTTTTTCAAAAAAGATCTTTATAATAGAACTATCGAATAGAGTTATCAAACCTGCCACATTTCCAGCGGAGTTTGGTTCTGCTCATTTCTTACGATATGAAAAAGCGGGAAGCAGCAGGATTTAAATAGCGAAAACAAAAAGGAGAACAGGAACATGTATCAATATATATTATTTGATCTGGACGGTACGTTGACCGATCCGAAACTGGGTATTACGGGGTGTGTGCAGTATGCGCTGCGCAAATTAGGTGAGGAGGTACCGGATGCTGATGCTCTGGAACCCTTTATCGGGCCTCCGCTTCTGGACAGCTTCCGGGAATTTTGCGGATTTGATGAAGAAAAGGGATTGCAGGCGGTTGCCTTGTACAGAGAGCGATATGCCGTGGAGGGACTTTTTGAGAATGAAGCGTACCCGGGAATCGTGCAGATGCTTACCCGGTTGCAGCAGGCAGGGTGCCATCTGGCAGTGGCATCCAGTAAGCCGGAGGTGTTCGTGAAGAAGATTCTGGAACATTTTGGAATGCTCTCCTGTTTTGAGGTGGTAGTGGGAAGCGAACTGGACGGAAGCCGTGTACGCAAAGAAGAAGTCCTGGAGGAGGCGCTGAGCCAGCTGTTGGGGGAAAGCATGTCCGCGAAAGGGAGCTTCGCAAAGGCTGTGGATGTTGCTATGGTAGGCGACAGGAAGTTTGACATTCAGGGTGCAAAGGCCTATGGGCTTGTCTCGATCGGCGTGGCCTACGGGTATGCATCGGAAGGGGAACTTAAGGAAGCGGGAGCGGACAGAATCGTGGACACCGTGCAGGAACTGGAGGAGGTTCTTTTGCGTTAGGACTTCTCGTTTTGTGTCGTGTTCTTTTATAAGCCAATTTGCTATATTGTCTGTGAAAGGAGGAACTAAAATCTATGGATCAGAAGAAAATAGGCAGATTTATCAAAGAGCTCCGCAATGAAAAAGGTCTGACCCAGGAACAGCTGTCGGAAGTTTTCGGCGTGACGAACCGCAGCGTATCGCGCTGGGAGAACGGCGTGAACATGCCGGATTTCGATCTGGTGGTTGGGCTGGCGCGGTATCTGGGTGTGGACATTGAGGAATTGCTGAACGGTGAAAGAAAAACCGAGAAGGAGGATGCAGGGAAGGAAGGGCTGGAAAAAGAAACGGAACAGGGAGGAAAGCAGGAAATGGCCGACGGGGAAAAAGAGGAGACATTACTGAAGGTTGCGGATTATACGCAAGAAGGACAAATGTGTGTTACAAAGCGGATGAACAGGATTTTTATTTTGGGTATCGCCGCTTTTGTGGTTTATATGGTTCTGGAGATACAGGGACTAGCGACGACGGGAATCTATGAGGACATCGCCAGTTTTGCCCTGGGGCTTGTGCTTGGGATCCTGATCGTGGGCGTCCTGTATACAAGCAGGTACATGGGAAGGATCAGGGCTTTTAAGATGAGGCTGTTCCACAGGTTGAACCGCTCCCCGTCAAGTAGACAGTGAAAAAAATATAAATTTTTTCTGCCATCAGCTGCAAGGCTGGTGGCAGTTTTTAGTATGACGGGTATGCCGTCAGTCTGTGGTGAAAGTCCACAAGGGACGTAGTTGCCGACGAACCCAAAAGCGACTCCCAAGGTTCACACTGTGAGGTGTGGGCGAGAAGAAGGGATAGCGAAATCGTAGCCTGACGAACAGAAATCTGATATGAGGCGTACATGGCGGATAAGCTGGCTAAAGACAGTGAAGTCCCAAAGGCAACCGTAACCCATGTGCGTAAATCAGGCAGGTAGACGAGGAAAGACTGGGAGGCTTATCCCGTGAGATCTCACGGACGCAGGTATTGGTTGAAACATCCCGCCTGTGGTTGAAAACGATTTACCGTGAGAAGTCAGCAGAAGCCGTAGTAGGCAGAGCTTTGAAACAGGCACTGTCAAAGGGCTGCACAACGTAACCGTGTAATCAAATGTATGCTTCATGGAATACCTGACAGCAGGAATGGCGAAACGTAAATGAGCAGATACTGCGCCGCATAGGGCGAATCCATGAAAACGGAAAGGAGAGAGCACACAAGGCAATGTCGGAACTGTTAGAAAAGATACTGTCCAAAGACAACATGAACACTGCATATCAAAGAGTCTGTGCGAATAAAGGAGCAGGTGGCGTAGACGATGTGACGGTTGAAGAACTTGGTGATTATATCAAGAAGAACTGGGAGAGTATTCGGGAGCAAATCAGACGCAGGGAATATAAACCCTGTCCAGTCAGAAGGGTGGAGATACCCAAGCCAGACGGGGGAGTAAGGAAACTCGGAATCCCCACGGTGACAGGGAATCGCAATTTTTATGGCAATGTTTATCTGCCTTGTGATTGCGCTGGGAACCATTGCAGTCAATGAACAGATGGCTACGCCGCAGCTTGCGCAGAATGGTGAGGTAAATATTTCCGCGCTTGATCAGGCCGGGGGCAACATGGAAGGGAAAGAAACCCGGTTTGGCATCGTGGCGTCTTCCACATGGGCAGCGTTTACCACAGCGGCATCTAACGGCTCTGTCAATTCCATGCATGACAGCTACACGCCTCTTGGAGGAATGGCAATGATGCTTCTGATGCAGCTTGGCGAGGTGGTTTTCGGCGGCGTGGGATGCGGCCTTTACGGTATGCTTGCATTTGCGATTCTCACTGTATTTATCGCAGGCCTGATGGTCGGCAGGACACCGGAGTTCTTAGGCAAGAAGGTAGAGCCGTATGAAATGAAATGGGCTGTGCTCGTATGCCTTGCAACGCCGATCGCCATTTTGGCTGGCAGCGGTATGGCAGCGGTTGTTCCATCTGTTTTGGACAGCCTGCATAACGGCGGCGCGCACGGCTTTTCAGAAATGCTGTATGCGTACAGTTCCGCGGGCGGCAACAACGGTTCCGCTTTCGCAGGATTCAGTGCAGATACAGTGTTCCTGAATATCAGTCTTGGGCTTTCCATGCTGTTTGCCCGTTTTCTGCCTATGGTCGGGACACTGGCGGTTGCCGGAAGCCTGGCGCTGAAAAAGAAGATTGCAGCGACTGCGGGTACCTTGTCCACGACAAATGCCATGTTTGTATTTCTGCTGATTTTCATTGTCCTGCTGATTGGCGCGCTCAGCTTTTTCCCGGCGCTGGCGCTGGGACCGCTTGCTGAGTATTTTGGCAGTATCGCATAAAGGAGGCGTTTATTCTATATGAGTACAAAACAAAATAATGCTTTTGCCGATAAGAAAATGTTCGGCAGGGCGGTAAAAGATTCTTTCCTGAAATTAAATCCCAGGACACAGGCGGAAAATCCCGTTATGTTTCTGGTGTTCGTTTCGGCAATCCTGACAAGCATTCTCTGGGCGGTATCGCTCTTTGGCATGAAAGATGCCCCCTGCGGATATACGTTTGCGATTGCAGTAATTTTGTGGTTCACAGTCCTGTTCGCCAATTTTGCCGAGGCAATTGCGGAAGGCAGGGGCAAGGCGCAGGCGGATTCGCTCAGGGCATGGTGGATCTGGATTCTTCCCCTACGAAGCTGATTGAGATTGTACGCATTGGAAAACAGCTTCTGATGACCAGAGGAAGTCTGACTACTTTTTCCATCGCAAATGATCTGGCGAAATATTTTGCCATTATTCCGGCGCTGTTTATGGGGATTTATCCGGGACTTTCCGCGCTGAACATTATGGGGCTTCATTCTCCGCAGAGCGCGGTGCTGTCCGCGATCATTTATAATGCGCTGATCATCATAGCCCTGATTCCGCTGGCATTAAAGGGCGTGAAATACAGGGAGGTTTCCGCGGGAAAGCTGCTCTCCCGTAACTTATTGATTTATGGTCTGGGCGGTCTGGCAGCTCCCTTTATCTTTGTGAAGCTGATTGATGTCCTGTTGGTTATGACTGGTTTGGTGTAAAGGAGGTTAATGGTATGAACGAGTTAAAAAGATCTTTTCCGAAAGCAATGACGCTTTTTCTCATCTTAACATTTGTCTGCGGGATTTTATATACCGGTGTTGTAACTGGCTTGGCGCAGCTTATATTTCCCCGGAAGGCAAACGGGAGCATTATTGAAATAGACGGAAAGAAATACGGCTGTGAGCTGCTCGGACAGCAGTATACGGACGACGCCCATATGTGGGGACGTATTATGCATCTGGACGTTTCCACATATCGGGATGAAAGCGGAGATCTATTGATGTATGCAGCTCCTTCTAACCTGTCTCCTGCAAGTGAGGAGTATGAAGCTCTTGTAGC
>CAYXKS010000200.1:0-6555 GCA_964465725.1 uncultured Bacteroides sp. | reverse complement strand
AAGCTTGGTATCACCTATTTCCACATTTTCGGAATACCAAAGAGCAGCTCTGCAAAGCTCAGTCATTTCCGAGTTTTCAATTTTCAAACCTGTGTCGTGCCAGAACGGATAGCGGAGGTTGAAAAAGCAGTGATCTACCGCAATATCCCTGCCTTCCTTAAAAGCACTTTCCCCATCGGCGGGACCGTCAAAGGCACAGTCCTTTACTAAAATGTCCTGTGCTGCATAAAGGGCTCTTTCTTCATCAAAGGTTTTGTTTGTAATCGTTTTCATAATCATGTACTCCTTTCGAGAATTATATAATAGAATCAAAGAGCTGATTCTATTATCATAATTCAATTATTTATTTGCTTTTCTCATTTGATAAACAAGGTAGTCAAGGCAGTCGATGCATTTCTGTTCTCTGTGCAGGGAATCAAGCAGATTTTTTCTATGAACGGCTAACCGCTTCAGACCATTTGCTTTTTTCCCTTTTTGCAAGTCTGCCATAAAATTTTCAATCGTTTCGGAATCACAGCCCGCATCTTTCAGATTTTGGATAATCGATTCCGAGGATTCATTTAAGCTCATAGTTTACCTCTTTTCTGTTCAGGATCAATCTCCGTCGCTAATCTGAACAATTTTATTGCCCCACCCCTCCAGTACGGGGTTATCCTCAACTGCACTGCGAAATTCTTCTGTGTCGTCAAAATATCCTACCGGTGTATATTCGCCTGTCACTTCTGCGTCACCATAGAACAAGACGATACGGTTCGGTTCTGAATAATAAACGGTTCCGGCGGCTTCCTCAGTTATAGTTTCAGGATTGGACGGAATTTCATATCGGCTCGGAATGTCGTAATACTGCATGACTTCCCAATTTTCGTAGCCCTCGTAATTGTAAATAGGCAATCTCCAATCTGCTGTTCCTACATGGCGGGCAATTGCTTCGGCGGTGTCATTATCATACAGATGCAGGATAAAAGGATCGCCGCCGTCACCAAATCGAACAACTAATTCCGCAGTCTGTGTTCCACTCTCAGATTCATCGCTGCTGTCAGGAGCAGGACTTTGGGAATTACTGCTTTCCACGCCAGAACCATGCGGCAGGGTGTTTTCGGTCTGACTGCTGTTTTCAGCCTGACCGCTATTTTCAGTCTGATTGCCACACCCTGCAAATATGCCGATAACGAGTACAAGCACAAGGGCAAATGAGATACCTTTCAATGTAAATTTTTTCATAAGAGTTCCTTTCCTGTGCCGGGTTTGGCACAACTAAATTGTTTAAGTTTGTTCTTCTGTTATTATTATAATCCAATCCTATAATATAGCAAATGCTTATATCAAATACTCAACCATAACCAGTAAGCATATTTAATCAGTTACTAATACAGTAAGCGGTACTTTTTTGATTTTCCCTGCGAGTAGCCCGCCAAAAGCAGCAAAGAGAAGCGTTACAACAACCATAGGCAAAACTAAGCTTATAAAATTCGGATGTGATACAAAATTGCTGATACCTGCCAGCTTCATCACAGAAGATACTATTCGGTCTGTAATGGCTGCCGCTAAAAGCGTACCGATCAGTCCACCAAGAACGGCAGCCATAGCGAAGCGCAAGGAAAAGGTAAGCCGCATACTTGCCGATGAAAAGCCTATGGCTTTATAAATCCCTAAATCTTTCTGCTCGGCTAAAAGGATTTTACTGCCTGTCATAACTGTCACAATCAGGATAAAGACAATTACCAAAGCGTACATCAGCACAAGGAGAGCCTGCATAGCCGAAATAATGCCGAAAAGCCCCGGCCAGGTATTCTCGTGAACATGAATATCACCGCCGTATGCGGATTCCAGAGCTTCGGTGATAGCGCCTTTTTGCGAGCTGTCTGCAAGGAAGTAATGCCAGCACCAAAGGTTCGGATGATCCCGGCCGATTTTTAGATACCCCTCACGGTTCATACCAAAATTATCGCCCATATCGTTCGCACAGGAGTAAATGCCGGAAACAATATATTCACCGCTTCCGCTGTCACCTCTGACAGTCACGGTATCACCAATCGCAATACCGAAATTAGCGGCGATAAATTCTGTTATTACGATTTCGTTCTCTGCCGTACAGGTGCGTCCCTCTAAAATGTGAAAACGCTCCGGCTGATCAATGACATTTGCCGTGTAGGAGATTCCGTTCAGCGAAGCAGTTGGCATAGCCAGTACATAGGTATCCGTAATGTCGGTATATTGCAAAATGGTCTTTTCAAATTCTTCCTGTGTCAGCTCACCGAAAGACTGTACGCCGATATCGTGATCTGCGGGATTAAAAGCGTCCATCATACCTTTGCCGTCCGAGCCGAGCCAGGAATCCATTCGTCCAACGAGAGAAGCAAAGAACACTAACAGGAGAGCCACAACCAACGCTCCGATATATCTGCTTTTTCCACTCAACAACTGACGGAATGCAAGGCGAAAATGAATATTACTGCCAAATGCCGCTGGTTTTGTAATCTTTGTAACTGTGCCGTCTGTTTCACCACGAATTGCTTTCATCGGCGTGATTTTACCGATTCTGCGTGTTCTGATAAAAATAAACAGGGCAAGTAAAAGCATAATTACGATAAATGCGGCTGCCATAAACAGGAGTGATGGCGTTTGGGGAATCAATACACCCGTTGTTGTCAGTGTAGCATTTGTAACCATACCGCCGAGAGGAACGGAGAGCAAAAAGCCAATCACAAGCCCCAGGGCGGCAGGAATACCATACTCCAAAAGCTGTAACAGACGAAGCCTCATGCTGTCAAGTCCTACCGTTTTCAAAATTCCCATATTCACAAAGTCAGAAGCGATGGTACTGCTGATACTGTGGCTTAAAACAATCAGAACGACAAACAGCAGCACGAGGACAAATGCAAGAAGTATCCCGCTGAACGCATTTTGCAGAATCAGCATAAATCCTGCTATGGCGTCTTTGCTATGGACGGATTCTGTATATTCGGCAAGTGCGGTTTGTTCATTCAAAAGGCTGTTCAGCTCTGAAACAGTCAAATGGTATAGAGCAGGGTGGATTTTCCTGCTCCCGATGAACCCATAACTACCGTAAAGTCACCCTCGTAAATATTCACATCAATCCCTGAAAGTATTTGTGTTTTTTCACCGCTTTGCGTAAAAGTTTTATAAATACCCTTTCCGCAGAGTATTGTGTTCTTCATCATGCCGCCTCCATATCTGTAAGTATCAGCCGCTTTTTGCCTGTTTTTGGATCGGGCAGGATTTCAGGGACAAATCTCACGAAAAACTGCACATAATCCAATCCTTTTCCTATTAAAATGTTCCTCATCTGCCGCAGCACCTCGTCCTGTACAGTTTTCTGTAAGTCGTTTGATGCTTCTGCCAGAATTTCAAAGGTGTCAGGAGATATCTGCCGGAACTGATAATCACGAAGTCCCTCTATGCAGAGCCCCTCAACAGCCAGTGGATGCAGAAACTCCTGCTTTCCATTCCCGTCCTGAAACCATAGAATATCCTCATTTCTTCCAAGTAACCCGACAGCACGGGTAAAAGGATAACGGCTTTCAGCGTTTGGCGCTTGCAGCGTGAGTTGATCGGAAAGACGGTAACGGATAAGAGGCTGGACAAAGTTGTAAAGACAGGTCAGGTACATTACGCCGTCCTGAATTTCAATGATATTCATATCATCAAACAGCAGCATACCTTCCTTTGGACTGCTCTCAACGCCCAGCGACAAGGATTCGCTTGCACCGTAAAAATTGATAACATCCGCACCGAAAACACCCTCTATATATTTGCGTAAACTTGCCCCAAGCGGTTCGCCGCAGGTGACGATACGCAGCACTTTCAGATTTAAATCGCCTTTTTCCACAAGCCCCGCAAGAATTTTAACGGCTGACGGATAACCGATAATCATATTCGGCTTAAACTTTTTTATGGTATTTATCCATGCATCCAGCGGAGTGTTAATGTCTAAATATATTTGCTTTGCACCTACACCTTTTACACCGTCGCCTACTGCCATAGAGCCGCCGTAACGCCCATCGGTTACCGCTATGTAAACGATTCGAGGACCATGTATCAGGAATTTGATGATTTCCGGCATTGTCATATTCCAAAGCGCTCCCCGTACAATACCGAGCAGCATACTGTTCCAAGCACCTTCGTCATAGACAAAGTATTTTGGTGTTCCTGTGCTGCCGGAGGAATGCACAATATGATATTTGCCCTTAAACAACTTTTGGTCGGTGGTTTTCTTTTCGTCAAAACCTCGGATTTCTTCTTGTGTAAGATCCGACACAGTAACGATTTCTTCAAACTGTGACATAAGCACCGACTTATCCATTGTGGGAAAAGAGGAAAGCGGGGTGCTGTCTATCATTTCAGCTGTAATGCCTGCACGCTCAAAACTGCTTCGGTAATAGACAGAATGTTCATATGCATAATGCAGCAGCCGTTTCAACTTTTTCGTCTGTAAAGACGAAATTTCCTCGACAGATTTTTTCTCATTTCTTTTGAGCTGCCATAAATCAAATATTGTTTTTATATAATTCATGATTCCTGTCCTCCTGTAACCGTAAAAGTATAAGCGGTGTTATAATTTTCACGGTGGTAATAACGAACCTCACCGGTGGTTTGGTTCATTACAATGCTCCATTCTGTCGATTCAAATTCTCCGAAATTATCCTTGCTTACGCGGTCAAGAGTATCCCTAACATCGTTCATCTCCATTGTTTCGGAATCATTAAGGCGGTTTATCAAAATCTCATAGCGCTCGTGAGATTGTTGTGTACCGATTCCGTTCTTTTCACCCTCTGCCAAATAAAAATTAGTAACTGCCGGGGTTTTGGTAACAATCATTTCATTGTTCACATATTCCACTACTACACTTTTTCCCGTTTTATCTGCGATTGCGAAATGCACCATGTAACCAAAAGAAGCGTGCATATCGTAACTTCTAAGCAGTTCGATTGCCTCTTCTACATTGGCGGCTTTATCGAGCAGCAAACGAATAGCGGTAGTTGTTGTAATATCCGGCTTATCTGTATTCTGTTCAATGGTTGCGCTATCCTGAATCATATTGACGGAAACGGCAAGCCCCATTTCATTCAGTCCATCAAGGGGTGCATAAAGCCCGGCAAGCGTCTGTATCTCATCAGGTAGTGCTGAAAGGCTGATCCCACTCATGCTTATAAAATCCATATTGACTGTGGATATGGAATGATAGCCGTTCGCTGGCTGACTTTGTATCACCATCGCATTACAAGTGTTCCAGTCAAAATTCCTGCCGAACAGCGAATCGCCGTTTGCATTTTTAACAGATATTGTGCTGCACCCAAAGGGATTGCCGCCGAACAGAAGATTTCCAAAATCCGCTGCTCCGCTTTCCATTAAGAATGAAACGACCTCGGTGTCCGATGAAGCGCCTCCTCCAGACAAAAACTCATCGAATCCGTAATTCCCGGTATATCTGACAGCGGACAGTCCGCCCGTCAATTCTGTAATTTCTTCCGATAAAACAATATCATTTGTTTGTTCCTCTCCCTGTGTGCCAGATGCCCCATAATTACCATCGTTGGCAGACTGTGTTTCTTCATTTTTACTGCTGCAACCGGCAAAGGACGTTATCAAAAATAACGCTGCCAGTAAAATCATTAATTTCTTTTTCATCGTGAACGCTCCTTACGCTAAGTGTTTTCTGATAATCTTATTATATCTTTGCTCAGTCGGAATAACAAATACTTATATCAAATACATTCGTATGCTTGACGCGCATACTTGATTTGTGCTATACTGTGGTCATACAAGGAGGTTTCTTTATGGAATTTCGTGTGTTGCAATACTTTTTAGCCGTTGCAAGGGAGGAAAACATTTCAGGTGCAGCAGAATTTCTGCACCTTTCACAGCCTACTTTGTCACGCCAACTGAAAGATTTGGAAGATGAACTTGGCAAGCAATTATTTATTAGAGGTAACAGAAAAATAACCCTCACAGAAGAGGGTATGATATTACGCAAACGCGCGGAAGAAATTACAGAACTTGTCAAAAAAACAGAGGATGAAATTATTTCATCAGACGATAATCTTGCCGGAAATATAACAATCGGTGCAGGTGAAACGGACGGAAACCGTTTCCTGATAAAAGCCATGAACGCTATACAGCAGGACTATCCTCTGGTGCATTTTCACATTGTAAGCGGCGATAAAGAGATGATTACAGAAGCCATTGATCGTGGCTCTATTGACTTTGGAATCGTTTTTGGGAATATAGATACTACAAAATATGATTCAATTCCGATTGACTATAAAGATACTTGGGGCGTTTTAATGCAACGTAACGCAGAACTTGCCAAAAAAGAATTTATAACGGCAGACGATTTAACAGATAAACCTTTGATTATTTCACGACAGGCATTTCAAAATTCAGAATTAAAGAATTTTTTCCACATGGAACAGGATAAATTGAATATTGCAGCTACTTACAGTCTGCTTTTTAACGGTTCGCTAATGGTGGACGAAGGCTTGGGATATGCGATATGTTTTGATAAACTTGTGAATGTTTCCGGAGATAGCAACT
>CAYXKS010000199.1:0-6560 GCA_964465725.1 uncultured Bacteroides sp. | reverse complement strand
ACTGGCTTATATCCATGCTCTATGTCTCTCCTAAACGAAAAAGATATATAACTATTTTATCCTATATGAGCCAGATGTTCAAGAAAAAAGCGAATCATGTAAAATGTAAAAAGGCAACGTAAAAAAGGCAGCTTTCGAAGGCTGCCTTTTTTAGAGAAGGTATTTCTTTCTTATGGGGTATAGCAAAAACTATATAATGTATTGGGGGGTTACAAGTAGTATAATAACATAGCATGTACCTGTCTACAATACCAAGGATTCACAAATATTACAAATTCGTGTCTCCATTTTTGTTAAAAATGCACAAACCCTTTAAAATAAGCAGAACATCTTACTTGATTACCGGTTCTTCCGGCTGCGGATACTCAACATCAAAAAGCGCCTCAAACTCGGCACGATTGATCTTTTCTTTCTCAAGCAACAGCGCCGCGCATCTGTGCAGTACATCTTCCTGCTCTAAAATAATCGCTTTCGCTCTCTTATAGCAGTTATCGATAATCGCTTTCACTTCACGGTCAATGTCCCCGGAAATCGCCTCGCTGTGGTTCTTGGCGTGCGCCAGGTCTCTGCCGATAAATACCTCATCATCATCGTCGTCATAATTAATCACGCCGATATTCTCTGACATACCGTAACGGGTCACCATCCTGCGCGCAACCTGGGTCGCTTTCTTGATATCACTGGACGCTCCTGTCGTGATATCATCGAAAATAATCTCTTCCGCGATACGTCCACCCAGGGAAACCATAATATCTTCCATCATCTTACCCTTGGTCAGGAACATCTCATCCTTCTCGGGAAGCGGCATTGTATAACCGGCCGCCCCGATACCGGTAGGAATAATCGATACCGTATACACCGGCCCCACATCAGGGAGCACATGGAACAATATCGCGTGTCCTGCCTCGTGATAAGCAGTAATCTTCTTCTCCTTGTCGGAAATAATACGGCTCTTCTTCTCCGCACCAATGCCTACTTTGACAAAAGCTTTCTTAATGTCATCCTGCTTCACAAACACTCGCTTATCCATAGCAGCGTTGATTGCGGCTTCGTTCAGAAGATTCTCAAGATCCGCGCCTGTAAATCCCGCGGTCGTCTGGGCGATCTGCGCCAGATCTACATCATCTCCCAGCGGTTTATTCTGCGCATGCACTTTCAGAATATCCTCTCTGCCTCTCACATCCGGAGCCGCCACTGTGATCTTGCGGTCGAAACGTCCCGGCCTCAGAATAGCAGGATCCAGTATATCCACACGGTTCGTCGCCGCCATCACAATAATACCCTCATTGACGCCGAAACCATCCATCTCCACCAGCAACTGATTCAATGTCTGCTCACGCTCGTCATGACCGCCGCCCATACCGGTACCACGACGTCTTGCTACAGCATCAATCTCATCAATAAATATGATACACGGCGCATGCCTCTTCGCCTCCGCAAACATGTCACGTACACGGGAAGCTCCCACGCCGACAAACATCTCCACGAAATCGGAACCGGAAATACTAAAGAAAGGTACGCTGGCCTCGCCTGCGATCGCCTTGGCAAGTAATGTCTTACCGGTACCCGGCGCTCCCTCCAGAAGAACTCCCTTGGGAATGCGCGCTCCCACCTTCGTAAACTTGCCAGGCTCCTTCAGAAACTCTACTATCTCCTCCAGTTCTTCCTTCTCTTCTTTCAAACCAGCCACGCCGTCCAGCTTGATTTTATTCTCTCCGCCAAGCGTCATCCTGGCACGGCTTTTTCCGAAATTCATCATCTTGCCGTTGCCGCCGCCCCCGGCCGCATTCTGCGCGTTCATCATCACAAAAAAGAAAACGCAAACTACTACCACGATCAGAATCGGAAATACACTGTTCAAAAACCAGTTCTCCTCCGGCACACTCTCTACCACGGGATCTAGATTGTAGCTCCTGACCAGCGCTTCCGCCTCCGCTACATCCGTGACATACAGGACTTTCTCCTCGCCGCTCTTGAGTGTAACCTCCAGAGAACCGGCAACCGTATTCTTATTGGGGCAAACCTTGACGATCGCGACCTCATTCTGTTCCAACTGTCTGACAAACTCGCCCCTCGTATAACTGCTGTCCTGTACCCTTATCGTCCCGATCCAGACGGTAAACAAAAGCAGCCCAATGATGATTACGAAATACATGTAAAAACTCTTATTATTCCTGCTCAAAGTAAACCTCTTTCATTTATCATTTTAATTCTTATTCTTATAGTAAACGACGTTTCCGTCTCTTGCATAAGTCATATATGGAAGCTTCTGCAAGGCCAAAAACAGAATTTTCCCCGAAAATGCGTCCGATCATTCAAACTTCACAACGCCGATATAGGGCAGATTCCGATACTTCTGATCATAGTCCAACCCATAGCCCACTACGAATTCATCAGGAATCTCGAAACCGGTATAATCTACATTGACTTCCACCACTCTTCTCTCCGGCTTATCGAGCAGCGTGCACAGCTTTACATCCGCAGGTCCTCTGTCCCTCAACATTTCCAGCAGATAACTCAGGGTTCGCCCAGAGTCCACGATATCTTCCACCACGATTACATTTTTATTTAACAGCGACTCATCCAGATCTTTTACAATCTTGACTATCCCGCTGGATTTCGTATCGCTCCCATAGCTGGACACCGACATGAAATCCAGAGATACCGGCACCGTAATTCTCTTGGCAAGCTCACACATAAAGAAACTGCCACCCTTAAGCACGCAGACTAAATGCACCTGTTTTCCCGCATAATCCCTGGAAATCTGCTCCCCGATCTCCTTAATTCTCCTGTCCACTTCCTCTTCGCTCAATAACACTTCAATTCGTTCCGCCATTGCTTCCTCCTTTGAACTGTACCTGTAAGATACGTTCCGTACTTTCATCCACTTTGTAGCCTTGGCTGATCCGATATCCAGGTATCCACAAGATGTGCTCTCCGTCAGCCAGCAAATACATTCTGTCACGCTGCATTTTAGGGATTTTCTCATTGATCATATATTGTTTGACAGATTTCGTATGCATCGCGGCATCTACCGTCAGGTAATCCCCCTGCTGCCGTGTGCGCAAAATCAAAGACGTAGTTATTTTATCATAATCAAACCATTTCGTATATCTATTTTGTGGAATATTTTGCTCTTTTTCACAGAATCCGGCCTTTTTTTCCAATAATGAGAAAATAAAAGTTCCTTCATCTGGCACGAATATTTCCGAGGGCACCTCTACTTCATATGCCGGCCAGCCAATCATGCATGTATGGCCGATACCACACTGTGCATTTTCTTCTCCGCCAGTCTCCTTTTGCGCTGCCATCCTGGTAAGATAAAGCCGTCCGTACTCCTTATATGCTTTGATCCCATAAGGAAAACTGAGTTCTTTGCTGCCGTCCTTCGCCATCAGCCGTACCAAATCATTGATATGCTGCCCGGTAATATCCTTTCTGTGTGGCGTCAGGCGCTCCATACAGGTAAGAAGCACTCTCTTATACATGGCAGGATCTTCCGATAAAAGCGCTGTACCGTTGATATGCAAACTGACCGGAACGCTGTCTGGCCCAATTTCTTCCACATACAGTTCATACAGCCGCCTTGTTTGCCCTTCCAGATATCTCTCCGTCTCTGAGACAATCTCCGCCAGTTCCCCCATATGTGCCACGGCCCCGGAACAAATCTCCCGTTCAGCATAGGGCAGAATGTGATGCCGTATCCGGTTGCGGGTATAGGTATCCTCCTCGTTAGTGTAGTCCTGACAATACTGCAGACCATGTTCTGCCAGATATCCCTCTATCTCTTTTCTCTCCAGACACAGGAGCGGGCGTATTACCGTCTCCCTGACTGGCTGAATCGACGCAAGCCCCTTCATGCCGCTTCCCCGGAACATATGAAACAGCATCGTCTCCGCCCGGTCATTACAGTTATGGGCAACGGCAGCCTTTAAGGACTCTCCGGCCAGCTTCTGCGCTTCCAGAACTTCCCTGAATGCCCCGTATCTGAGCAGCCGCCCCGCCTCCTCCGACGATAGTCCCTCTCTCTTTGCATACCCGTTCATATCCACTTTCCGCAGATAAAAGGGTACCTCCAGGCTACGGCACAACCGCTCCACGTAAGCGGCATCCTCCGCCGATTCCGCACGCACTCCATGGTCCACATGCACAGCCAGAAGCCGGAATCTCTTCTCCTCCCGCAATCTCCGAAGAATATGAAGAAGACAAACCGAATCCGCCCCACCTGATACCCCTGCCGCCACAAGGTCATTCTCTTCTATCATATGGTACTTCTCAATATATTTTCTCACTTTATCGTACGTAATATCCGTCATGATATCTCCTGCAACTCCGGTTCATTCTCCCAAATCCCAAGCACCAATACCGTCATATCGTCCCTGACTTGTCCATTGCTCTGCTTAAGACAATACGCCAGTATCTGATTTGCAATCTCATTGGGATTCGTATATTCTATCCTGCCAATAATCTCAGGAAGCATCTCCTCGCCGATTCCCTGGGAAAGCGCATCCAGAATCCCATCCGACAACATAATTACGTAATCACCGCTCTGCAATACCCTGTGCAGGTTCTCCGGCTCAATCTGCCCGAAGACTCCCAATGGAAAATTCAGCGCCGACAGCCTGTCCACCAGTCTGCCTCTCTTAATATAGCTGCAGGCAGCCCCCACTTTCGTAAATTCACACGCGCCGGTATACATATTGATGTCACAGAGATCCAGCGTAGACATATTCTCTTCCTGCCCGGCTGCTACCAGAGCGCCATTGATCATCTGTACCGCTGTCTCCTTGCGAAATCCCGCCTCAAGCAGCCGTTCCATCTTTTCAATGACTCGTTCCGAATCCTCGCTGGCCTTCTCACCGGAGCCCATGCCATCTGACAGGATCGCCACCATCCTGCCATTCTCCGCTTCATAGAAGGAATAATTATCCCCCGATACTTGTTCTGTCTCCTTGACTGCCTTCGCTATTCCCGTGAGCAGATGGTAATTCGCCTCTTCCACGAAATAGTACGTGTTCCATTCCGGAGTCAGATACTGCGGTGTATTCTTGGCCGCATGCAGCCTGATATTCATCGCCACTGATATGAAATCCGCCACATCGTCGATACATATATGTTCTCCCAGCTTCGTATATTTCTCGGAAATCATCTTCATCGTCAGGCTGATCTCCACATGCCCGTCTTCCCGCTCCAATTCAAAAAAATTCTTCAGCAAAATTCCGGACTCACGCAACAATTTAGATATCTGCTTATATTTTCTTTCACCCATAGGCCGATACAGGCATGTCTCCTGAGCCACTTCCGACATGATATGTGCCATTTCCTTCAGATGCTCCGCCAGGAGTCCCTGATTTTCCTGCAATTTTCGCTGCCACAAATAATCCTGCCGATCTACCGGGTCATCCATCCCGATCTTTTCATCCGACTTCACATCGTCCCCTTCAAACAGATCCGCCAAATCTCGAAAGGACTCTGCATAAGTCAACAATCTCTGCCTGCCGTACTCTGGTATAATCGTTATTCTATTATCATCTCTGACCTCTGCCTGCTTCTTCATGACATACCTCCCCATCAATTGTCTCATATTGCATCCGCAACGCCGCACAAATACGCGAAATTGCCTGAATTATTTCTTTATCTTTACCAATATATGAGGAGGTTGTCCAAATTATAACAGAAAAAAAGCAAATCCCAGAAATTCTCCGAAACCTGCTTAATTCTCATCCTTAAATATAATCTCTCCCTCGTACACAAGACCAAGCTTATTCTTGGCGATCTCTTCGACGTACTTCTTCGTCTGTGTGTATTTCTCGTATTCCTTGATTGATTCCGTCCGCGCCTGCTCCGCTTCGATCTCCTGCATCAGGGCTTCTTCCCTTGCCATATAGGTTGCCCGCTTCTCACTGAGCTCCACACCCTTGACCATAACCACAATCAGCATCATTACAACAACTGTGGTAACCAAAAGCATGCCCATCCGATTCTGGCGCTTTTTACGATATGCTGCTTTCCTTGCCATGTTGTTAATGATACTCCTCTTCTGGTTTACTGTTTATATAGAATCATTTTAAATGTTTTCAGGCAAACCGTCAACCGCTTTTTTATAAATTGTTTTACTTTTTTCAGTTTCTTAGAGACAAATCGAACGCACCTTCGAACCGCTAAAAACAGGCATTTCAGAGGTTTTAGCACAATTTGTATGACGCGAAAAATAAACCACATGATCTTGTGTATACACAATGACATAATATTTACAAATCGATTTTTTATTATTGATTTATAAAAAAGCATTCCAAGCGCTGCCCCCATCACGGCAAACCATCTCAGAACGCCATTGTTCTCCCTGTAAAGCATATAAAAAACACCGATCCCACACACAAACCAATAAATTAAATCCTCCGCAGACATCCAAAACTTACCATGTTTGAATAATTGTCTGAAGATCAATATCCAGTCATAGGCGAATGTGATAACCAGGCCCATGAGGACAGAATGGAGAAAAAAAACTACTTCCTGCACAATATCCTGACTCATATTCAACAATCCCCCGGTAGTTGGTT
>CAYXKS010000198.1:0-6585 GCA_964465725.1 uncultured Bacteroides sp. | reverse complement strand
AAAAATTTTGAAAAACTAAATAACATTAATGACTAAACTGCTACAAATCTACTACATAGATAGAAACGCCTTCGCAATCAACAGATCTTCCGGAGTCGTGATCTTGATATTTTTATAAGAGCCCTTCACCAGTTTGACCGACAGATCCGTGAACGTTTCCACTACCATTGCATCGTCCGTAATCTGAATATTCTCTGTCTCTGGTCTGTCTTTTTCCTGCATCAGCTTAGTATATGCTTCTATAATAACATCTCTCTCAAATACCTGCGGAGTCTGAATCTGCCAAACGGATTTTCGGTTCGGAGTCTGAGTTGCATATTCCCGTTCATCGGCAATCTTGATTGTATCCTTCACCGGCATACCCGTTACACAGGCACGAAACTTTTTCACAGCTTCATAGTCACGCACCAAGATTTCCTCCGTCAAAAACGGCCTGGCGCCATCGTGAATAAAAATATATCCATCTTTATTCTGTACCTTCATATTTCCGTTCTGTATTACTTTAAGCGCCTGGAAAACTGAATCATATCTTTCTTTTCCGCCTGCAACAACCGCATCTATCTTGTGAAATCCATAATGACCTACTATATTTTCCCGTACATAAGAGATATCTTCCGCACCAGTGACCAGAATGCAGTCATCAATTACGTCGGACTCCTCTACCGCATGAAGCGCATACCAAATTAACGGCTTTCCCTTCAATAGCATATACTGCTTCGCCATACTACTCTTCATCCGGCTCCCACTCCCCGCCGCCAGCACAACCGCAGTACATCTTTTCTTCATATATATAACCCATCTTTCTGTGAAAGGCAACAGTTCAACCTTCGGCTTCACTGTTATGCGATCTGTCCAAATTTACATGATCTCTTTACATCTTTTCCCCAAGCTTCAAGTTCGGCACTGCATTCAGATCATACCCATGACGTATTCCTTTACGATACTCATAGTATGCTGCTGCGCCAATCATCGCGGCATTATCGGTACACATGATCGGGGAGGGATAATAGAATTCGATATTTCTTTCCGCACAGGCCGTCTTAAGAGCGCTGCGAAGCGCCGAGTTCGATGCCACGCCTCCCGCTATGGCAAACTTACTCATGCCACTTGTCTCCATGGCCAGCATAGAGTGCTCCACAAGCACATCCACCACTGCTTTCTGGAAAGAAGCCGCAACATCCGCCTGGTTGACAGGAATTCCCTTCATTTCACAGGAATTCAGATAATTCAACACCGCGGATTTCAATCCACTGAAACTGAAATCATAGACTGCATTCTCCACTTTGGCTCTCGGAAACTTAATTGCATCCGGATTGCCTTCTCTTGAGACTTTATCAATCTTAGGACCTCCAGGATACCCCAGGCCGATCGCGCGCGCCACTTTGTCAAAAGCCTCTCCCGCGGCGTCGTCCCTGGTGCGTCCCAGGATTTCATACTCTCCATAATCTTTAACGATCACCAGGTGCGAATGTCCGCCCGACACAACCAGACAGACAAAAGGAGGCTCCAGATCTTTATTCTCTATATAATTGGCGCTAATATGGCCCTCAATATGGTGGACTCCGATCAGTGGAATTCCCGACGCAAAACTAATGGCCTTGGCTGTTGAGACACCCACCAGCAGTGCTCCCACCAACCCAGGACCATAAGTCACTGCAATCGCGTCCATATCCTGCAATTTCCGGTCTGCTGCGCGCAGAGCTTCCGCAATCACCTGATTGATTCGCTCAATATGTTTCCGGGAAGCAATCTCCGGAACAACGCCGCCATATATCGTGTGCAAATCTATCTGAGAAGATATAATATTGGACAAAACTTCCCTGCCGTTTCTGACAACCGACGCCGCTGTCTCGTCACAGGAACTCTCGATCGCAAGTATCGTCACATTCTCTGTATCACACGCTTCCGCCTTCTGCATAGTTTCTACTCCTTCAAGACAATCCGCACAAAGCTCTTGTATCCCTTAATCATTCACAAGGTCCCATCCCAGTATCTTCCAGTGTCCGTTTTCATCCTTGCGTAGGACGAACTGTTCCATGGATGGCACGGAACTGGCTCCCTGCTTCACATTGAAAATGCAGTACAATCTTGCACATTCATCTCCCTTTTCCGTGAAATAATATACATCCGTACTGGAAGAAAGATCATATCCGGAAATCGTATATTTCTTATCCTTCATATCGGAAATCTCCAAACTCAGATCCGTCATATAATCTTCCTCAGACTTGTTCGCAATCAGTTCATCATCATACAATCCCTGAATCTGATTTGCCATTTTGTCCAGGTCCTCTTCTCCATACTCTTCATTGTAGAAGCACTGTGTGATCTCGGCAAAGTATTTCACTACTTCCTTTGGTGTCGGCGGATAATTCCTCTCCAAATCCTTCTGCAGAACCCTCTGTACCGCCGTCGATTCCACTACCTCTTCCTCACTTGTCCGGGCTTTGTGTCCAAGATAAAAAACAAAACCACCAATGATCGCAACAAGAATCACACAAGTCACAACGATGCTGACTACTCCGGAACGTTTCATCTCTTCCTCCTTCCCGGAAGCGCCTTCTGCTCCTTAAATACGGCCCAGGTACTTCCTCCGCGACATGCATCTGTCGGGCCGACAATGCCCTCAGACACTACTCCTCAAACATAAGATCAACGCTCCTGCCGTCTTTCGCAGCAATCGCATTGGGAAAAATCTTCCGCACATCATGCATATATTCCTCAGGACGGGTCAATGACGGACTGTAATGTGTCAGCCACAGTTCCTTCACCTGAGCCTTCCTCGCAAGCTCTGCCGCTTCATAGAAAGTCATATGTTTATACTCTCTTGCTTTCTGCTGTTTCTCTAGCTCTCCGTACATACCTTCACAGATAAAAAGGTCGGCTCCTGCGGCACCCTGCACAATACTCTCCGTAGGTCTGGTGTCCGTACAATATGACACCTTGATTCCCTTACGCGGCGCTCCCAGCACCATGTCCGGCCTGAAGATCCCGTCCTCTGTCTCTATTATCTCACCTTTTTGCAGCCGATTCCAGTAGTTTATGGGAATATTTAACTGCATTGCCCTGTTTACATCAAACTTGCCTATCCGGTCTACTACTATATTATAGCCGTAACAGGTCACATTGTGATTGACCTTATAGGCTTCTATGCGAAATCCGCCCATCCTGACCGTCTGCTCCGCCTCCGTCAGTTCCATGAAATTGATCTCAAAAGGCAATTCCGGCGCAATCACCCTCAGAGCGTTTACAACCTTAGTAAGCCCCCTGGGTCCTATGAGAAGAAGGGGCTCCGTGCGCTCCGCATTTCCCATGGTGAGCAGCATCCCCGGAAGTCCGCTGATGTGATCCGCATGAAAATGTGTAAAACAGATGACATCAATCGGTTTCGGGCTCCATCCCTTTTCTTTCAAAGCGATCTGAGTCCCCTCCCCGCAGTCAATCAATATACCTGTTCCGTTATACCGCGCCATCATCGACGTAAGCCATCGATACGGCAGAGGCATCATGCCTCCTGTGCCCAATAAGCAGATATCTAACATGTGTGCTCCTGTTCTGTGCCAATGTCGTTAAATTAAATCAATACACAGCGTCCGGCTTAACTTAATGACATTGGTTCTGTACCGCAGTCTAAATCAATTCTTCCCGTTCATAAGACTCTGCAGGAATGACAAATCCGGCAGTTATCTTTTCATAACATTCCTCACACAGATCAAATTCCTGAGAGATGCCGTCCTTTTTCCCAAAAAAACCAAAATCATGTGCGATATGAATGCTTTCTTCTTTTAAAAAACCATTTTCTACCAATAATTTCCTGCCGCAGCAGTTGCATACTACCTCAACTAATTTTCTCCCCTGCTGTTCTGAATAAATGCGCATGGCAAACCCTCCTATAATGTCACACTATTTATTCCCGCGAGCAATGAGCCAAGTGTCGTGCTTACATGAACATTTGGCGAATGCCGCGAGGGTCAAATATCCCGATGCTTGCTACGGGATATTTGACTTCGCTCTATCTCATTCTATCAGACAAAACGTGTAACAACAGTGGTAATTGTTCCATGCCGTGCCTATCTCTTCCAGTAGATTATGGCGTCCTCCGTCGGTTTCTCATAAAATCCCGGCCGTATACCGGCTGACACAAATCCCAGCTTCTCATATACGTGGATCGCCGCAGCATTACTGACTCTGACCTCCAGCGTATAGGCTGTCAGCCCTTCCCGGTCCCCCTCCGCCATCAAATGACGCAGCATTGCCGTTCCAATCCCCTGATTTCTTGCTTCCGGAGCTATGACCACATTGGTGATATTCCCCTCCCCCGCAATCATAAGGACACCACATCCACCCAGGATACAACCATCCTGCTCCGCCACATAATATCTGGCATCCTCCTTACCGATCATCTCCAGAAAAGAGTCCGGCGACCATGGCATGGAAAAGGTCTCCTCCTCCAGCCTACTGATAAAAGGTACATCCTCAGGGGTCATTCTTCTATATGTAATCATGAATGTTAACCCTTTCTCTCCCGTTCCGCCTGGGATAATCTCAGGTATTCCGGCACATGTTTCTCACCGCTCACAGCCTTACCCTGCTCATAATAAATTCTGCCCAGCGCAGCGATACATGCTGCCGACTGCCTGTTGCGATGTTCCGGAGCCAGTGTATATGGAACCTTCACGACTTCCGCCATCCGCTCCTTAAACACCGGAATGCCATCTCCTACAAAGATGACCCTTCTGTCAATCTTGTTGAGTTCCTCCGCAATTTCATCAAAGGAAATGGCGCTTTGCTCCCTGACAACATGCATGCCATAACCATTTCCTTCATATACAAACTCATAAATACCCGTATAAACCTGGCTTCTTCTGGCGTCCATAATCGGACACACGAGCGCGTCCGTGCCGTACATCTGATAAGCCAATCCTTCCAGCGTAGGCACCGGAATGACAGGCTTCTCCATAGCAAAGGCAAGCCCTTTCGCTGTAGCGGAACCGATCCGCAGCCCGGTAAAAGAGCCCGGCCCTGCCGCCACCGCGATGGCATCCACTTCACTCAAATCAAGCTCCACCATCCTCCTGATCTCCTCCAACATGGGAAGCAGTGTCTGGGAATGCGTCTTCTTATATTGTATGGTGTATTCCGCAATCAGATTGTCATCCTCTGTCAGCGCGACAGAGGCCACCAAGCCTGAACTGTCTAATGCCAATATTTTCATAGGAAACCTATTCTACCGTAATCCTTCGGTACTCAAATCCTTTCTCCAATTCTTTCTCTATCGTGATCCGTCTGCACTCCTGCGGCAGAATCTCCTCGATCAGATTCGCCCACTCGATCAGGCAGACCCCACCTCCATAGAAATAATCCTCATATCCGATCTCTTCCATCTCCTCTACATCCCCGATGCGGTACACATCAAAGTGGTAAAATGGCAGCCTGCCATCATCATAAATCTGTACTATCGTAAAAGTCGGACTGCTGACCGGCTCCTCTATTCCCAGCCCGGCAGCGACGCCCTGCGTCAAAACAGTCTTGCCCACACCCAAGTCGCCTACCAGGGTATAGACATCTCCCGCCTTCGCCTGCTGCCCGATTTTTTTCCCAAGTTCAAACGTCTCCCCGGCACTGTTTGTCTCTATTATTTTCATGTCAGCCTCATTTCCGCATGCATCCCTGCCTGTGTCCCATGTCATCCCGCATTCAATAGCACTCTATATCCGTATACTTCCTGCATACCTGCGCACCTGCTGCGCTGAGCGTATACGCGCCACGCAGCTCGTCTGCGTGTGTGCATCCAATTACTTGTGCCCACATTTCACAGAACGTTTGTGTCAGAGATGACATGGGGCACAAGTACAGTACAGACAGAAGATGAAGACACACAGACAAAATCACA
Source organism: uncultured Bacteroides sp. (assembly GCA_964465725.1). Lineage (GTDB taxonomy): Bacteria > Bacillota > Clostridia > Lachnospirales > Lachnospiraceae > UBA3282. The sequence continues at coordinate 695 of CAYXKS010000198.1, read as the reverse complement.
GTAACTCTTTATCCTCTGATTTTTACTTTCCTTGGAGGCATATGTGTCGAAATAATCTCAATCACTTTATATTTACTCTCCCCCAAATCATTTTTCGGAAAAATACATGCGCTAGTGCGCGTCGTGTATACAACGATACTGTGAGTGGTGGAAACTGCCTTGTACATACCGTCCCATCCCATTTGCTCTGTCGTATCATCCTGGGACACTTCGATTCCTTCCTCAGACAGACGGTAATGAAGCGGCTTCTTAAAAGCCGGCGTATTAAGCGCCTGCTGCCTGGATTTGATAAAAAGAGTCCACGGCAGATACAATAATATCACCATGCCGATAATCAGGCAGATCGGCTGTCTGTTAGACGCGAAGAGTATCAACATTAACACTCCCACCAGAGATCCGATCAGCCCGGATATACTGCTGTAAGTGTGATGCAGCATATAGTCATATAAAATATTGGATGTAACCTTAACGTCAAATTCTATTTCCATATAGCGCTATTCCTCTTAAAAGCGAAAGATACTTCTTATTTGTTCCGTAAGAAAGCACCTACACTGTAGGTGCTCTCTTTTTACTTATATCTTATTATACTGAAATTCATGAAAAGTGCAAGTAGAAACCGTGTTGTCCTCAAAAGCAATAGGGCATAAAGAAAATCCTATAATTTCGGTACAGGGAATTACTCACACAAACATAAA
>CAYXKS010000197.1:3520-6590 GCA_964465725.1 uncultured Bacteroides sp. | reverse complement strand
TTTCAAGCTATGATGCTCCATAGCTTGCTGCGGGGTATTTCACTCAGAATAGAGGAAATTATGGGTAAATACATTTTAAAACGAATTTTAATTGCTATTCCGGTGTTAATTGGCATCACTGTTATCGATTATGCCATCATGTGCCTGGCGGGCAGTCCGTTGGAAATGTTGCAGGGACCTCGTGTGTCGGAGGCGGCTGTGGAGGCCAAACGTATCGCGCTGGGGCTGGATCAGCCGGTGCTGGTACAGTATTTCGTGTGGCTGGGGCAGCTTTTGCATGGCAATCTGGGGTATTCCATGAAATCTTACCAGTCGGTCAGCTCTATGATTGGCAGTCATATAGGGCCTACGCTTCTGCTGATGGGAGTTTCACTTCTGGTCAGTTTGATATTGGCTGTTCCAGCGGGAATTTTCAGTGCCATTCACCAATATTCGAAGGGAGATTATGCGGTAGTGACGGCATCTTTTCTTGGAAGTAGTGTGCCGGGATTTTTTCTGTCGCTCCTGCTTATCTATGTCTTTACGGTTAAATTGGGATGGCTACCTTCCAGTGGTATGACAACGCTGGGAACAGAGAGCGGTGCGGGTGATGTGGCGAAACATATGGTGATGCCGGTGATCGTGCTTGCATTTTCCATGGCGGGCAGCAATATTCGCTATATCAGGAGCGCGATGCTGGAAATTCTTCAGCAGGATTATCTGCGGACGGCGAGAGCCAAGGGGATCGGACGTTTTCGTGTAAACAATAAACATGCGCTTCGCAATGCCTTGGTTCCGATTATCACGGTGATCGGCATGGAGATTCCGGTACTGTTCGGAGGCGCAGTTATTATTGAACAGGTATTTTCCTGGCCGGGGCTGGGGCTTATGACGATGAGTGCCATCAGTAACCGGGATTATCCGGTGATCATGGGCGTGTGTCTCCTCTCGGCGATTGTGGTGTTGGTGGCGAATTTGGTCACTGACATTCTGTATGCACTGGTAGACCCTACGATTCAGTTGGATTAGGCACTTAACAATTATTTCCTTCGCAAGATGGCAAAACGTTCAGGCTAATGTGAAATGGCTGAGGGTAAGGAAATATGCTGAGTAGTCTCAGAATGGGAGAAAGCGTAGATGATATTGAGGAGCATGGACAGAAAGATTAATAGAAAGAGTATATCGCCTGTGGAAATGGTAGAAACATATAAGAATAGCAGTAGGTTTGGCAGAAAATCGATATCGGCAGTCAGTACGGTCAGAGGATATGATGCAGATCGCAAAGGGGAAAATTCCTTATCCGATGACGACAGGTTAAATAATTCTACAGGCAGCGAGAGCAATAACGGGCAGAAAAAAAGACAGGATATCAGCAGCGAAAGCTATCTGCAGACAGCGTTCAGACGATTTAAGCGGCATCATCTTGCAACGGTCAGCCTGCTTATTCTGGCTGTGATCGTAGGCGCCGCACTTCTGGCACCTGTCATTGCGCCTTATGACCCGAATGAGATTGCCGGTTCTTTTGGCAGCCCGCCATCTAAGGAATTCTGGCTGGGGACGGATCAGATCGGGAGAGATATGCTGAGCAGGCTCCTGTATGCGACGAGGATTTCTCTTCTGGTCGGAGTGATGGCGACGCTGATCTCTACGGTGATCGGTGTGCTGCTGGGGCTGATTGCGGGGTACTTCGGCGGTGTGGCGGATATGATTATCATGCGGTTTACCGACATGGTCATGTCTTTTCCGTATATACTGCTGGTGCTGGTGGCGGCGGCTATTTTTAAACCGGGTCTGTGGAATATTATCCTGATACTCGGCTTCGTGGACTGGCCGGGGATAGCCAGGCTGGTGCGCGGCAATGTGCTGAACCTGCGGGAGACGAACTTCGTGAAAGGAAATATTGTGGCAGGAATGCCGCTCCGTCATATTTTGTTTTCAGAAATCCTGCCTAATACGGTGGCGCCGATTCTGGTATATGCGACATCGGTTCTGGCGCTGTCTATTCTGGATGAAGCGGCGCTGAGCTTCCTGGGGCAGGGTGTACAGCCTCCTGAGGCGAGTCTGGGGAATATGCTGAACGGTGCGCAGTCTCTCACTGTGCTCACAACACAGCCGTGGCTGTGGATACCGCCGGGACTTCTGATCGTGGTAGTGGTTATGGCGATCAACTTCATTGGAGATGCTCTGCGGGATGCGCTTGATCCTAACAGTGGGAGATAGTGAAGTATGCAAAGACCACCTGCGGCAACAGCTTTGCGTACTCGTTGCGCTGAGCGTACACACGCCATGCAGTCTATGCAGTTCGCTTGCATGTGTGCATATGCGCATGTATGCGCTATTACTTGTACCTTCTTTTCACAGAATGTTTGTGTTAGAGATGACATGGTTAACAAGTATGAAAGAAAGCAGAACCTTCATTGTTTTTTGTGCCGCCAACTGAAAGATGGTGGAATGGAGATTAGTATGTAAGAAGGAGGCGCATCCAGCGTCTTAAGCGCAAGGCGCTTCTGAATGGAGAAAAAATGAGTTTTAGAAAAGAACAGGAATTTGAACAATATTTGATTCGTCAATTCGAATGGTTCCACAGGCATCCGGAATTATCTTATGAGGAAGTGGAGACGACAGCGAAAATCCGCGAGCTGCTTACGGAGGCGGGAGTGGAGATCATGCCATATTCTCTTGCCACCGGGTTGGTAGCTGTCGTGAGAGGGGAGAAGGAATCTGCGAGCGGCCGGAAGCGGACGATTGCGCTTCGATGTGATATAGATGCACTCCCGATCAAAGAGGAAGCGGATATCCCTTATGTGTCTGCAACAGATGGAAAAATGCACGCCTGTGGGCATGATTTTCATATTACGGCGGGAATCGGAACGGCGCTTCTTCTAAAAGAGCGCAGAAAAGAGTGGAGCGGTACGGTTAAGATTATCTTTCAGCCTGGTGAGGAGGATGCCCATGGGGCATTGAAAGTGCTTGAAACGGATGTGATGGATGATGTGGAGCGTATCTGGGGCTTTCATGCAGATCCGACCAACGCGGCAGGGGTGATCGGCATCAGAGAAGGATATGTGACAGCGGCGGTGGATCGCTTTGT
>CAYXKS010000197.1:0-3420 GCA_964465725.1 uncultured Bacteroides sp. | reverse complement strand
GAGTGGATTATGGGAGCACCAGCCACTTACAATGACGGTGAAATGGCGCAGCTGTGTGAGAAGATTGCGCAGGAGCAGGGAATGAAAACAGTGCCTGAGGAAGAATCTCTGGGTGGTGATGATTTTTCATATTATGAGGATAAGGACACTGTGGGCAGAGAGATACCAGGGTGCTATCTTAAGATCGGAACAGGTGTGGGGCATCCCATTCATCATCCTGCCTTCTGTGTGGATGAGGGCGTGATCCTGCCTGCGGTGAAATATCTGGCAGAAGTGCTGATGGTGGATGGAGCCTGCTAGATTTCTTCTGCATTGTATCTGTGTGCTTTGATCCAGGTATAGAGCTTTTCATTTTCGGTAGCAAATGGACATTATGATAATTCCCGCCGATATGCAGGTTCGACGAATACTATGATTGATACAGGGATTAAGAGAAAGGTATGATTTACAATATGAAAACTGTGGATGGAAAAAAATCTTCCGTAGATCTGCTCCATGGGCCTGTTTTCAAATCTATGGTCATTTTTGCAATACCGCTTTTATTTTCCAATGTTTTCCAGCAACTCTATAATACGATGGATACGGTGATTATCGGATATACTCTGGGGGACGAAGCGCTGGCGGCTATGGGGGCGGCGGGAGCAGTCTATGATCTTCTGATAGGGTTTTGCTTCGGCATCGGCAATGGGCTGGCCATTGTGACGGCCCGCAGTTTTGGAAGCGGTGCGGAAGAACAACTGAAAAAGTCGGTGGCGACCGCTATTGTGATCGGTGCAGGCACGATGGCGGTAATCACTTTGGTTTCGAGGTTTATCCTCTACCCTTTTCTCCGGCTGCTGCATACGCCGCCGGAGATCATTGACCAATCCTACGCCTATGTTTCCACGATAACCATGTTTATAGCGGTCATGTTTGCCTATAATCTGTGTTCGGGACTCCTTCGGGCAATCGGAAACAGCGTTATGCCGTTGGTATTCCTGATATTGTCATCGGTGATCAACATTGTGTTAGATCTCCTGTTTATTGCCGGTCTTGGTATGGGAGTACAAGGGGCTGCAGTGGCAACGGTGATCGCACAGGGAGTATCGGTGTTGTGCTGTCTTATCTACATAGGGCGGAAGGTAAAGCTCCTGATTCCACAGAAGAGGCATTTTAAACGGGACAAAGCATTGTATCAGGAGATGCTGACCCAGGGATTTTCCATGGGGCTTATGAGCTGTATTGTCAGTGCGGGGACGGCTGTTTTACAGTCCGGCATTAACAGCCTGGGTTATCTGGTAATCGCCGGGCACACGGCGGCCAGAAAGCTTTGTATGTTTTTGAATATGCCTTTTATTGCCGTGAGTCATGCGATGAGCACCTTTGTGTCTCAAAATTATGGAGCCGGTCAGATCGGACGGATCAGAAAGGCGATGAAGTGTGCCTATCTTTACGGGGCGGCGCTGGCTGTCGTGGTTACAATCCTGATGCTCTTCTTTGCACCCGGAGCGGTGAGGCTTCTGTCCGGATCGGAGGAAAGCGTGGTGATAGAAAATGGTGCGCTGTATTTGCGGGTAGTGGCTCCCTCTTTGGCTATACTGGCGATGATAAATCCTACCCGGTTTGCGTTGCAGGCCATTGGTCAGAAGATACTCCCTGTCTTATCCAGTGTGATCGAATTGTTTGGCAAGATACTGTTCGTTGCCTTTCTGATACCAAAATTCCAGTATATGGCGGTCATCTTCTGCGAACCGGTCATCTGGTGCTTTATGGTGGCGGAGCTTTTGGCTGCATTCTGGCGGAGCCCGGTGATCAGGGAGGGGAAATGAAATACTGACTTGACGGCTCCACGCATCTTTTCTGCCAGGAGATATGAGATAGAATATGGCACGGGAAATGGAGGGAGAACATGAATATGTATCAGAGTTTTATTGGGGGCCTGGGGACGCTGCCCCTGGCAAAGCATGGGAAGAGCAGGTCGGTCAACTGTGAGAATCCCCATGGGGAGAAGGGAAAGGGAGGCATGGCCGCGAGTGCTCTGGGACCCTCCAGGAAAGGGTCGCCCTGTATTCAGGGGCTGGCGCCGGGAAGTGTGACGACGCTGGCGGAGATTGAAGGGCCAGGTGTGATCCAGCATATCTGGATGACGGTGACGGACCGTACGGAAAAGGATTATTATGTGCTGCGGGATCTGGTGCTCCGTATGTACTGGGACGGTGAGGAGGAACCGTCTGTGGAGACACCGCTGGGTGACTTTTTCTGCTGCGGCTTCGGAAGAGGGTGTGTGGTCAATTCCATGCCCATCGTGGTGAACCCTACACGCGGCATGAACTGCTATTTTCCCATGCCCTTTAAGAAGAAAGCAAGAATCACGCTGGAGAATCAGCATGAGGCGGAAGTGCCTGCCTTTTTCTACCAGGTGGATTATCTGCTGACAGAGGAACTGCCGGAGGATATCGGATATTTCCATGCACAGTGGAGAAGGGAGCGGATCACGGAGAAGCAGAAGGACTATACGATCTTGGATCAGGTAAAGGGAAAGGGCCATTATGTGGGAACTTATATGGCGCTGACTGCACTGGAACGTTATTGGTGGGGAGAGGGTGAGATCAAATTCTATCTGGATGGGGACGAGCAGTATCCTACCATCTGTGGAACCGGGACGGAGGATTATTTCGGGGGAGCCTGGAGCTTCGCCGGTCAGTGTGATGGCAGGACAGTGGAAAATACCTACTGTACGCCGTTTATGGGATATCCTTATTATTCTCATCATGACACCGGCGTCCACAACTTTTATCACAATGATGACACACTGCCGCAGAGGGGATTCTATCGCTGGCATATTATGGATCCGGTGCTTTTCGAAGAGGACTTAAGGGTGACGATCCAGCAGATCGGTACCTGCCACAAAGGGAATTTTGAGCGGCAGGATGATGTGGCGTCTGTGGCGTATTGGTATCAGGCAGAGCCGCATAATCCATTTATGCCTTTGATGAAGAAAGAGGACAGATGGCCCCGATAAAACGAGGCTCTGTCTGTACAGGTAAACGGAGAAAGATGAGGCGTGCAGCAGGGATGTTCTGGCGCTCTGAGAGAATGAAGAGTGGATGAAGCAGAAGCAAATAACATCTTTGTCTTGTAAAATACAGACAAAAATTCATTCATTGCGCCAGGTTGTTTTCGTCAAAAATGAATGCTAGAATGAATAAAAGCAGTCTTCCCGCCTTGACAGCAGAACTATTACAAGTGAAAATAAAATTACAGATCCAGGCCTGTGGATACAGAGTCAGCAAAAAAAACGGGACGAAGAACCGTCAGTCAGGAAATAATCCGTCAGGAGGCACAAAGCATTGACGGACGGCGGTGGGAGGAAATCAAGACGGGAAACTAGTATAATCCACAATAATTATCCGCCCCTTTCACTTGTCTAAATTTCCATCT
>CAYXKS010000196.1:0-6639 GCA_964465725.1 uncultured Bacteroides sp. | reverse complement strand
CCTGCATATACTTATAGTAAACGACATAACAAATTTCTGTTTCCGGCTCTTGCAGAAGCCATATACGAAAGCTTCTGCAAGGCCGAAAACGAAATTTCTAATGTCATTAACTATAAAATGTATATGCAGGAGGATTTTCATCTATTCTGTTCATTCTTCAATTTTATGGAAAATAATGCAGTTCGGCTGATTCACCGGAACCTCCCTGCCATTCATGACAAGCAGCCCCTTCTCCAAATCTACCGTGAAAAATGTCATCGTGTTGGACTCATGATTCAGGGATACCAAATGCCTGTTGTCCGGGAACAGATTCGCATCCTTCGGATAGTCGCCGCTGATGGGAAGACACAGGATCTTGGAGAGCATTCCACTCTCCGGATCTATTCTGTAAATAATAGCGCTGTTATCTCCGGCATTGGAACTTACCACATACTTGAAGTCCTCGGAAATATTGAGCGCACTGGCAGCAGAACCACCCGCATGATAATCGTTCAGCGTAGAGATCGTCTGTATCTTCTCAAATTCCGGGTTGCCGTCCACTTCCTCATAGGTATACACATCGATGTAATTCTTCAACTCATGTACAATATACAGAAACCTTCCATCCTTCGAAAATTTCAGATGCCGCGGCGCCGATTCCTGCTCGCTCCTGATCATGTCAAGATGGCGCAGCCTCCCGGTCTTATGGTTAAGACGGTAGACATTGACATGGTCGAGCCCTAAGTCTGCAGCGCACAGGTACTTGTTGTCCCTCGTCATCTTCACACAGTTTACATGCGGCCGGAAATTCCGCTCCGCGATACTGCCAAGGCCCTTATGATAGATTTCCTCCGTAATCTCTCCAACTCCGCCGTCTTCCCGCAGCCTGAGTGCAGTAATCTTCCCGTCATGGTAGCCGCCTACAAACAAAAATTTGTCTTCATAGTCGGTAGAGAGATAACATCCACGCATACCATTGATACTGCTGGCATTGATAACTTCGAGATCGCCGCTTGGCAGAATTCTGTATGCCTCTACGCCGAAATCAGTGATGGAATACAGAAACTTCTTGTTATGTGAAGTGGAAATATAAGAGGAGTTGGTGATCATTACCTGATTTTTCTCCGTCAGACGGCCATTCTCCATATCCACATCATAGATCCTGATACCGTACTTGTCTGCATTGCCCACAGTATAACTTGAAACGTACGCTACATATTTATCCTGACTCATATTAAAAACCATGCCTTTCTTCTTTCTACATCTTGCCGCATAAAAGATATTATTTCAAATTCGCTGACTTGATTTTATCACAAATTTACAGCTATGTTAATCATTTTCATAAAAAATGAGCTTATTTTTAAAAAGGCATTGACATAGCACGGCTTTTTTGTATAATGGGACTCAGCGTCTGTTTAGTTTTAGTAAACTTTGAGTTTATTATAGCTGAGCAAGACGGTGCCATATACGGAAGCTTTTACAGTACCGAAAGCGAATTTCTGGCAACAGTTCAGCTCTCGGCTTCACTGTTGCAATTCCTGATGTCATTGACTATAAACATAAGGATTCTTAAAGAATCCTGAGCACAGAAAGAGACTGATACATATGGACAGTAATTCCAATCGAACAGAAATCGGAAATAAGATCAGAGAGCTTCGGAATCAAAAGGGACTGACCCAGGAGGAGCTGGCTGACAGATGCGAGTTATCCAAGGGCTTCATCAGCCAGGTGGAGAATGACCTGACTTCTCCCTCCATCGCGACCCTGATCGATATTTTACAATGCCTGGGCACCAACTTAAAGAATTTCTTTAACGACGCGGATGACGAGCAGATTGTCTTCCACAGCGAAGATTTCTTTGAGAAGACAGATACGGAACTGCACAACAAGATAGAATGGATTATCCCCAACGCGCAGAAAAACATGATGGAGCCTATCCGCGTCACTCTTGAACCCGGCGGTTCCACTTATCCCGACCAGCCCCATGAAGGGGAAGAGTTCGGCTATGTACTCTCCGGCGCCGTCACGATCGTGATCGGGAACCGGAGTATGAAGGCGAAGAAGGGAGAAGCCTTCTACTATAAACCAAGCTCAGAACACTATATTAAGGCAGGCAGCAGAAGCGGAGCAATTTTCCTCTGGATTAGCACTCCGCCCAACTTCTAGTTCATTGCTGCGAAGTACTATTTTCAGAAAAAAACGAGCAGAGCTCGTTTGAATCCACGGAGGATGCGTCCATGTCCAAAGAATTGATCCATTTAAACAATATCTCCAAATCCTTTGACGGACAGATGGTCTTAGACGAGTTAAACCTGACTATCCACGAGAATGAGTTTGTCACATTGCTGGGCCCAAGCGGGTGCGGTAAGACTACTACCCTACGCATTTTGGGAGGATTTACCACACCGGACACCGGCAGTGTTATTTTTGACGGACAGGACATCACTAACCTCCCACCGAATCTGCGTCCTCTTAACACGGTTTTTCAGAAGTACGCTCTTTTTACCCATATGAATATTGCTGAGAACATCGCTTTTGGCCTGAAAATCAAGAAGAAATCCAGGGATTATATTGCCGACAAGATACGTTATGCCCTGAAACTCGTGAATCTGGAAGGTTACGAGAACCGTATGCCCGATTCTCTAAGCGGAGGCCAGCAGCAGCGTATCGCCATCGCCCGCGCCATTGTGAATGAGCCGCGCGTCCTGCTCCTGGATGAACCGCTGGGCGCGCTGGATCTGAAGCTTCGCCAGGAAATGCAGTACGAGCTGATCCGTATGAAAAATGAACTGGGCATTACTTTTGTCTATGTCACCCACGATCAGGAGGAAGCGCTGACCATGTCAGACACCATCGTCGTCATGAACCAGGGCTACATCCAGCAGATCGGCTCCCCGGAATCTATCTATAATGAGCCGGAAAATGCATTCGTAGCCGATTTTATCGGGGACAGCAATATTATTCCTGCCATCATGCTTGAGGATAAACTGGTCAGCATCCTGGGAACACGTTTCGCCTGCGTGGACACTGGATTCGGCCATAACAAACCGGTGGATGTGGTCATCCGTCCGGAGGATGTGGAACTCACAGCCCCTTCGGAAGGTTCCCTTCAGGGTGTGGTGACACATCTGATCTTCAAAGGCGTCCACTATGAAATGGAAGTCATGGCCGGCGACTTCGAATGGCTGGTACATTCCACTGCCCTGCATCCGGTCGGTGAGAAAGTGGGCATCAAGGTGGACCCTTACAACATTCAGATCATGAACAAACCGGAATCTGAGGACGAGGAGGCGGTGACAATTGACATCTAAGAATAAGTGGCTCTCTGCGCCATACACCTTCTGGTCTGCAGTGTTTATCATCATTCCTCTCTGCATGATCTTCTACTACGGGCTGACTGACAAGACAGGCGCTTTTACGATAGAAAATATCACCGCGATCGCGACAGCCGAACATGCCAAGGCTCTGCGTCTCTCGCTTCTGCTGTCCCTTATCAGTACGGTGATCTGTTTCCTGCTGGCCTACCCGTTAGCTATGATACTTGCAAACATGAAAGTCAGTCAGCACAGTTTTATCATATTGATATTCATTCTGCCCATGTGGATGAACTTTCTTCTCCGCACGCTCGCATGGCAGACTTTACTTGAAAAGAACGGTGTAATCAACAATATACTCTCCTTCCTTCATCTGCCGAATATCAATATTATCAACACGCCTTACGCCATCATCCTGGGCATGGTCTACAATTTTCTGCCCTTCATGGTGCTGCCTTTATACAATGCATTGTCCAAGATCGACGAGAATGTGATCAACGCAGCAAGAGATTTGGGTGCGGACAACGTGCACACCTTTTTCCGCATTATCCTGCCGCTCTCCGTTCCGGGTATTATCAGCGGCATCTCCATGGTCTTCGTCCCGGCGCTGACTACCTTCGTGATCAGTTCTCTTCTGGGCGGCAGTAAGATCCTCCTGATCGGCAATGTCATTGACCAGGAATTCACGCAGGCTTCCAACTGGAATCTGGGAAGCGGGCTCTCTATCGTGCTGATGCTGTTTATCATATTGAATATGATCGCATCCGCTGTTTTTGACAAAGACGGGGAGGGATCTGTACTATGATGAAAAATGCTGCGAAAAAAATATATATCGCTTTGATTATTCTTTTCCTGTATGCCCCTATCGCCACCCTGATGGTGCTGTCCTTCAACGCCAGCAAGACGAGGGCCAGGTGGGGCGGCTTTACCTTCAAATGGTATACGCAGCTTCTGCGCAATGACGATATCTTAAAGGCGTTTGGCAATACATTGTTGATCGCCCTGGTCTCTTCCGTAGCAGCTGTGGTGATCGGAACCATAGCCTGTATCGCCATGAACGGCATGAAGAAACGGACAAGAGCCATCCTGATGGGAATCACCAATATTCCCATGCTGAACGCAGATATTGTGACGGGCATCTCCCTTATGCTGCTGTTTATCAGCTTCGGGTTTAAGTTCGGACTGGGAACAATCCTTCTTTCCCACATAACTTTTAACATACCCTATGTCATCTTAAGCGTTATGCCACGTATGAAACAGCTGAATCCAAGTATCTATGAGGCGGCGCTGGATCTGGGTGCATCGCCGGTGACAGCCTTTTTCAAGGTAGTATTTCCGGATCTTTTACCTGGTATCCTGTCCGGATTTCTCATGGCCTTTACCATGTCGTTGGACGATTTTATCATCACCCACTTCACGAAAGGCGCCGGGGTGGACACACTGTCTACGAAGATCTACACAGAGGTCAGGAAGGGAATCAAACCGGAGATGTATGCATTGTCCACAATTATTTTTGTGACGGTCCTGGCGCTGCTCATATTGGTGAATAAGGCGCCGGAAAAGAACTCACCGAAAAGGGAACAGGTAAAATAGGAGCACCTGATATGGTCAGGTAAGCATACCTTTTATAACACCTTATACATAAAGGAGAAAAGAATCTATGAAATACAAAAACAGTAAAAAAATACTCCTATTGGGAACAGCAGCGTTGTTATCCGCAGCAGTACTGGCTGGGTGCGGTTCTTCCGCGGGCGGAGAGAACGGGCAAGTTATTGTCTATAATTGGGGCGAGTATATCGATCCTGAGACAATCGATCTGTTTGAGGAAGAAACCGGAATTGAGGTCGTATATGACGAGTTTGAGACCAATGAGATCATGTATCCGAAAGTGGAATCCGGCGCCGCCTCTTACGATGTGGTATGCCCTTCCGACTATATGATCAGCAAAATGATCGAAAATAATATGCTGGCGGAGATCAATTTTGACAATATTCCCAATGCCAGGGATAATATCGGCGCACAGTACTATGAACAGTCCAGGGGATTCGACCCGGAGAATAAATATTCCGTCCCCTACTGCTGGGGTACCGTCGGCATCCTCTATAACAAAACGATGGTGGACGAGCCCATCACTTCCTGGGCCAAACTCTGGGACCCCAAATATGCCGACAATATACTGATGCAGGATTCCGTAAGAGATGCTTTCATGGTAGCTGAAAAGCTAAATGGTTTCTCCATGAACACGAAAGATCCAGGTGAACTGGAAATCGCCAAGAATTCTCTTATAGAGCAGAAACCTCTCGTACAGGCTTATGTGATCGATCAGGTACGCGACAAAATGATTGGCGGTGAAGCCGCGATCGGCGTGATCTATTCCGGTGAAGCCATCTACACTCAGCGTGAAAATCCTGATCTGGAATATGTTATTCCCGAAGAAGGCACAAATGTATGGATCGATTCCTGGGTAATCCTGAAGGATGCTCCTAACAAAGAAAATGCGGAGAAATTTATAGATTTTATGTGCCGTGGTGATATCGCGGTCAAAAATTTTGAGTATATCACTTACTCCACTCCCAATGACGCCGCCCGCGACCTGATTGAGGATGAGGATATCCGCAGCTCCGAGATCGCTTTTCCTGATTTGTCAAAATACAATAATCTGGAAACATTCGTGTATCTTGGAGAGGACGGAGATGCGTTGTACAATGAATTGTGGAAAGAAGTGAAATCGAACTAAACGTAACGCTAAAAAAACGCAACTCTTAAACCTTCAATGCCATGAAACTAAAACACACGCGCCTGTCATTATGCATTAGTCCTGAAAAAACGCTTTCATCCGGCTTCAAACGCCGGTACTTGGGACTGCTGCATAATGCCAGGCGCTGTATATTGGCTTAACTTCATGGCATTGGTTCTGTTTTTTCTTCTCTGAATCAATAGTTTTGGAATGCACTGTTAAGCGCATACGCCGTGTCATTATCTCCCATCACAAAGAAAATAACATCTCCTCTGCTCTCGATCAGCATCGTCTCGGCACTGACACAGATCCATTTATTTAAATCCGCATGTTCCTTCAACTGCTGCTTGACAGTGTCCACATTTTCTTCCTCCACTCTGAGCAGTACAAGCTGAAAGGCGTTGGGAGAAATCATGGGAATGGATGCCGCGCCCTCCACGTAACTGATTTCATCGGTTCCTAAGATGGATACCTCCATTTCATCGGTCAGCTCATACGTCTCAAAGCTATCCATTCCGGCCCTGAAATCCTCCGACAGATCTGCTTTTTCATAGATTCCAGCTATGATATCGGTGAGGCTGCCTTCCAACCCGCCTGTCCCTTCTTTCT
>CAYXKS010000195.1:5130-6705 GCA_964465725.1 uncultured Bacteroides sp. | reverse complement strand
ACAATGCAATTACATTGCTTTGTAAATTTCGAGCTTAGTACCGCTGCGTTTGGAACCGAGCGAGAGCGCGTCCGCAGGAGAATTACATCATGCCAGGCGCGTCCGGCTTAGCTAAATGACATTGATTCCTTCACTGCTACATAAGTTTACATGCACGCACCAAAACTGTCAACGGATAGTTTGACAGTTTTTTAACATAGTTGTATACTAAAAATATTAAGGATTTAGGAGGCAGCAAGAGTGGAAGCAAAAGAGATTTCACAGGCTGTGATTGGCCGCCTGCCCAGATATTTCAGATATTTGGGTGAACTGAAGGATGAGGGGATTGAGAGAGTTTCTTCCCAGGAATTGAGTGATATCATGCAGGTGACAGCATCCCAGATCAGACAGGATCTGAACAACTTCGGCGGTTTTGGCCAGCAAGGATACGGATATAATGTAGAATATCTTTATGAAGAAATCGGTAAGATTCTAGGACTTGACAAGGAGCACAACCTGATCATTGTTGGAGCCGGACATCTTGGACAGGCCCTCGTCAATTACAGGGATTTTGAGCGGAGGGGGTTCATTTTCAGAGGAATTTTTGATATCAATCCACAGATTTGCGGAACTAAGATACACGGGATCACAGTGCGCCCGATGGACGAAATGGAATGGTTCGTCAGGGAGATGGGTATCGATATCGCAGTACTGACCGTACCTAAGAGCGGGGCGGTGGAAGTGGCAGAGCGGCTTGTATCTTACGGTATTAAGGGTATATGGAATTTTGCGCATGTGGATCTTCATGTGCCGGAGGGCATTCAGGTGGAGAGCGTCCACCTTTCGGACAGTTTGATGAAATTATCCTATAACCTGTCGTCTGTAACGGATTTAGGATAAGACGAACAGAGTTCGTCTTGAAGAATCGCTTTAGGGCGATTCTTCTGAAGCAGTTTATGCAATGTAGAACAAGCTTGCACGGGGAGAGGAAAAGCTTTATATGAAAAAGACAGATGAAGTATTTCAGTCGGCTATAGAAGATAAGAAAATTCCGATTCTTACATTGGATAATAAATGGCATCAGCTTTTTACGCAGCAGGATTACACCGCTGAGATCAAAGATATGGAATGTGAGCTGAACGGTCTTCTGAAACGCCAGGGTAAGGTCAATACAAAGAACAGAGAGATCAGAAACCTTAAGAAAAAGCTGATGGAGGAAATTGTGCTGCTTGCCGGAGAGATGGAAGGCGGCTCCACTCTGAGACTTGAGAAGGAGATGGATGAGCACAAGCGTCTGGTCGATGAGTGCAATGAGAAGCTGGAAGCCTGCGAGGAAGAGATGCTGGAGCTGCCAAGGCAGATCGTTCAGCTGAATAATAAACTTATGCTTGCAACGATGGACATCTGCTACAAGAAGCTGCAGAAGAATACGGAGGAACTGGACGAGATCGATGAATGGATCCGTAATATCCGGAGAGAATTAAAGAAGAAGGTGATTCGCAAACAGGAGAAGGAGACGATGAATCATCAGCTGTATTCTTATATGCATGATATTTTTGGGGCGGACGTAATCGAGATTTTTGACATGAAATATAA
>CAYXKS010000195.1:0-5030 GCA_964465725.1 uncultured Bacteroides sp. | reverse complement strand
ACGGTAGAAGAATTGCAGAATATGTATGGAAAGACGCCATGCAGGGTTCTTGTGCTGGCGGGAAGAGGCAATAACGGCGGCGACGGGCTGGCGGTGGGAAGGCTTCTAATGCTGCAGGGATACGAGGTCTGCTTCGTGATACCCGGTGAGAAGTCCTATGAGAGATGCACGGAAGAGATGAGACGTCAGATCGATATTCTTCATGCGTATCAGGCACAGATTTTTAGCACGATTCAGGAAAGCGAATATGATATAGTAATAGATGCTCTTTTTGGCATCGGCTTATCGAGACCTGTGGAAGGAATCTGGAAGGATGCCATACAGTGGATCAATCAAAGCGGCGCCTGGGTGTGCAGCGTGGATATTCCGTCCGGAATTGATTCGGACACGGGAAGAATCTTGGGATGTGCCGTGAAGTCAAACCTGACGGTGACTTACGGGTTTTGCAAGCTGGGGCATATGCTGTATCCGGGGAGTATACACAACGGAAAGCTTATCTGCAGACAGATGGGAATAGATGAGCACAGCTTTCTCTCACAGCCACCGTACTGGTATACTTATACCGGCAGGGAATCTGGTCTTTTGCCGGCGCGCCCTGCAGACGGCAATAAGGGAACTTTCGGCAAAGTACTGCTTATTGCCGGAAGCAAGGAGATTGCCGGAGCTGCTATGATGGCGTCTGCAGGCATATTTCGTACAGGGGCAGGGATGGTCAAGGTTGTCACGGAGGCCGGGAACCGGACGGCGCTGCAGCAGTTTATACCGGAGGCGATGCTTTTGACATATACCAGCCGGATGACGGTCGGTGAGGAAGAGGCTTTCCTGTCTGCCTTACAGGAAGCGGAGAAGTGGGCAGACTGTATCCTGATAGGGCCTGGGATTGGTCAGGAAGAAACGGCTCGGAAGCTGCTGCGGTATGTCGTGCTTCAAAGCGAATTACCTTTAGTCATCGATGCAGACGGTATCAATATTCTTGCCGGGGACTCCGGACTGCAGGATGCGATAGCCGGCAGGGAGAAACAGAAGCGGACAGTCATTCTTACGCCGCATCTGGGAGAATTCGCAAGACTTTATGGATGTGTGGTAGCGGAGATAAAGGAGAATCTGAGAGAATATCCGCTTAAGCTTAGTGAAAGACTGCATTGTATCGTTGTATGTAAGGACGCAAGGACCATAGTAGTGCAGCATCAGGGAACGCAGGGCTATTTGAATGTGACAGGGAATTCTGGCATGGCGACGGCAGGCTCCGGAGATGTGCTGGCTGGTATGATCACCGGTCTACTCGCACAGGGCATGACTGGCATGGATGCGGCGGTGGCCGGGGTGTATCTTCACGGGTATGCAGGAAACATAGCAGCAGAGAAAAAAACGGAAATTGCCATGATGGCGACGGATATCATAGACTGTATTCCGGATGCGATTAAGGAACTGTCCAAAAATAACTTGTGAAGAATGCGCAGTACAAATCTTCCCATGTAAGTAGGCGGAGGAAAGAGGTGTAGCGGGTATGTCGATTGACGGCGCTGTGTGTCAGTGGCACATGTTCGGCGCTGACCGAGACGGAGTGTAGTCCAACGAAGCAGATGGAAATTCAGACAAGTGAAACATAGGGTTAATGAAGTTAAGTCAAACTGGAATGTGTCAGATAAGATATGGAGGTGTAAGTATGTTGGATAAATATCAGCGGGTTTATGCGGCGGTCGATTTGGACGCCATACATAATAATATGGAACAGATGCATAATCATCTGTCTCCGGGAACGAAGATGTTCGGTGTAATCAAGACGGATGCCTACGGACATGGGGCGGTACAGATCGGCCGGGAACTGGAAACTATGGAATATGTGTCCGGGTATGCGGTGGCGACTGCGGAGGAGGCATTGATCCTGAGGAATGCGGGACTTGAGAAGTCGATCCTCGTTCTTGGCTACACCTTCCCATACTGCTATGAAGATATGATTCGCCATGATATATGTCTGACGGTATTCCGGGAAGACAGCCTGGCCGATCTGGCGGACTGTGCGCACAGGATGGGAAAGGACGTCCGGGTTCACGTGAAAGTGGAGACAGGAATGTCAAGGCTGGGTATAAGACCGGACGAAAGCGGAATTAAGTTTGTGGAGAAACTGCTGCATACGGACGGCGTCGTGATGGAAGGGATGTTCACTCATTTTGCCAGGGCGGATGAGACGGATAAATCGTCGGCCAGACAACAGCTTATACAGCTTCAGGATTTCATACAGAGAGTGGAGACGGAACTAAACTGTCATATCCCGGTAAAGCACTGCTCCAACAGTGCGGGGATCGTGGATCTGCCTGAGGCTAATATGGATGTGGTAAGGGCGGGGATCACGCTTTATGGGCTGTGGCCCTCGGCGGAGGTCTCAAGAGATATCATATCGCTTCAGCCGGCGCTTTCTCTTATAAGCCATATTGTGTATATCAAGGAAGTGGAAGCCGGAACACCGGTCAGCTATGGCGGCACCTATATCACCGATAAAAAAATGCGGATCGCAACGATTCCCGTAGGGTATGGGGATGGATATCCGAGAAGTCTTTCCAACAAAGGCTATGTGCTTATTCATGGGAAAAAGGCGCCGATTCTGGGCAGAGTCTGCATGGATCAGTTTATGGTCGGCCTTGAAGGCATTCCGGAGGCGGCGGAGGGAGATGAGGTAACTTTAATAGGCCAGGATGGAGAGGAGCAGATCACAATGGAGGAGCTGGGCGATATGTCCGGCAGATTTAATTATGAGCTGGCCTGCGATTTGGGCAAAAGAATACCGCGTGTTTATTATAAAGGGGGACGGATAATCGCGTCCAAAGATTATTTTGACGACTGGCGGTAGGAAAAATGTTATCAGGATGTAAATGATGGTCTGTTTGTGAACAATATGTATACTTCTTGGATAAAACGGCAATATTATTGTCAGGCAGCCGTGACAGACTGGCCTGGAACTCCAGAACTCCGCGTTTGCTGCAAAGTTTGCGGGAATGTGAAAATCAGTCATCTGTCTGACAGGCCGCAGTTTTACTGACAGCTGCAGAAAATGAATATAAGGAAGTGTATGGCAATGAGAAGAGGAGATATTTACTATGCAGATTTAAGACCCGTGATCGGTTCCGAGCAGGGCGGTATCAGACCGGTTTTGATCATACAGAACGACGTCGGAAACAAGCACAGTCCGACTGTGATCTGTGCGGCAATCACCTCCAAAATGAATAAGGCAAAGCTGCCTACTCATATTGAGCTAAACGCCAGCAAGTATGATATGGTTAAGGATTCTGTGATCCTGCTGGAGCAGCTTAGGACGATCGATAAGAAACGTCTTAAAGACAGAATTTGTCACCTCGATCAGGATATCATGAAGACGGTGAATGTAGGTTTGATGGTCAGCCTCGAATTAAATACATAAGGATGACCAGAATTTGACACCGAATCTATTCCTTGCTATATTAATATAACAGACATACCCACTTTTCATGGAAGTTTGCGTCAGAAATGACACGACACAAGAATGAAGGTTATGGTGTAACAGTGAAGCGAAGGCTGAACAGTTATGTTATAGTAAAGGAGAGGATGAAACCGTATGGACGATGGTGTCGCGAGTAGTAGCAGTATAGTGTGGTTTATTATTTTGTTGTTGGTGGAAATGCTATTTTACAGCTTCGATTCTGCTTTTCAATACAGGAGAGAAGACGAGCGGAGCACGGATGAGAAGGAGGAAGCAGGCAGAACAGACAGGAAGCAGCTACGGATTGACTATCTGCTCAGGCATATGCCGCAGTATACCAGTGCGATTCAGCTTGGGATCGTAACGGTCAATATTTTGTTTGGGGCGCTCTATCTGTATCGGTTGAACAGCTATTTTGGATATTTGGTTTACCGGATGGCGTCTGACAGCGTGGATAACCTTTATGGCTGGCATATCAGATTGGCTGCAATCATCACTGCAATTCTAGTCACCTTTGTTCTGCTGTACATAATTGTGACTTTCGGTATTTCTATCCCTAAGAAAGTCACATCGCGTAATCCGGAGAAATGGTTTCGGATGTTTGTTACACCCATTTATTTCTATGTCAGGCTCACATCGCCGCTCACGGCACTGATTTCGGCGACGGCGGGCGGAATCCTGCGTATATTTGGCATCAAGGGCGCGGGCAGACAGGCGGATGTGACAGAGGAGAAGATTCTATCCATGGTCAGCGTCGGACATGAGCAGGGTATCCTGGAAGCCAACGAGGCGGAGATGATAAGCAATATCTTTGAGTTCGGGGACAAAGAAGCCAAGGATATTATGGTCAATCGAAATAACATGGTTGGCATTGAAGCGACGATGACTTTGCAGGAGGCGGCAGCATTTATCGTGGATGCCCACAACAGCCGGTTCCCTGTGTATGACGGTACGATCGACCACATCATCGGCATTCTGCATCTGAAAGACGTCATGCGTATGCAGATGAACAGCAGAATGAAAAACAGACCCATCGGCAAGATCAAAGGTCTGCTCAGGGAGCCAAGGTTTATTACGGAGAAGCGCAAGATTGATGATCTGTTCCGGGTAATGCGGGCAGGGAAAATACAGATGGTGATCGTTGTAGACGAGTACGGACAGACTGCGGGACTTGTGGCACTGGAGGATATTCTGGAGGAGATCGTCGGAAATATTGAGGACGAATACGATGAGGAGGCAAGTTATATTGTGGGCAGCGACGCGGACGGCTATGTGATTCAGGGTAAAATGCCTCTGGAAGAACTGGAAGAGCAGTTGAAAATCAGTTTCGATGAGGAACCTTTTGATACGGTCAACGGTTTCGTGATTTCCAGGTTGGAGCATATACCGGAGGAAGGCGAAGATTTTGAGTTTGAATACGAAGGATATATATTCCGGATCTTGGAGGTGAAGGACCGTATGATCCAGAGTATTTTTGTGCTTCCGAAGAAAGAAGCGTAACAGTGAAGCCGAAAGCTGAACCAATGTCATTAAGTTAGGCCGGACGCGCCTGACATTATGTAGTAGTTCTAAGGAC
>CAYXKS010000194.1:4439-6781 GCA_964465725.1 uncultured Bacteroides sp. | reverse complement strand
AAACGCATAAAGAAGATAATAAGCCTGCTTCTGACGGCATCCATGACCGCTATGCTGGCGGGATGCGGCGGAAACAGCGGACAGACGGGAAGCGACGCGGCTGTAAATACTGACGGTGATAGCAGTGGCAATATCGGAGGAGGAAGCCAGGATAATGCGTCAGCGGATGGCGACGGTACGGTCGCCATGGGGCGGTATGTGGAGGAAGAGACGGACTTGTCAGAACTGTTGGAAGGAGACGGCAACAGGGGAATAAGGCAGAGAGAAGACGGCAGTCTGGTCATTTTGAACACTTACAGCGGCTTTCTGGTATCTGAAGATGAAGGCGTCACATGGGAAGCGGAAATACCGGCATGGCTTGATGCCATGAATAAGAACGGAGCATATATTCTCAATATGAATATGGCTCCGGATGGGACTGTTATTCTGACTTATGTGGAGGACGATGAGGACGACTGGAATCCGATGACGAAGCTGGTCCTTCCGGACGGCACAGAAGTGCCAGTGGAGGTGGAATTATCGGAGGATGAAAGTTACCTTGATAATCTGGCGGTATCCGATAAGGGACAGATAATTGCCGATACTCTGACCGGGAGTCTGTATGAGATACATACGGACGGCAGTGCAGAGAAGCTGATGACGGCGGAAGAGCGTCTGCACTGTCTGGAAGCAAGGGGCGATCTGCTTTTTATGGATAATGACCGGGGCACGGGAGCAATGCCCGCGATTTATGATATGGGGGCAGGAGAGTATGTGGAGGATGACGTACTGCAGGAATTCGTGGAATCCAATTATTCGGACCGCTATTATAATGGCGACAGTTACAGGGATATGTATATACTGCCGGGTGAGGAAGAGACGGTTTACTTGATCGGTGATAAGGGAATCCACAGACATGTGATCGGCGGCAACATGATGGAACAGGTGGTAGATGGAAATCTGTCCATGCTGAGCAATCCGAATTACAGTATCAGCTCCGCTGTAAAGCTTTCCGGAGATGTCTTCCTGGTTCTCTTTGCAAACGGCAGATTGATCCGTTTCACTTATGATCCCGACGTACCGGCAGTGCCGGAGAATATGCTTAAGATATACAGCCTGAAGGATGACGGAAATATAAGACAGGCGATTGCGGCTTTTCAGTCGCAGAACCCGGACATCTTCGTATCTTATGAAATCGGAATGCCGGAAGGAGGTTCTGTCACGAGAGAGGATGCTGTCAAGAAGCTGAATACGGAGGTGATGGCCGGTGCGGGTCCGGATCTTCTGATTATGGATGATCTGCCGATTGAGTCTTACGTGGAGAAAGGGCTTTTACTTGACCTGACGGATTATCTGGAAGAATATAATGCAAAGGAGCCTTTATCTGGCAATATCATTGACGCGCTGAAAACAGACGGAAAGGCGTATATAGTGCCTGCATCAATCAGTCTTCCCATGATGATAGGAGAAGATAAGTACGTATCAAATATGGCAAAATTGCCAGACCTTGCGGATGCCGTGGAGAATCTGCGAAAGGAGAAGCCCGGTGAGGATATTACGGGAATCAGTGGTCCCAGGGGAGTTATGAAGCGGTTTGCACCGGTGAGTGAACCTGTATGGATCGGAGACGATGGCAGAATAGACAGGCAGATTCTCGGAGAATTTCTGGAGCAGTGTAAACGGATCCATGATGCGCAGATGGACGGTCTGGATGAAGAAACTGTTCAGATGTATGAAGAGAGAGACGAGAGCATTATGGAGTACTATGGCATGGATGTCGACAAGTTAGAATGGGAGATTTCACAGGATCTTTTCAGTATGATCGCCGGTTCTGCTTATCTGATCAGCGGCTGGGTTACTTCCGGATATACATGGATCACGGCGACGTCTGTCGAACGCGCGGAGGGATTCGGGAACTATAAAGCGGTTCCGATGCAGGGACAGTGCAGTGAGGTGTTTAAACCGAATACGCTGCTTGCGATCAGCGCAGCGTCCGGGCAGCCTGATATGGCAAAAGAGTTTATGGACCTCTTCCTGTCTGAGCAGGTGCAGAAGGATTACTCTGGTTTTCCGGTCAACCAGGGTGCGTTTGATCTCCAGTTCACACCGAAGGAAGGGGATGTGGCGGAAGACGGGGGATATACGTATCTGTCCATGAGCGATAAGGAAGGCCATAAGCTGGCCTATATCGGTTACTGGCCGACAGACGAACAGCTTGCGGCGTTCAGGGGCCAGCTTGCAAGCCTGAAGACAGCCTACATTCCGGACAGCATGCTTGAAGATGCGGTATTTGAGCAGGGAGCAGCCTATATGCAGGGCGATCTGTCCCTGGAACAGGCATTGGATGAGATTGATAAGAAAGT
>CAYXKS010000194.1:0-4339 GCA_964465725.1 uncultured Bacteroides sp. | reverse complement strand
CCATAGATGACATGGGGCACAAGTATCAATAAATATCAGAATGTGAAAAATTGTGCCGAAGCGTCAGGAATTCTTCTATTGAACGCGGGGCAGAATCTGAAATTCTGCCTGCGTTCCCAGCATAAAGCGCTTCGGAATGGAGGAAAAAATGAAGATAAGAAAGAATATTGGAAAATTAATCAGCCTCCTTCTCACAGCTTCCATGGTATTTGCCATGGCGGGCTGTGGCGGAGGCGGCGCTGATAATCTGCCGGGTTCGGGAGATAATAAGGACAGTGTACAGGAAGGAGAACCGGGCCAGAACGGCAGTGGTGAAAATGAGGACGGCCCTGTAGCCATGGGGCGGTATGTGGAGGAGCAGATTGACTTATCGGAGTGGGGTACCTGGCCGGGAGATCTGTGCATGCGGGAGGATGGAAGCCTTGTGGTTATGGATCACGATGCAGGCATGATCATATCGAAGGATCAGGGGGCGACATGGACTGTAGAGACGCCGGACTGGTTTGCGGACATGAAGGCGCAGGATATCTATATCAGTGGTTTATATATGGCTCCGGACGGTACCGTGGCGGTTATCCGGGGAGAAACTACAGATGATGATTATACACAGTATCTGGATCTGGTTCTTCCGGACGGAGCGCAGGTATCTGTGGAGACGGAACTGACGGAGGAAGAATCATATTTCCAGCAGGTAGCGTTCCGGGATGACGGTGCTATTTTCGCAAGCACCAACAGAGGAATCTATGAGGTGGAGCGGGACGGAAGTTGCGAGCGTCTGTTGATGCTGGACTTTAATCCACAGTGGATCTGGGTAAAAGAGAACAGACTTTTTATTGATAACGACTGGGAAAGTGAGGAGGCGCCGCTTGTCTATGATCTGGAAGCGGGAGAGTATGTCGAAGATGATGTGCTTGTAGAGTTTGTTTCTGACAGTTATCAGGGCCACAGCTATAATGGAACGGATTACTGTGATATGTATCTTCTGCCCGGTGAAGACGGAACCGTCTATGTCACGGGCAGAAAGGGGATACACCGCCATGTGATTGGCGGCAATATGATGGAACAGATCGTGGATGGAAATCTGTCGCTTCTGAGTAATCCCGATTACTATATTGTGGATATGTTGCAGCTGGAAGGAGATGCGTTCCTCGCACTGTTTACAGGGGGAAAACTCATTAAGTTTACCTATGACCCGAATGTGCCTTCCGTACCGGAAAATATTGTCACTATCTACAGCCTGCGTGAAGACATGAATATCAGACAGGCGATTTCACGGTATCAGACGAGTCACCCGGATGTGTTTGTGTCCTACAGGATTGGTATGGACGGCGGTGATTCCGTGACCAGGGATGATGCTGTCAAGAAACTGAATACCGAGATCATGGCGGGCGAGGGACCGGATCTGCTTGTGATGGACGAATTGCCGTTGGATTCCTATATCGATAAAGGAATGTTATTGGATCTGACGGATCACCTGAAAGAGTACAGCGCCAAAGAGCCGCTTTTTGATAATGTGATCGAGGCGTTGAAGCGCGATGGAAAAGCATATGTGGTTCCGGCGACGATCGGAGTACCGCATATAGCAGCGGCGGCAGAAGGCATGGAGAGCGTGACAAACCTGTCAGAATTGGCCGGGATTGTAGAACAAATGCGGGAGGCATATCCCGGAAAGGATATTTTGGGCATCAGCGGGGAGAAAGGTATCCTGAAGAGGTTTGCGGGAACCAGCGAGCCGAAATGGATTTCTGCGGATGGTACGGTCGACAGGGAGATCATAGGAGATTATCTGGAACAGTGCAAGCGTATCTTCGATGCACAGATGGATGGACTTAACGAGAGTATTGCAGAAGCATATAACAGCCGGATGGAAAGAGTGGCTTCATTTGATGGACGGGGTGCGGATGAGATAGATTGGGAGATTTATCTGGACACCATGAGCTATGTCGGCAAAGAGCAGATGCTTATGAGTGGATGGACGAATCAACAGTATGGTTATCTGGAAATGGTATCCCTGAACAAGAATAAAGGATTTGAGGATGCAAAGGTGGTTCCGATGCAGGGACAGTGCAGTAAGGTATTCAAGCCCGCTACTATGCTGGCAGTCAGCGCGGTGTCGGAGGATATGGATCAGGCTCTGGGATTTCTGGACGCGTGCCTGTCTGCGGAGGTACAGAGTGAGTATAACGGAATTCCGGTGAACCAGAACGGATTTGATATGCAGTTTACACCCAGACAGGATATCCTGCAGGAAGACGGGGAGTATACATCCATGTATACCACAGATGCGGATGGAAATGCACTTTCTTTCATTTGCTACTGGCCGTCGGATGAACAGATTGCCGCGTTCAAGCAGGAGCTGGCGTCGGCGGATACGGCGTACATTCCGGATCTGACGCTGGAAGAAGCAGTGCTGAAACAGGGAACGGCCTATATGCAGGGCGGACAATCATTAGACCAGGCGCTCGATGAGATCGAGAAGGCGGTGGCTATTTATATGGCGGAGTGATTATAGCTGTTACGGAAATTCGTTATAGAAATCATGATATACTTGTGATATACTGAAAAAAGATATACTATTGAAAAATGCCTTTAGATACAGGGAGGTGGAACGGTATGCCTATAAACGAGAAAGAATATAATGGTAATCTGTTCGATCAATTATCATTAATTGAAAGGATAGAGCGTCATTTAAAAAGTGGTGGACAGGAAGCTGCTGAAGCAGAGATTGAAATTTTGAAAAAAGAAATCAACAGAAAACTCTATCAGCAGCCGCCAATGAAAGAAGAATAAGCATAGAAGAACAGGTGATGAGATTTTGAGGAGTGCCATATACTGCTGGCGCTCCTTTTTCTATGCTGTTTTGTGCCGTTTCGTATGCTGTTGCCGACAGTGCATTTACAAACCCATCTCTTTCAGGTTATGTACTAGCGTTACATAGAACTCGCGCACATCGAATCCGGGAAGGTTCTCCCGGTTTAAGTCGATCATATCGCCATGGGAGATTCCTCTGTTTCCCGACACTTCAGGAGAGATGAATTTGCTGCCCCATTTCATGCTGTCGAGAGACACCAGACCGTCGCATTCGCCGTCGAAATGCTTTACCAGGGGATAGGACATATTCAGGGGAAATCTGCCGCCCGTCGCATGACACATCCGGGTGCCCACACTCTGGTAATATACCTGTGGGTCGTCCGGGAGCATTTCATTCAGGCGTGCGCAGGACGAGGCGGTGAGGTCCTGTACGGCTTCAAGGAAATCGGGATCTTTGTCGCCGAAATTTTTCAGGGCCGCATTATATTTGGCAGCCACACTATGACATACCTTATCCGGTATTTTATCCAGCAGATAATCGGCAAAGATACAGCCCCGATGAGGGGTGTTGACAGTGGTCAGAGATGCCACATAAGGTGCGATGCCGCATTGTGAGATGGCGTAGCGGCTGTCCAGCCCACCCTTGGAATGGGCGATGATATTTATCTTGTCACAGCCGGTATCCGTCAGAATCTGCCGGACACGCTCTGCCAGTTCCCGCCCGCATTCCGCCACGGAGGCGGCCGATTGCTGGTTGCCGTAGTAGAGCGCTGCGCCGTTTCGTTTCAGTTCAGCGGGAATTCTGCCCCAGTAGTTGAAGAAACGGAAGTCGCGGAAGAATACACCGTGCACGAGAAGAATCGGATATTTGGTCATACATTCCTGATTCTCGGCGCGTATCTGATTCAGAAGATATTTCTCGTTCTCCCACCTGGCTTCACTCTCAGTGATGCGGATGATGCGGCACAGCACATAAATATGCACAAAGGGAATGAAGCCGCAGGCAATGCCGATCACGCGCCATTTGATCCCCAACTGTATGGATGTCAGATAGACTCGTATGATACCGTTCCAGAACAGAACCAGTTCTACAAGAAATGCAGGCAGCAGGTGCCGTATCCAGACAAGAAACGAAAGGGAGCCGCTTCCTTTTCCAGAAAGAGACAGAATCAGCACAGCGAGACAATAGATAACCTCTATGATCGTAGTTGGCAGAAAAATCTGCAGAAGCGCCGTGCCGTCTTCCAGAATCTTGTTGCGCAGCGTGGAAGTCCTGTGTGTGGACAGAGTCGGAAATATATTGATATACACTGTTAACAGGTAACACAATATCTCAGCGGCAGCGCATCCGGAAGAAAAGAGAGAATCCGTATATCCGGCATAAAAAAGAAACGCACAGGTAAGGCGGATATTTACTGCCAGAAGTATGATGAGTGAGGAAAATTTTTTCATGGCGTCAATTCCTTTGAAGTTCATTGTTACTATTCACAGCTTACGCTGCTCATAGTAACGGCATTTGCGCATTCCA
>CAYXKS010000193.1:0-6834 GCA_964465725.1 uncultured Bacteroides sp. | reverse complement strand
CGTAAATACTCCATCAACTGCTGCTTATTCTGCATTGCAGACTGCGCGCCTTTTTCAAAGAACTGTTTCACCTTTGTGTCGGAAGCGCATTCCGCATACTCCTTCATCTTGCAGTGTGTCACGTCATAACCACCCATGAGGTGACGAAGATTCTGTAAATCCAACTCTGATAAATTAGCCATATGATTTTACCTCCTAAAATTAAAAATGATTGCCACAAACAGTATTTGTATTTGGACAATCATTTATTCTGAATTTTTATTATTTTTCATTAAGGAACTGTTCATCAATAACTTGTGACTCCTGCAAGAATTGAGAGGCAGAAATATGTTATTTCATTTACTATAATATGCAGGATGTTAATATATGGCATGCTCATATGCAGGATATCAACATAGTACATGCAAGATAATATGCAAACATCAGTTATCTAAACCAATTACTTATCCGAACTATCTATATATAATTATTATATGATTATTTCCATTGCTTCTCAAATCCATTCGTAATAACGCATACTATTTAATCAAATGCATCTTCTTCGCCACATGCACCAGCATTGCCCCCTTCGGGAAAG
Source organism: uncultured Bacteroides sp. (assembly GCA_964465725.1). Classification (GTDB taxonomy): domain Bacteria; phylum Bacillota; class Clostridia; order Lachnospirales; family Lachnospiraceae; genus UBA3282. The sequence goes on along the minus strand of CAYXKS010000193.1, from coordinate 6,257 downwards.
AACGCAGTTCCTGTTCATTCACGGCACCAATGAAGAGGATCATGACAAAGTAGACAATAACTCCCAGTCCGATCGCCACCAGCAGCACTACTCTGCTCACCGGAAGAATCAGATACAATCCATGATAAACGCCAAATGCCACAGCACCCATCACTATGGAAGAAACAAGCGGCTTGATAAAGCTCTTCATGATTTCCTGCCTGAATTTCAGGTGTTTTCTCACTGAAATCTGATTCAGGATACATACCACCAGGGAGTAGATAATATTGGCGCATACAAGAGCATACAAGTTCAAATCCGTATACCACAGCATGGCAATCAACGCCGCGATCTGTATCACCAGCGCAACCGCCGCATGTATAACAGGTGTATTCACTTTGCCGATTCCCTGCAGGACTGCATTCGTCAATGTAGACAGCCCGTACAGGACCACAGATACCGCCAAAGCTGCAAGAAGCCCTGACGCCTGTTCCAGAGAATCCTTCTGAGGAAAAATAAAGTGCATGATCGGCTGGGATAGCAGCAACAGTCCCATGGCTGCAGGTATGGAAACCAGCATTGTCATATGAATGGATTTCGCCACTTGCTTTCTGGTCTTCTTGTATTCCTTTCGGATAAAAGAAGTGGATATTCCCGGTATCATAGCCGAAGACATTGCCGACGCAATCGCAATCGGTATGTTAACTACGGCTACTGCCTGCCCTGAAAAAATACCATAATCAATAGCAACTGTTACCGAATCTATATTCTTAAAATCCATCAACACATGATAGTAAATCTTCATGTTGACCGCCGTAGAACAGTTATAGATAAATGTACTCAGTATAAAAGGAGTGACTACTGTGAAAATAATCTTGAAGATCTCTCCATAGCTATCCAGAATCCCTGTTTTGTCATACTTTATACGTCTCTGAATCATCTTGCGGTTCAGCATATACATCCCGAACATAAAGAGCAGGGCCGTCACAACACCTGCACCGGTTCCCAGCGCGCTGCCGGCGGAACCATAAATTGCCTGTACCGTCCCACTCCTGTCCGACACTGCCTTCATCAGCAAATATGCCGCCAATATGCTGATACCCGCATTCAGAATCTGTTCCAATATCTGCGAAACAGACGTATGCATCATCGAGCCATGCGCCTGAAAATATCCGCGGAACACACCCAGGAATCCTGAGAAGAAAATCGTAGGTGCAAGTACCCGAAGAGCCACCACCGAATTTTCTTCCACCAACACAGGGGCGGCTGCGAAAGTGAAGATCGATGCCGCTCCTCCCACGATCAGAACATACAGAAGAGCACATTTAAAAACTCTCTGCGCATTGCCATATTCTTTAAAAGCAATCTTCTGTGCAATTACTTTGGAAATTGCGGAGGGAATACTGTACGAGGAGATCAGCAAAATGATCGTGTAGATATTAATTGCCGCACTGTAGTACCCGTTTCCCTCCAAACCGATAATACTCAGAAGTGGACTTCGGTAAATCAGACTAATCACCTTGACGATCATGCCTGCTGCTGCCAGAATCCCCGCCTGCAGCACAAAATTATTCTGTTTCTTCTGACCGCCCATGCACACCTCCGGGTTACTATCAAACTACCGTAACAGCTCAGGCTTCGGCCTCACTGTTGCAAATTCAGACTTCAACTTCACTGTTACAAAATATTCACTGCCGCCGTTACCGGCGCTTTATCTTTCTACAAGGTAAAATAGCGAACAAATTCGCTTTCTGATTCCATATCCACCTGACGACAGATTTTCTACAAGGTAAAAGAGCAAGTGAAATGGCTTGCCAGGAAGCCATGCTTCCTGACAAGTCCAACAACTTGCTCTGACTCTGATATTATCTATCAATCTAAATTATTAACCGATCAACCAGTCATACATCTCCTGATACTTCTTTGCAGATACATGCCATGAGAAATCTACAGCCATTGCCCTGTCCACAATCTTATTCCATTCACGCTTCTTGTCATAATATATATGTTCTGCATAACGGATCGTGCCAAGCATCTCATGTGCATTATAGTTCTTAAAGCTGAAACCTGTACCGGTACCCTCATATTCGTTATAAGGCTCCACTGTATCCTTCAATCCACCAGTCTCACGCACAATCGGCACCGTACCATAGCGCAGGGACATCAACTGACTCAATCCACAAGGCTCGAAGAGTGAAGGCATCAGAAACGCATCGCTTGCCGCATAGATCTTATGTGACAACGCATCAGAATAATATATGTTAGCCGACACCTTACCATGATATTTCCAGTCAAAATGACGGAACATGTTCTCGTACTGCTCCTGCCCGGTTCCCAACACCACGATCTGTACACTGTCCTGACAAAGCTCATCCATAATATATGCTATCAGGTCAAATCCTTTCTGATCAGTCAGACGGGATACGATACCAATCATCATCACCTTATCGTCCTGTGTCAGCCCTAACTCTGCCTGCAATGCACGCTTGTTCTTCACTTTCTCCTTACGGAAATTTACTGCATCATAGTTATATTCAATGTTCTTATCCACTTCCGGGCTGAAATCAGAGTAGTCCACGCCGTTGACAATACCTCTTAAATCTGCTGCCCGTGCACGCATCAGGCCATCCAGGCCCTCCCCATAGAAAGCAGTCTTGATCTCTTCTGCGTAAGTATCGCTGACGGTGGTGATAGCATCTGCATAAACCAGACCACCCTTCAGAAGGTTGGCGTCCTTATAAGCCTCGAGTTTATCCGAGGTAAAGAAGTAATCCGGCAGTCCCGTAATTTCTTTGACTTCCTTGACATTCCACTTACCCTGGAACTTCAGGTTATGGATCGTCATAACAGTCTTAATTCCCCTGTAAAAATCGCCACCCTGGAATCTCTCTTTCAGATACACAGGAATCAAGCCTGTCTGCCAGTCATGGCAGTGGATCAGATCAGGCCTGAAATCAATTACCGGCAGAATGGATAATGCTGCTTTACTGAAAAACGCATATTTCTCAATCTCAAATAACGCATTGTCACTGTAAGGCTTAAAACCGCCGAAGAATCCCTCGTTATCGATAAAATAGTATTTAATTCCTTCCACTTCCGCTTCCAGAATCCCTACATACTCTTCTTTCCAATGAAAATCCATGTAGAAATGTGTCTTATAGGTGAGCATATCCTTCATCTCCTGCTTCATACAGGTATACTTGGGAAGAATCACCCTGACGTCAAAATACTCCTTGTCAATACACTTTGGCAGAGATCCAATCACATCTGCCAGACCGCCCGTCTTAATAAATGGAACCCCTTCCGATGCAACAAACAAGATATTTTTCATACTAACCCTCCAAAATATAGATTGTCCTGTCTTCTCCAGTCATTAAATCTTATTATACAGCATTTTGAGTGGCAATAAAAGGATTATTTTGAAAATATATCGGTTTTTATACACCGGTCCGTATGTATATCAATCAGACAAAATCCGTCTTTACCGACGGTACTGCAGCCGGATTTTGTCTGCAATCAGGGCAATGAATTCTGAATTCGTCGGCTTGCCTTTTCCGGTATTGATCGTATAGCCAAACAAGGCATCCAGCGTCTCCATTCGTCCCCTTGACCACGCAACTTCGATCGCATGCCGGATGGCGCGTTCCACCCGGCTGGAAGTCGTCTGATATTTCTTCGCTATAGTCGGATACAGAACCTTGGTAATAGATCCAAGCATCTCCACATCCTGAACCGACATCATGATCGCCTCCCGCAAATACTGATACCCTTTGATATGTGCAGGTACTCCTATCTCATGAATCATATCCGTCACATCTTTTTCCAGATCTCTTGTCCCATAAGATTCCGGAGCCGCATCCGATACCGATATATTTTCATCTTTCGTTCCTGAAGGAACCGTAATCATAATCTGAAATTCCTTATTCGTACTGATCAGGTTGTCCAGAAGTTTATAAAATTGTTTCTGATCCCTTGACGCCGTCATGTTTAATGTTTCCATAGTATTCCTCCATCTTCCTGTTGATCTGTTATGCAGATCACTCTAATTCGTTACAGCCAGGGTATCATCACCTTCTACCTTTGGCATGTTCAGCGCGGTAAAACACCGGCCTGTCTGAACCTTTGCAGCGTATTTCGTGTCAGTCCGTTGACTTGTTCCGACATAAACCATTATAAACAATTAAAGAATACTATGGAATATTAAGGCATCGCACTCGCAGGGCTGCCGTTACAGTTCACGGCCTAACCGTCCGCGAACTGTAACGCATCCAGCCCATGAAAAGTCGCCTTCGGCGAGGGGCTGGATGCCTAAAACCGTAACTTTATTGGCCGGATGCCTTGCAGCAGGGTGCAAGGCACCGTGAATAGTAACGGGCTGCCCTTCTTTGGACAGCCCTGCAGATTGTAAAACTTCCTGTTTAATTTTCAACCGGGAACCACCCAAAGTCCACACAACGTCCCAGATCCCAGCTGTCCCAGCCTACCCAGCCGGAATCGTTCACAGTATCCGTCAATAACTTATAACTCCAGTAAAAATATCCGCTTCCCGCCTGCCATGCCTTTAACTGAGCGTCTGCCAGCGCCCTGTAAATCTTTTTCTTATCTTCATCGCTTATCTTTTCTTCGGACATGCCCTCCTGCCCATTCAGGACTGTCTGCCCGCCTTTCGTATCGCGCCCTACCGCCAGAGAGTTAAAAAGGCACCATTCTCCGCAGACTACAGGGAAATACTCTTCCATCTCACGGATATCCGCTTCATAATTCTCCTTAATGAACTTCACATAGCCTTCCACGCTCTGCTCACAGCCCATTCCCTCAGCCATCATCAGATACTGGTGAGTATCCAGAACGACATTCTTATACTTATCCTCACGCATGAAATCCTTCCATGCCTTCAGCAGGAACGCATCGTGGATCACGATACATTTCTCCTCCGGCAAATATTTACGCATCCGGTCATAAGCATCCAGATAAAACTGCCTGATAAAAGCAAGCGTATTTGGCTTCGTTCCCTCCGCTTTCACAGGGTCTGCTGCCGGGTATCTCTCCTGAACTCCCATGCGATCCCATGTCTCCTCCGTGATTGGCTCATTGATCACTTCGATTCCCCATAAACCCTCACGTTTTCCATACCGCTCCGCAAGTCTCTCCAGCACAGTCAGCTCGAACTCCACTTCCTCCGGCTCCTGTGACCACTTACACACTCCACTGATGCCGCCGTTGTCAAATCCATTCTGACTGTCCGGTGCAGTATGCAGGTCAATAAGAATCTTGAGTCCGTATCTCTCCGCCCAGTTAAAGGCGCGGTCCAGCTCTTCCACACATCCAATAAAAGGTTCTCTGTCCCCGAAAATAAAGTATGGTACCGGGATTCGTACGGTATTTAATCCCATCGCCTTAATCCGCGTGAAATCACGCTCTGTGATATATTCCGCGCGGTGAGTCCTGATCCGAGCCTCATACACTTCTCTCGGAAGCTGTGTGGGCAGATAATACTCATTCTCCGCCGTCGTCCCCTCAAAAAGTCCCGGACTCATCCACTTCTCCAATACCAGCCAATTACCTAAATTAACACCCTTGATATACATTCTTCTCTCCTTTTCTGCACCGCAAAATTCTCCATATCTGCAATATGGCCGTGCAGCGCCTCACTCCAGGACAACCGTCGACACACTGTCTCCCGGCAGAATCACTCTTGTAACCTTACCTTCTACGCGCAGATGAATCATCTTTCCGTCCATATCCGTATGCAGAATCACCACCGCAATCGATCCGTCCGGATTCTGCGCCGCAGTCACCTCCACATTCGGTGAAAAACTGGAACAGCCGATTCGCACTGCCCCGGGCTTTATATATTTACTGAACTGTCCCACCGCATAAAACATAGGCTTATAAATCACCTCATCCGTCCTCGTGTCACAAATTACCGGCGCATTACAGAAATTACCCACATGATTCGGGCCACCCTGTTCATCCAGCACAATATTCCAATCAATCCAGCTGTTCATGCCATGATTCAGATCCCCGATCATGTCATGCGCGTACATTCTGGCATGGCGCGCATCATCACAGGCAAATTCCTCACCGCGTGACCACTCCACGCATCCTTCACTGTGCATCAGTTTCAATTCAGGATAATCCTCCCGCACCATCTGCAAGGTGTCAAAATGATCTCCCGAATACCAGTGGAAAGCTACTCCGGCCACCATATCCTTCGTCGTCTCGTCAACAATATCACAGGTTCTCTCATACACCCGCTCCTTATTATGATCCCAGAT
>CAYXKS010000192.1:0-6847 GCA_964465725.1 uncultured Bacteroides sp. | reverse complement strand
CCTCGTGCCCTGCCTCCCTTGCACCTTTTATAAATTCCTCCGCAAGCATATTGGATGAGCCGTTCCTGTTCGGGCTGCCTTCCAGTACCAAAATCTTCATCCTGTCATCCATCCTTTCCCATAGTCACACACCCAGCAGCTTTTTAACCTCGGCATATGTGATCTCATAAATTGACATATATACATAGTTTACTTTTGCCTGTGTCATTGCCTCTCTCTGCTTTTCTGTCACTACTGTATAGGGATAAATCCCAAACATGAACGGAAAAAAGGAGAAGATAAAATCCTGCTTATCCTGCACCGTCATTTCCGGGAAGAACTTATCCAGGCAGTTCCTGACCTCTGCCAGCGACTGCCCATATACGACCTTGAACTCAATTAGACGCTCGATCCGGCTGTTGTCCTCCATATCATAGTGGTTCATGGACATGATCTTCAGCAGGTTCTCCCTCTCTTCCAGCGAATGGGCCAGCGCATCTGCAAATTCTGCCCCTGTCATCCTTTTATGCTCCGCCTGAATCTGTTTCAGCCTGCGAATCCACAATTCATACTCCCTTTGCAACAGAGCCAGAAAAATCTCTTCCTTTGTCTGGAAGTAATTGTAAATGGAAGTACGGGTAAACGTAGTGGCGTTTCCAATTTCCTTGATGGTGATTTCCTTGAAGCTCATGGTCTTATACAGCTCCGCACAGGCTGTTATGATTTCTTCTTTTCTTGCCGCTGTCAGTTCTTCTGATCCTTTTGGCATCCCGTACCTCCTTATATGCTTTCTCCATTCTTAAATGACAGACATTTTCCGATTACCTCACCGGTTTTCAGGTATTCATAAGTCGGGAACTCAAACAGTACCGGCTTCAGTGTATGGTAGTTGATCTTCCAGGCTTCATTCAGAAGCTGTTCTTCTACATATGTATTGTTGATCGTGCAGATAAAGCTTTCAAAACCCGGAGAATCATATTCATCAACCGCGGTACATTCCATGACAAGCGGCGATATTTGAATGATCGGCGTCCCCGCCTCCCCAATCTCATATCCGAACAGATTGCTTTTATCTGTTTTCGCTCCACTGACAGAACCCGGTCATGGTCGATGTTGCCAACGTACGCCACCAGTGTCCATGCAGGTTTTTCTCCGTCCATGGCTCCGATAACAATCACTGGAGTCGGGTATAAAGCTAATTGTGATTCTATATTTTTTTCATATTCGTGTCCGCCTGCTTTTTCGTTCTGACACCGTGTCAGCGTTTGTATCATACATTCTTTCTGACGCCGTGTCAATATGTTTTTCAAGTTTTTCTTCTCTGAACACAAAAATTTCACAAATTTATCACAATGTATACTTTTTGAATTTGCCTTAAAGAGGTTCAAATTTTTCGGCAGAGTGGGTTCAGATTTTTGCGGGGAGGGTTCACTTTCCGTTATTTTCAAACCGACAAAACCATAGGCACAGAAAAAGCAAGGGCTTCCGGCAACACTCAATGTGCCCGAAGCCCTTGTTTTCAGTAGTTTTCCGATATTCTGTTCGTTACCCTTCTTTTATTCCTTCCAGCCTCTTGTCTTCCATCAATTCATCAAATGCCTGGCACATACCGACTCCCTCCTCCTCAACTTTGGACATCAATCTTTTCCTGTCTATATGTATCGCTATCGTCCTCACTGTCTCCGGATCAAGATTCCGGAATTTCTCTGAATGACACAATTCATTCAGCTTCTTCTTATCCTTCCTGTACTGCACTGCCTGAAAAAATTCCCTCAGGTCAGTCTCATATTCCTCCACATTGATATGATCAGTCTTTGCCAGAATTTCATCCATGCAACGGCATTTGAAGTTCATCAATTAAACGGCAGGTCATCATCATCCCAGTCAAACCATTCCTCCTTGCCATCTTCCAGGAAGAATTCCTCCAGGTATTTATCATAAGCCTCCAACGCATCGTCCATGCGTTTATATGCTTTTTTATTTCCAGTTACTTTATAATAGGCAGCTGCCGCCGTAAAAAGAATATCATTTTCCTCCGTACACTGCGTGTCCTCCTTGATATACTCCTGAATCAGCTCCTCGGCCTCTTTCATATCACCATTGGCTGTATACGCGTATACATTGGCTGTGACTGCCACGATATTATCCGGTTCCTCCTCCAGCCAATGCCTGCAGAAATCTGCCGCTGCTGCATTTTCCCCGAGTCCCTTTAATGCCATCGCCTTCATAAACCGTATTTCCGACGGATTATCCTCCTTCCACCGGAACATATCAAGCAGCGTATCGCATACTTTCAGAACCTTTCCCTTTTCTTCACGCATATCCAGCTCATCCAGGTAGTCCTCCAGCCATCCCTGTACATCATATTCAAAGTCTGTCATCTCGTCTAACTGGTACAGTTCGGATGCGTAATCAGCCCGCTCGCTTCTGCCGTCAGCGACAATATCCTTTAGAACCTCAAATGCTTTATCCCAACAATCAGGGCTTCCTGCCACACCCGCCATATTTTCATAGCATTTTCCTGTCAGTTTTCTGAATGCTTTCCATTGCCCTTTACTCATTTGTTTACCCCCACATTTTTCTTTTTTATAAAACTATAACATGGCGCTATTATGGTTTCAAGGCCGGCAATAAATTTATCCTGGCCCCTATATAAAAATTTTCTACCATTGCTATATAATCCATCAATACCTCCCCTTTATGGAAATAAAAAACGTTCCTTTCGCTTCAAGAAAAAAGACACCGTATCGTTACGATACCTTCGTTTCGTTCTTTCATTGTATTGTAAATGCCTGTCCCGGCTCCAGAGCCAGGGTCATTTCATAGGCAGGGGCAAGGATCAGGGATGCCCTTGCGCCGATATACTTTTTGTAGAACATTTTCTGCAGGTCGCTGATATATGGAGTACCCTCTATGAAATGATTAATTTCCTCCATATCCAGCCTGTCATAAATTCTTTTCACTGCCTCGTTGCAGTCTGCATTTTCTGCTTTCGTCAGATAATCATAGTAATTGATCTTCCTGTCATTTAGCTTCACAGCAGAAGTGGGGAATTGGAACACCCTCCTGTTTAATGCATCCTCATTTTCCAGTACGCTTCGCATAACACTTTCATCCGCCTGTGGCAGCAGACAGCTTCCGCAGTCATAAACCGGGGCAAGGTCAGTAGTCTTTGATACAGGATCATACAGAAATCCCCAGTTGCCGTTATGCCGGTCGAAATTGCCAAGCAATGCATCTATGGCAAACACCTCCCAGAAATACTCCAGCAAGCGTCCTGGTTCTACAAACTGCTGTTTTTCTATGGTTTCCAGAATGTCGGAAAGCTCCGTCCCACTGCCGTTGCTGTCCGAATCAAGAATCGTATTCTTGATAGAGCAGAAATCAAAGAGCTGCTTTCCGTCTGCGGTAAAATCCCGGCAGGCACAGACAATTTTTGTCTTTCCTTCCACGTCAAAGGTCCCAAGCATGGTCTCCTGTGCCGTAACGCCCAGCATCCGGAAGATGCTGCAGGCAATGTGTTCCGAAAAACAACTGTTGGTATAGGAAAGCTCCGTGGGCTTTGACTGGCCTGACGGAGGAAATTTCAGCATATACTGCTGCCCTTCATATTCCACCGCGATCTTTTTTCCATTCGCACCATTGTATGCCTTTCCAAATACCCGTCTGCAATTGCTGAAATCGATACTTCCGTTCATACACACGCCCCTTTCCAAAGATATTTCTTCCGCAGGTAGTCCGCATGTTCCGGAGTAATGACGCCATCACTGATCTCCGCCATGTTGATGCTGCCATACAGTTCTCCCCACAGGCAGTCCAGAAGGTCAGACTTTGTTTTCAGCCCTTCCTTGTATGCATCAAGGTCATGCTGCAGATAGTCTGGCAGGCCACACTCAAAGCTGCGTTCCCTTTTTGTTTCCCGAATCCCGCTTTCTGTCAGCATTTCCATGGAAACGCCGAGTGCAGCTGCGATCTTATATACTGTTTCCGCAGAACATTTTTCCAGCTTTGTTTTTCCGCTGCAGATGTCATTTAAGGTTGCATGCGGCACTCCCGCCACAACTGCAAGCCGGTATTTTGTCATGTTTCTTTTATCCAGCAGATCTTCTATGATCATATCCCTTCACCTCGCCTGTTCGCATCACCGTCCACCAGATAGACGCATGTTTTCACTCTTTCCTCTTTTTATTATTATATCGTCATACCGAAATAGTAGCAAGATGATTTATTTTATTTCATAGAAAATATATCCTCTATTTTCAAACACTATACACACAATACACAATTAAAACCTTGCTCCATATTACATCCAAAATCACGATGGGCGCATCCCTTAAAATGATTCTATCCTGGAAAAAATACTGGAATGGGCGGAGTAAAAAAGGATAGGACATTCGTAACGGTTTTAGCTTTTGTGATCATTTCCGCATCTTAAAGAATCGGTTCGGCACCTCGAATACCAGTACGATTCCCAGCACAATAGCAAATGCCGCCTTGACAGCCGCAAATCCATTATCAGCCGCCTCCGCCGGACGATCCGTCACGAGGTAATATGCCGTCCAGTAGATTCCCGCGCCCGGCACCAGAGGAAATATGCCGGCGGTCAGAAACACAGTTGCCGGACATCTCTCCCAGACCGCAAGAAAGCGGGACAACAGCACTACCAGAACAGTCGCAAAAAATGTCGCTTCCGTAGCCGTACACGGCGTATATCCTGCCAATACCGAATACACTCCCCATCCCGCTCCCCCTACAAAGCCACAATAAGCATAATACTGCCTCGGCACGCCGAAAAGAACCGAAAACGCCACTGTTCCAAAAACAGCCGCAATAATCTGACCGATCATAACAGTGTCCCTCCAAACACACGGTGATAAATAATAAACATTACGCCTACACCGATCGCCACACACAAAAATACCAGAATCGCATCCAGAAGCCGCACGGCTCCCGAAATGTAATCGCCGTCCGCAATATCACGGATTCCGTTTGTAAAGGCGACCCCCGGAACCAGGGGAATGATCGACCCTATAATCATGCAGCTAAGATTCTGGCCCATTCCAAGCCGATAACTCAAGATACAAATCAACGTAACCATCGCGCCGCCGCAAATGTTTTTCGTAATTTTGGACATCCGCGACGGACTCACCAGCAATATGAAAGCATACAGTAAAAGCCCTGCTGCAAACGCCACAGCGCTGTCCAACAGACTTCCACCGAAAAGATAACAGAAGCAGGCGCTGCCCACCCCCGACGCAAATATCTGTATGTGAAAACTCTTGCCAGGCATACGTCGTATCTGCTCTAACTTTTCTTCCACTTGTTCTATGCTGTAACGTCCCTCTGCCACCTCCCGCGAAAGCTGATTTACCGCCACTACCTTGTCAAGCCGCGCTCCTTTCACCGGGATGTGCTGGACTTTTGCATACTGTCCTCTCGGATTATTTGTATTCGGATTACCCGTTGTAAATATACCATTACTCAACACAAAAAAATTCTCGGCTTCCACTCCGAAATACCCGCATATCCGCTCCATGGTCTCTTCCACCCTGGATATTTCCGCCCCATTTTCCAGCAGAATATGCCCGGCTTCCATGGCAGCCTCCAATACTTTGTGATCATCCCGATTTGATTCTTCCTGCATGGTTTCTTCCCCAATTTCTGTATATCTGTTCTCGGCCATAATTATATCATGCCGTTCCTGACGCCTCAAATTTTTCAGTTTCATTTCAGCCCCTATCATGATGTTAATGTCAAAACTCAATGTCATTAAGTTAAGCCAATGCACAGCGCATGTCATTGTGTAATTGTCTTGAGGGCCGTTGGAAAACGCCGGCACTTAGCGAGGTTTTTCACGAGCTTAGTACCGCTGCGTTTGGAATCGAGCGAAAGCGCGTCCTCAAGACAATTACACAATGACATGCGCGTCCGGCTCCACAAAAAATTGACATTACTTCACTCCTGCAACACCTGCAACGTTTCCCCATCGCACATACATGTAACCGTCCCATCCGACGTTAAATAGATTTCCGTTCCCAGATTTTCAAGTGCAGCACATATCTTCTTCCCCGCCGGCTGCTCCCCGGAACAGGTAATCACGGCAATTTCCGGTTCAACTGCTCTGAAAAACTCTTCCGAATTCTCCTCCTTTTTCCCGTGATGCGGTACTTTCAGCACATCATGAGGCAAATCGAATTCCGTCTGGCTCAAAAGCTCATCCAGACGTACCTCTTCACAGTCCCCGGCAAACAGAAAACTTTTTTCCTGATAAGTCATACTGATCACCAGGGAAAAATCGTTATCTTCCTCTTCATACGATTCTTCCTGAGGCGGATACACATAGAATTCCGCTCCATCCAAAGTAAGTTGCATTGACTCGGTCATAAGAACCGGCGCTACCCCCTTTTCCTCCATAGCAGTACAATACTCCAGATACTGTCCCGCGTCAGATTCATAATCCGGCTGCCAGACCTCCCCCACTTCAAAATCCTTTATGATCCGGTTGGCGCCGCCCACATGGTCTTTGTCAAAATGTGTGATCACCAGATAATCCAGTCTCTGAATATCCTGCGCCGTGAGATATTTTTCAATGACTTCACAGGTTTTGTCATACCCTGTATCAATCAGCATGGTGTGCCCCTGCGTCTCGATCAGAATCGCATCCCCCTTCCCGACATCAAAAAAGGATACTTTTACTCCCGGATTCTGTATACTGGTACCGCTTCTTTCTTCTGTATATCCTTCTGCACATCCGGAGGAAAGAAGTACTACACACAGTATACAGGTGAGCAGACAGTACAGTCTCCTAATAAAATGTATTTGATGCTTTTGACGTTCCTGACTCTCCTGATATTCCTGAATCCTTTGA
>CAYXKS010000191.1:0-6866 GCA_964465725.1 uncultured Bacteroides sp. | reverse complement strand
AAATTGAACCGTTACAAACAACCTCGCACGAAATATAAAAATCTATATATTATACTTCTCACTAATCATTTCATACTGTTTGTTAAGCTTCTCATACATTTTCACAATCTGTGCCGATTCGCTTCTTGCACACTCAACAATCCTGTCATAAGACTTTACAACGATAACCTCTACCTGCCGTTTCAGTCTGCCGCTGTTAGCCTTCTCATCCAGAATGGCGATCACTTTCTCCTTCGGAAGAGGTCTCCTGTAGCTTCGTCGATTCAACAGCGCAACCACAACGTCCGTGACCTGCAGAATCTTCTGTTCAGTACTCATCTGCGGATCCTTCAACTTGTTCGGATATCCGCTTCCGTCACACCTCTCATGATGTGCCAGGGCGATATCCACCACTTCCTTTTTCATGCGCGTACTTAAGATTTCTCCAGCAATCTCCACATGTTTCTTAACCACCCTGGCCTCTTTTGGCTCCAATCTTCGGGGCGTCTCGATCAATTTGATCGGAATCGCAAGCATACCGATATCATGCACCAGTGTTCCATAATAGAGAATTTCCCTTTTATTCTCAGGCAGCATCATCTCCCTGGCAATCTCATCACTGACGCAAACCGCCATAGCCGTCTCTATCACCATGCCACTGCGAAAGAATCCCTGACAATACATCAGCATCTCCAGGAATTTCTTCTTATCTTCATTGTTGAATATCATATACTCGATGATGGCATCCAGTTCCTTCAGGTATTCACCACTGCGTATTTTCTCAAATATCCCATACTTTTCTTCACATCGGAAGAACAGATACAGCCCCTCCTCCGATATTCTGGTCCCGGCATATTTCTGCAGCATGCTTATCTCAAATTCATCGCCAAACGCAGTGCGGTAATGGTCTATCTTCTCGGCAATATTGATATATGCCGCCAAATCTTTATGCTCATAATTGATTTCCTGAAGTTTCTCATAGTCCATATGATGGTACATGATTGCCCGCGCCAACTCTGGTACCGGTGATAAATACTTGAAGAAAAGATATCCATAGATAGAATGCGCCATGTAATCCTTATATTCATAGCGCAGCATGTCATTTATTCTCTCCTTCTCTGTCTTATAGGCACCGATATCATGCAGTGTAGCCGTCATAACCATGTCCGCAAGTTCAAACTCTTCGTAGTTTCCTTCCTCCCGAAGCATAATATAGACCATATAAGCCACTCTTGATCCGTGCTTCATAATCCGGGGAGAAATCATCTTCAGAGTATCACGTACTAAAAGAAAAATATCCCTGCTTTTGATATACTCCATATATGTATCCTCACCTGTCAAAATTTAAGTTCCATTGGGGTATAAATAATGCCGTCTCTCTTTTCCTCAGGACTTAAATCCCTGAATCCAAGCTTATGGTAGAATCCCACCCCATAGGGAGATGCATTGACCGTCACCTGATGAATTCCCATTTCCCTCGCCATATAATCTGTTAAGTATGCCAACAAAGCACGTCCTATTCCCCGCCTGTGATATTTCTCATCTACAAAAAGCAAAGAGATATGTTGAGAGTTCCGAAGGGTGATCATACCAACGATCTTGTTACGGATAACCGCTACGAACATTTGATATGCTCCCATAACAAACATTCTGTGAAGCGTAGTATCCGTAATAAAATTCTCGAAGTTGTGTACACCCTCCTCCGTATAAACATCCGCCTCGAACCGCAGGAAAGTTTTCCACGCCAGTGCCATGGCATCATCCCAGTCATCCCGATATGCGCTTCTGATCTGATAAAACGTTTCCACCTCTCCCTGCGGCTCCTTCATCATAATAATTTTATTTTATCGTATTTACAAAAAACATACAACCACTTGAAAAATAAATATCTCAAAGTTAGTTGACAAAAAATTTCCCGCGGCTTACGCACCACCACATACACAAAAAGCCGGAAAGATTCTAACCGCTCACCTTATTTTCAAGCGGAAGCCCGTTTTCAAGCGCATATGCATTTTCCAATGTCACCCTGGCAATGGAATGCATGGCTTCCTTCGTAAAAAATCCCATGTGGGAAGTAATCAATACATTGGGAAAAGTCATCAGCCTGGCCAGATTTTCATCCCTCATGATCTCTCCCGACTTGTCCTCGTAGAAAATTCCCTCTTCCTCCTCATAGACGTCCAGCCCAACACCCCCGAATTTGCCTGACACAAGCCCGTCAATCAGGGCATCCGTATCAATCAGGCCGCCCCTTGAGGTATTTACCAGATAGACGCCCTGCTTCATATGGTCTATGGTCGATCTGTTTACAATATGCTTTGTCTCCGAGGTTAACGGGCAATGCAGTGAAATCAGGTCAGAATCCGCCATCAGTTGCTCCAGTGACACATATTTTACATCCAGTCCCCTATCAGGATATGGATCATATGCCAATATATTCATGCCGAATCCCCTACAGATCCGTATCATTGCCTGCCCAATCCTGCCTGTACCGACAATGCCCGCCGTCTTTTGATACAAATCGACGCCCATCAATCCGTTCAGGCTCATATTGAACTCCCTGGTTCTATTATATGCTTTATGAGTATATCGGTTGACAGTCAATATCATACCCATGGCAAATTCCGCCACCGCTTCCGGGGAATAACTTGGCACACGGAGAATCCATACCTTATCCTCCGCTGCCTTGACATCCACATGATTGAATCCCGCACTTCGAAGCAGAATTGCCTTGACCTGCATCTCGTACAGCTGCTGGATCATCCGCGCATTCACATAATCATTCACAAAAATACACACGGCATCATATCCCTTCGCCAGTGTGATCGTCTCCTCCTGAAAGGGCATCTCATAGAAATGTATCTCAAATCCATATTCTTTTCCCATAGGTTCAAACCATATTTTATCATACGGTTTCGTACTAAAAAAAGCTATTTTCATGCAAATCGCCTCCTCTTACCATTTATCGCTTCTGTATAGTATAGTATGGTCAGAAAAGGCGAAATCATTCGCAGTAATATTGACTCTATTCTGTTATCCTGATACCAGATTCACGAAAAAATCCTTCACCGTCTGTCTGAGGCTGTCAAAAAAATTCTGAGCCGCCTCCGACACGGTGCTCTCCACCGCCTCGTTGATGGCCTCATTAGCTTCCTCTACAATTTCCACACTGTATTCCTGATATTTCTGCTTCGCCTGGTCTATAAAATCTTCGGTTTCCACACCGATGCTCCCCAGGGTCTGCAGGAATCCAACAATACGATTCTTGCTCTCCTCCGTCAGCGAAACCGACAGCTCCCTCTCTGCATCATCGAGCGCCTGCCTGATGCTGCCTTCATCCGACAGTTCCACTTCACCGGAAGCTATCCTGTCGATCATCCAGCCCACGATGGTCTCTTCGCCCTTCTTATCTTCATCGTGATTATCAACCGCGACAACCGGAAATCCACTCGATACAGCTGTGTCCGCCGCACCGCCGGCTCGGTTCTCCACGCCGTTCATATCTGTTCCTGTCGGCAAATCTGCCGCTGCATCGGATACCTGATTATTCACTTTGCGATCCGGCGACAGGATAATCATGCCCAAAATCATTGCCAGCACCAATATGATTATCCTTCGCCGCCACTTATGTTTTCTCATAGTTACCTCTGATTTAAAATGAAATATTCCATAACAGCAGGCCGAAAGCTGAACTGTCACGCCTTAAAGAGAAAAATTATCAAATTCGTTGCAGTAACCAACGGTAAACATCCCCATAGACGTCTTCCCGGTCTACCTCGTTCAGGAGCTCGTGCCTGTCCTCCGGGTACAATTTCATCTGTACATTCTCCATCCCGGCTTCTTTGAAGGACTGATACACCTGCAAAACGCTATGTCCATAATTTCCCACCGGATCCTCCTCTCCCGATATGAAAAGAACCGGCAGCCTTTTAGGCATCTCCTGAAGTTTCTTCTTATCATGCAGGTTATAAATCAGTTGAAACAGCGTCTGAAAACCATTGACCGTAAAAGTAAAGCCACACAGCGGATCGGCTATATAACGCTGTACATTCTCCTCGTTGCGGGACAGCCAATCAAAGAGCGTCTTATGCGGCTTTATTTTCTTATTATATGCCCCGAAAGCCGCTACATTCAAAAGTTCGCTCACATGCTTCGAGCCGCAGAATATCCTCTGAAACGCCGCCAGTGTACGGGCACACCACAATGTGGGCTTAGACTGCATTCCGGTTCCCACTATAATGGCACCGTCGATACCACTGCCGTAGCGCATCAGATAATTGCGCGCGATAAAAGACCCCATGCTGTGTCCCAATATGATATAAGGAACGCCCGGATATTGCTCCTGGGTCATCTTCTTCAGTCTGTGTTCATCTCTCACAAGAACCGTAGCTGCATCCTCGGCACAGAAGTAACCGTAGGGTTCTCCCTGATTTACGGACTTGCCGTGTCCCAAGTGATCGTCTCCCACCACCAGAATATTTTTACCTGCCAGATAGGACGCGAACTCATCGTATCGGTCTATATACTCCGCCATGCCATGTACAATCTGCAGAATGCATACCGGCTTCTCCGCATCCGGGAGCCACTTTATGGCGTGTATCTTATGCTCCCGATCTCTGGATTCAAAATAAAATTCCTGTTTTTTTACCATTGTGGCTCCTTCCCTGCTTCCTGTAATAGCATTGATCTCTATGCCAATGTCATTTAGTTAAGCCAGTACACAGCGTCTGGCTTAGCATAATGACATTGTCTCCATGCTGTTACACATCATATCTTATCTATTATGAATTTAACATATCTCTGCTCCCGAAGGCATAGGCCGCTCCGGTACCATCAAGGACAACTTGCCCTCTGCGTCTTCGGCACACAACAGCATGCCTTCGGACATCATTCCCGCAATCTCTCTCGGCTGCAGATTCACCAGCACCATAACTTTCTTGCCAACCATCTCCTCCGCACTATAGTGCTGTTTAATGCCGGAAAGAATCTGCTTTACCTCAGACCCGACACGCACCTTGGAGCACAGAAGTTTCTTGGACTTAGGCACTTCTTTACATTCCAGGATCTCGCCTACCTGAAACTGGCACCGGTCAAACACATCGTAAGAGATTGTCTCTTTCGCTTCAAGGTCTATCACATCCTCCGGGGCTTTCTCGCCTTCTGTTTGCTCTGCCTGGGTAGCTCCACCTACACCGCCGGCAGCTGCTTTCCTCGCCGCAAACATGGCATCCACCTTCTCGGTAATCTCCTTCAGGTCCTGACGTGCAAAAAGGATCTCCGGTTTCTCGGTCACTTTATTGCCTGTAGGATACAGTGTCGATACTTTCATAATATCCTGATCTTTAGCACAAGCTTCCAGCACAGAGAAATCAATCAGATCTGTCTTGATCTGTGCGGCAATTCTAGCCGCCGTGTCAGGCATATAAGGCTCCAAAAGCGACGCACCCACAAGAATGCCGTTCAACAGATTATACAATACCGTCGCCAGCCTGTCTTTCTTAGTCTCATCTTTCGCCAGAGCCCAGGGCATTGTCTCATCGATATATTTATTGCAGCGCTTAAAAAGAACGAAAATCTCTGTGATGGCATCAGCCACCCTCAATTCATCCATCTTCTGCGCCACCTTGTCATAAGTCTCGACGGCCACGCGGAACAAATCTGCATCCACATCTTCCGCACCCTCATCCACACCGATCTTCTTATTCTCTACCAGACCACCAAAATATTTATTACTCATGGAAATGGTTCTGTTTACCAGATTTCCCAACGTATTGGCCAGATCAGAATTCATACGTTCTACCATCAGATCCCAACTGATCACTCCATCATTCTCAAAAGGCATCTCATGCAATACAAAGTAGCGCACGGCGTCCACCCCGAAGAAATCAATCAGATCATCGGCATAGATCACATTTCCTTTGGATTTACTCATCTTGCCGTCGCCCTGCAGAAGCCAGGGGTGTCCGAACACCTGCTTCGGAAGCGGCTCACCCAGCGCCATCAGGAAAATCGGCCAGTAGATCGTGTGAAAGCGGATGATATCCTTGCCAATCAGGTGCAGGTCAGCCGGCCACAGCTTCTTATACTGTTCACTGCTCTCCCCTTCCGCTTCGAATCCGATACCCGTAATATAGTTCGTCAGTGCATCCATCCAGACGTAGATCACATGCTTATCATCGAAATCTACCGGAATACCCCATTTATAGGAAGTTCTGGACACACACAGATCCTGCAGTCCCGGCAGAAGGAAATTGTTCATCATCTCATTCTTGCGGGATACCGGCTGGATAAACTCCGGATGCGTGTTGATATGCTCAATCAACTTGTCAGCATATTTACTCATTCTGAAGAAATACGCCTCTTCTCTGGCAGGTTTCACTTCCCGTCCGCAGTCGGGACACTTGCCATCCACAAGCTGCGACTCTGTCCAAAAAGACTCGCAAGGCGTACAGTACATTCCCTCATAATAACCCTTATAAATGTCTCCCTGATCGTATAACCTTCTGAAAATCTTCTGCACCTGTTTTTCATGATAATCATCTGTTGTACGGATGAATTTATCGTAGGAAGTATTCAGTGCATCACAGATCCTTCGTATCTCACCTGCCACATGATCTACAAACTCTTTCGGAGTCACACCCTGCTCCTGCGCCTTCAGCTCGATCTTCTGTCCATGCTCGTCCGTTCCGGTCTGAAAGAACACATCATACCCGTCTTTCCTCTTAAAGCGAGCGATACTGTCCGCCAGAACGATCTCATAACTGTTTCCGATGTGCGGCGTGCCTGAAGTATAGGCGATTGCCGTTGTCATATAAAATTTCCCTTTACTCATCATATCCCTCTTTTCTGCATTCTTCTGCAAATTTCCACACACTTTGTCACACATT
>CAYXKS010000190.1:0-6879 GCA_964465725.1 uncultured Bacteroides sp. | reverse complement strand
ATTTTTACCGTAAAAGCGGCATTATGGATGAGAAAAAAAGATCAATCTGGTAAATAAAAGCTTTGTCTCAAGTAACAAGCGCAAGTAACGAGTGTCAGTTACAAGTCAGACCCTGGCCAGGAGCGGAAAATGAGCGTCAAACAACTGGCTGAAAGCAAAGAATAGACTCAAAAACTTGATTATAGTATACTGTATTTAATTCCCGCGAGCAACGAGCCAAGTGTCTGCTTGCAGACATTTGGCGACTGCCGCGAGGAAGTATTGACGGTTAAAACAAGGGCGACGGTGAATATAGAGAGTTTGGAACATTTATCACACCGGGTATGGGATTATATTGATAAGGAGTACAAGGGTTGCCATGGATGAAAAAGTACTGATTGTTGATGACGAGAGAGAAATAGCGGATCTGCTTGAGGTATACCTGAAAAATGACGGCTATACGGTATACAAATTCTACAATGGCATGGACGCTTTAAAGTGCATCGGAGAAATGGAACTGGATCTGGCGATCATCGATGTTATGCTGCCGGATATCGATGGCTTTCATATCTGTCAGAAAATCAGGGAGAAGTTCTATTATCCCGTTATTATGCTCACGGCGAAAGCTTCGGATGGAGATAAGATAATGGGACTGACGATAGGAGCAGACGATTATATCACGAAGCCCTTTAATCCATTGGAGGTAATGGCCAGGGTTAAGACGCAGTTGAGACGATATGTGAAATATAATAACTTCGCGGCAAAGCAGATTGCAAAGGTGAGCGAGTTTGATATCCGGGGCTTGGTAATTAACAAGGACACCCATAAATGCTTTTTATATGGAAAAGAACTGCAGCTTACGCCCATTGAATTCTCTATTCTCTGGTATCTGTGTGAGCACCAGGGTGCGGTGGTTGCGTCGGAAGAATTGTTTGAGGCCGTATGGGGCGAAAAGTATCTGAACAATAACAATACGGTTATGGCTCATATAGGTCGCCTGAGGGAAAAACTGAACGAGTCGGCGAGAAAACCGAAATTTATAGTAAACGTATGGGGAGTTGGTTATACCATTGAAAAATAGATTGTTTAGGAAGACAGATGATTTCAGGCAGTTCAAGGCAAAGATTTTCTTGCGGACCATTTTATTGGTGATTATTGCTGCCGGCAGCATTTATCTATTGTATTCCTTTCTCTTAAAAGGAAATTTTGCCGACTGGATCGTGAATGTATATCAGAGGCGGTTCGGACTGGACTTTGAGGCGGCCAGAACATTATATGCGTGGACATTTCGTAATTATATAGGCTGGTTTTTCGTAATTGGGGCAATTCTTATTTTTTTGGTCGCCTTCCGTATTTATCTGAACTGGTTTACTAAATATTTCATAGAGATTAACAGAGGAATCGATAATTTGATCAATGAGAGTTCGGAAGAAGTATCTCTGTCTCCGGAGCTTTCTGTGACGGAAAAAAAGATCAATACAGTTAAGCATACTCTCGAAAAACAAAAGATGGATGCTCGACTGTCAGAGCAGAGGAAGAACGATCTGATCGTTTATCTTGCTCATGACTTGAAAACACCGCTTGCCTCCGTGATCGGCTATCTGAATCTGTTGCGTGACGAGGAACAGATTTCGGAAAAGCTGCGGGAGAAATACCTTTCTATCTCGCTGGACAAGGCGCAGCGGCTGGAGGATCTGATCAATGAGTTTTTTGAGATAGCAAAGTATAACTTGTCGAATATTACGCTTCAATATAGCAAGATAAACCTGACGCGTCTGTTTGAAATGCTGCTGTATGAGTTTCAGCCGATGTTTTGTGAGAAGAATCTAAACTGTAATCTCAGGGCAGCGGATGAGATCATGCTGCAATGTGATGCGGATAAGATTCAGCGTGTGTTTGACAATATTTTAAGAAACGCTGTTCTCTACAGTTATGACGATACCGACATAGAGATTGTAATTGTCAGGCAGAAGGAAAATGTGGTTGTCACATTTACGAATCATGGCAATACCATTCCAGAGGAGAAATTGAAGAGGATTTTTGAGCAGTTTTACAGACTCGACGCTGCCAGGGGTACAGACGGTGGCGGAGCAGGTCTGGGACTTGCCATCGCGAAGCAGATCGTTGAACTTCATAACGGGACGATCACGGCTGAAAGTGAAGATGAAACCATTGAATTTAAAGTGATTTTGCCGGCTTTGGAAACAGCTTGAATGTGAAGAGATTGTTGAAGCTTTCGCATAACTTGTTAGTAAATCGTAAGAAATTCCGCAGTAAATAAACAGAATATTGTGTGTGCAAACAAATAAACAGCGCTTCCGTTATTGGTACAATCATAATGCCATGGCGGAAGTGCTTTTTGTTTGAGACAGCTCAGTCTACAATGTCAGTTTGGCAGGACGGACGCTGTGCACTGGCTTATTTAACCGTCATTGGTTCAGTGGATGAGAATGAGCGAATTAAGACAGGAGGGAATGTTGTCATGCAGAGAAAAAGGTTGACACAGCTATTGCCTTGGCTCCTTCCTCTCCGTAGATGGCAGAGGAAAAAGTTGTTTTATTTGGTGATGTGGCTGGATCAGGCGAAATATGCGAAAGGAATTTCTGATAATTTACTGCCGAAAACTGTCTTCGGGACCTCGCTGCCGATGTTGAATGAGAACAGCGGATTCGATATGAAGTATCAGTACAATAAGGTTCACAATCTGAGGCTTGCCGCCAGGACAATCGATAGGCTCCTGATTGAACCGGGGGAGACATTTTCATTCTGGCAGCTTGTTCGGTGGGCGGACTGCCAGGAGAAGTATAAGGACGGGCTTAATCTTGTGAACGGTAAAATTGTTCCATCTTATGGAGGCGGCCTGTGTATGCTGAGCGACATGCTGTTTTGGATGTTTCTGCATACGCCGCTGACGATTGTAGAGCGGCATGGGCATGCCGTCAAATATTTTCCGCAGGCGGCGGAGGACTTTGCGAGTGGCGTGGATGCGGCGGTGAGTGAGGGATGGCTGGATTTGAAAGTCCGCAATGAGACAGACAATACGTTTCAGATAGAAATCAGGTTTGATGATCGGTATATGTACGGCCGGATTTTATCACAGAAAGATGTAAATATTGAATATTCCGTATTTAATTCTTCCGTCTCTTACCACAGACAGTGCCACAGAATCTGGCAGACAGCTTCTGTCTGTCGAACTGAAACAGATAAAATCACTGACCATCAGATAGAGAGAGAACTTTATGTCAACCGGTGTGAGATTGCGTATAAGATTCCGGAATTGCAATGCCAGAGCATTATGAGTGCAGAGGGGACAGGAGCGGGGAACAGGTGAACTGCTATCGGAATGCCGAATAGATCATGTCGGTACAGGAACATTATAAATTGAGAAGAGAGATGCACGGAAGGTTGATACGGGAAATGAGTAAGAAGAGAATCGCGGAAGGTTGGTGCGGGAAATGAATAATAAGAGAATTGCAGTTATTTTCGGAGGTAATTCCACAGAATATGAGGTGTCGCTGCAGTCAGCTTCGACAGTGTTGGAAAGTCTAAACCAAGAAAAATATGATATTATTCCGATCGGAATTTCCAGGAGTGGAGAGTGGTATCATTACACAGGTGTAAGCGACAGGATTCGCGATAATACATGGTCCGCGGACAGGGAGAACCTGTTTCCTGTAGTGGCGTCTCAGAGCCGCCTGACAAAAGGGTTTCTGGAATTTATGGAGAGTAGCTGGCGGGTGCTTGGGGCGGACCTGGTTTTTCCGGTGTTACATGGCCGAAATGGCGAGGATGGCACAGTTCAGGGATTGTTTGAGCTGGCGGGAATTCCGGTGGTGGGATGCGATATGCTTTCCTCTGCTGTCTGCATGGATAAGAACAGGGCGCATAAGCTAGTGAGCCTGACAGGGATAGCTGTTCCTGAATCGGTGACGTTTGGACGCTTTGAGAAGAGGGAGGCTGTGCGGGAGATTGACGTGAGTCTGTCCTATCCGCTTTTCGTAAAGCCGGTGCGGTCCGGTTCTTCTTTCGGGATTTCAAGGATAACGGAAAGAGGAGCGCTCGACACTGCCATAGAGCGAGCTTTTGCGTATGATGAGGAAGTGATTGTGGAGGAAGCGGTCAGTGGGTTTGAGGTGGGCTGTGCCGTGCTCGGAAAGGACGTATTGACGGTTGGAAGAGTGGATGAGATAGAGTTGTCCGGCAGTTTTTTTGATTATGCGGAGAAATATACACCGAAAACATCCAGAATCTACATGCCTGCCAGAATTAATCCCGAGACAGAAAGGAGAATACAAGAAACGGCCATGACCATATACAGGACTCTGGGGTGTTCAGGGTTTGCCAGGGTGGATATGTTTTATACGCCTTCCGGAGAGATTGTTTTCAATGAGGTAAATACAATTCCGGGCTTCACACCCCACAGCCGTTTCCCTGATATGATGCGGGGAATTGGCCTGTCCTTTTCGGAGATGCTGGAAAAGCTGATTGGATTGTATGTGGAATGACAGAGTATGTCTGAAGCGTTAAAAATGTCGCCTGAGAAGTCTAGCGTGCTGCGCTGAGCATACATGCGCTGTGCTGAGATCGAGGATTTGCCTGGAAGGCAGTGATAAGACAGAGCATTGTCAGGGAGACTATGCTGAGGTTGGGACATTGTCAGGGGAATGTATTGAGACTGAGGCTTTGTCAAAGAGACCGTGTCTAGGAGGAAAAGCATGAGTATCAGGAGAAAAATAATTGATTATTCGAGAGGAAACGATTTGAGCTGGTTCTGGCATTTATACAGATTGCAAAAAAGAAGGGAAAAGGGGGTTCTGTACGATATCCTGACCTTTATGATGAGCCGCTGTGCCCACAGACATGGTGGGTATATCGGCCCCGATGCAGTGATCAAAGGCATTCCTACTTTGCCGCATGGACTGCATGGAATCTTTATTTCGCGCTATGCAGAGATTGGGGCAGAATGTTGGATCTATCAGAATGTTACGATCGGTGAAGTGAACAGGAGAGCGCCTGTTATCGGCGATAACTGTCTGATCGGCGCGGGAGCCGTTGTTGTCGGCGGTGTCAGGATTGGCAGTCATGTGAAGATAGGTGCGGGAGCGGTAGTGAACACGGACATTCCTGCCGGCTGTACAGTCGTTGCTCAGCCGGCACGGATGATAGTGTGAGGATTTCCAAGATCTGTGCCATGGATGTTTTGGTGAGGATTTGTAAAACCCGCTCCATGGACTCCACGTTGAGCATTTCTAAGATCTGCGCTGGAGGACGCTTTGTCAAGAAATTCTAAGCCTTGCGCCATAGGATGCTTTGCCAGGAAGTTCCAAGTCTCGCGTCAGAAAATGCCAAAAACAGGGCATCCTCCGGAGTAGTTTGAGATTCTGTCGGGCGGTATTAAGAGGGTTAATGTGAAGACGGGTAATTGGGAGAAACGAAAGGAATGAATAAAATATGGAAGGTGTGGCCTTGAAAACAGAACGAGCATGGATAGAAATAAATACAGATAATTTACGACATAATGTAGATATATTGAGAAAAGCGCTTCCACCTGGATGTGAATTGATGGCTGTCGTAAAAGCGGAGGCGTACGGACATAATGCTTCTCTGATCGCTACATATCTTAATGAGATGGGAGTTATGGCATTTGCGGTCGCCACGATTGATGAGGGGATAGAACTGAGAAAACACGGTGTTTGCGGAGAGATTCTTATTCTTGGATATACGGATGTCAAGCGGGCTCTGGAATTAAAAGAATATGATCTGATGCAGACATTGATCAGTTTTGAGTATGCAAATATCCTGAATAATCAGGGCATTTCTGTAAAGAGTCATATCAAGATTGATACCGGTATGCACAGACTCGGAATTTCGTGGGAAGATTTCTCACTTGTCAGAGAGGTCTTTTCCATGGAAAATCTGAATATATGCGGTATCTTTACTCACTTATGCTGCGCGGACAGCAGGCCAGCGCTTATGAAAAAACCGGGAAAGAATTGGGATGACACTGCATTTACGGGAGTGCAGATTGATCGTTTCTACAAACTGACAGACGCCTTAAAGAACAGTGGAATATGCCTCCCCAAACTGCATATTCAAAGCAGCTACGGTCTCTTGAATTATCCTGGCCTTACTTGCAATTATGTGAGGGCAGGTATAATTTTGTATGGGGTGTTCAGCTCTTCGGGAGATGACACGATGCTCAAACCTGACTTACGTCCTGTACTGTCTCTGAAAAGCCGGGTGGTGCTGATACGGTCTATGAAGAAAGGAGATAGTGCCGGTTATGGAAGAACTTTTATAGCGGGACGCGATACCCGGATCGCTATACTTCCTATTGGATATGGAGACGGTTTTCCGAGGAGCTTATCGGATGGGAGAGGAAGCGTTATGATTAGACGATATATCGTGCCTGTTGTCGGGCACATCTGTATGGATCAGCTTGCCGTAGATATAACAGACGCAGCGGATATAACCGTAGGGGATATTGCTGTTTTGATTGATGCAGAGGGATGTGGCGAACTGTCTGCTCCTGCTGTCGCGGCCAGAGCAGGCAGCATCAGTAATGAACTATTGTGCAGGATGGGGACGAGGCTGCCTGTGATAGCAATTTAAATCTGGAAGAGGTACTTTTATTCCTTTGTGGGTTTTATATCCCACTGTTTGCAGCGTTCGGAAGGAGGAAGCCAGGGACGGATTCCATGTAGCTTGTTGTGGATGGTTCATCGTGTTGATTGTAGAGGCAGGAAAGAAATGTTATGATAGATAAGGAAGAAAGCGGTACTATGAACAGTGGGAAGTTGTGAATAACAGCGAGAAAAAATTATATTGACGGACGGTAGATTTGAAAATCAGAGTCACAGGAGGTATTTTATGACAGCAATCAGACAAGAGGCCACAAAA
>CAYXKS010000189.1:0-6893 GCA_964465725.1 uncultured Bacteroides sp. | reverse complement strand
GGGGCGGGGAATGTACCCACATTTCATTCAAAAGACTTACAAAGCCGCTATCATGGATGCACCAAGGTTTTCCCAGCTTGGGCACTACGACCTTATAACCGCATCTCGCAAACTCCTTACTCTGGGAACAATCGTAGAAATCCCACTTGTCAAACACGTCTTCCCTCCAGGGAATGTCATACTGTGTTATCATAAGAAATCCGTCCACTACTTCCACTTGTGTGAAAGCATCGTCAGACATCCATATTTCTTTTGTTTCATGTATGCCCCAATTATACAATGCTCCACATCTGACTCCCTCCCACATAATACCATTAACCGGAAGTTTAGGAGCACCAACCATTCCAATCATTCCGATTGTTTCATCACAGTTAAAAACGTCTAAGAAATCCTGTATAAAATTCTTATTCGTAATAAAGACATCCTGATGCAGATACACCTTATATTTTGCATCAGAAGCCATCATTCCCTCATTATACCCCGCAGCCATAGAAGAGGCATTTTTAATTGTCAGTACGTTAATCTGATACCCATCAGGAACATTCAGGTGCGCAATATAATAAATACATTCTTCCGTGTACAACGGGTCATTACTGCACAGGATAAAACATATTTCTCTCTCATTTACGTTTTTCTTCATAACACGATTTCTCCGTTTGCGATTTTATCTTTCACGATCTGCAAGACTTTTTCCTTATTTATATTTCCGCAAAACATCACGACAAACAATTCCTGAAGCGATACCTGATTTTCTTTCAGAAACCGATTAAAAATATCCATGTTATCATCCATAATATCAAATTCAAGTCTCCTGAGAAAAAACATTAACTGCGTATATCGTCTGACTATTTCTTCCAGGCTATCTACCTTTTCAAGAAGAATACATTGTCCTGCCTCCTTTTCCTGTTCACATACAGAAAGCATGACTCTGGCAATTGCAAAATCATTAACCTGATCCGCTGCCACGGGATTGGACTTAAGCAGCTCGTAAATCGCCCCATATTGCTTTCGTCGCAGCAGGTCATCGAACTGTTCTCTCATTGCTGTTAGTGATTGATCCCATCTCGCCTGCACATCCATTTCGATCTCCTCCAAGTTTATTCTACAGACACATCCTTTAGATAGTTCACTTCGATATATTCATAAATCTCCGTATCATATCTCCCACTTGTATCTTCACAGATATTTCCTTATAATCTCATTTATGGTTCTGACGCTTTCCTGTGTCAGTTCCATATCCAATGCCGTCCTTAACAGAAGTTTTAATGGCTCCGAAGATTCATTTAAATATTTGTTTTCCCGAACATTGGGAAACAGTGTTAAAAGTTCCTGTACAAGTATCTTCATTTCTTCTACCGTTATTGTATAGCCGCGAAGTAAAAGCATTCGTACACTTAGTGCATATCCCCAATCATAAAACATATATTCCAACTCATCATAATAGTTGTTCCAGAATCCTCTCTTCTTTAAACCATCCATCAACGCTTTCCAGACCCATAAGTTATCCAGCTTGTGCTCATCCCATTTTCCACGCGAAGTAGAATCAGGTGACATATAGTAAAAATATAATACCCTGTCCAATTGATAGTGTCTTTCCTCATACAAACGTACCGGAAGGGTAAAGGACGGCTCTTCACAAATTAAATGCTCGGCAAATCGAATCTGATTTTCCTTAATCAGACTCATACGATAAAATTTACGCATACAGCCCAAAGAGCATATATCTGTATAGGTCAAGTAAAATGCCTTCCTAATCTCCTCACTATTTAAAATCAATAGTCCACTCTGTTCGCCTTCCTCTGTTGACAACACCGCTGATATATCCATATCCCCTCTGATCCTGACCATTCGATACTCCACTACATCCGCATCATACTTTTTTGCCGTTTGAAATAAACATTCCGCCGCATCCAAAACCAGCCAGTCATCTGCATCACAAAACATCAGGTATTCTCCACCCGCATAAGAGATACCCACATTTCTTGCTCCTCCTTGTCTGAGATTCTCCTCAAGAGAGATCGCCATGACCAAATCCCCGAATTTTTCTTCTATTTCCAAAATCTTTGTCCAAGTCTGCCCTGCATCCGTAGAAGCATCATCCACCAAAATTATTTCTAAATTCTCATTTCCTATTGTCTGATTCACCAGACTGTCAACGCATCGATCCAAATACTGCGCTGCATTATAACATGGAACTACAATACTTACCCTCTTCATTTATACAACTCTATTATCTTTCTCGGATTCTGTTACCCAGTCAAGCAGCCTCTTAAGCTTCTTTTCATACGTGTACTCAGTCATCACCTTCTTATGACCCGCCCGCGCAATCGCTTCGCGTTCACTGTCATGTTCCAGATAATAGTCTGCCTTATGCACCAATTCTTCCGGCGTCCTGAACATAACAATTTCTTTGTCTTCCTCAAACAATTCCGCTGTTTCTTTACAATAACTGGTCAGTACAAAGCCCCCTGCTCCCATGATATCCATGATGCGCTGAGGCGTACCGCCTTCTATCCCTTTCAGAGAAATATTCAGATTGATCTTACTGCCTGCATAGATAAAAGAGGTCGCTTCCCCTACAATAACCGGCGGCATTACATGAACTTTCGGCAGAACTGACCTGTCGACTTCACTGTAAGTATACAGATACACATCATGCTTCTCCGCCAGAAGGTTCAGTACGCATATCCTCTCAATATTAGCCAGCTTTCTAATCAAGTACATAGCCTCGAAATACCGTATGTCTTCTACATCATACGGATTATATAACATAAATGCCGGACTTACCAAGCTGATATAATCCAGAATTTCCTTTCCCGTCTTTCCATAAACTCTATTGACTCCATCCCATTTAAAAGCCGCTTCTTCAAAAATACTGCGAAAGTAGTCCTGCATATTTTCAGGAATCGAGTTAAGGCAGCGGTCATAGTCGTTTTTTTCATACAGATTAGCAATAAGGCTGATCTCATTAACATAGCTTTCTTTCGTCAGAAATTCCGTCTCCCATCTAAGTATATGATCCCTGTTCACTGACAATGGCTGATATAAAACATGCGGACACCCTCCCGTTCGCATTCTCTCGGCATCCAACTGATCAAAAACGGAATACCAGATATTGTCCAGCGTCCCCATAACCGTATATGGCTTCAGATAAGGTGCATCCCAAATCACCGGTATATATTTGATCCCCGCCCAGTAAGCTGCCACCGCGATATTATATATCAAATGGATCGACATCAGATGCGTAATTTCCTGCTTTCTGACATAATCTACCACCGCATTGATCTTATCTTCATCCATAATAGACGTATCCTGTTCCTCAGGATATTCCAGCACATCATATTTCAGCTTCCTCAAAGTCTCCGGAATATTCTCATCCGCTGACATACCATATACAAATAAAATCCTCATGCTGCTATGCTCCCAATCTTCTGTCGCTTTTTCAGACTGTGTATAGTATAATAAAAAAAAGCATAAAAGTAAACTACGAATAAGTGAGGCGTCCTATGGCTGTTTCCATCTATATCATGACCCATGTTTCCTTCATCCCCCCGGAAGACCAAACCTATATTCCTCTCCAGGTTGGCCGCGCGCTTCATGGCGACCTGGGATATCAAGGTGACAATACCGGTGACAACATTTCCGTCAAAAATACCTATTACAGCGAATTAACCGGTTTATACTGGATCTGGAAAAATGTCCACAACACGGACTATGCCGGGTTATGCCATTATCGCAGATACTTCCTGAACGATAATGGTATGTTAATGACAGAGACCGACTATCTGCATATTTTTGCCCAATATGACGTTATCCTGTCCCGGCCGGAATCCGGCCCATACAATTACCATACCATCTATGGCCGTTCCCATGATATCCGCGATCTGGACAAGACCGGTGAAGTCATTCTGGAGCTGTATCCTGATTATTACGATACCTTTCAGCATGTAATCTCTGACTCAGCCTGCTATGTAGGTAATCTTTTCGCAGCACCCAAGGCGCTGCTCGACTCCTACTGTGAATGGCTGTTCAGTATCTTCTTTGTCCTGGAAAACCGCATTGACGTAAGCACATACGATGACTATCATAAACGAGTATTCGGCTTTCTGTCCGAACAGTTGCTGATCGTCTGGGTTAAACACAACCGGCTTACCTGGTATGAAGCTCCCGTGGGACTCCTTCAGGAAAAGGCCGAGACAATCTCTCTCAAGAAAAATCTTAAAAATCTTCTGCTTGAGGGCAATATCGCACACGCCTATCAGTATCTGTGCGATGCTTTAAGATGGCGTCCCGACCTCTCGCTGCAGCTGTCCGACTTCAATCAGGAATTAACAGATATTGAACATATTCTCAACATAGGCAGGCTGGAAATGGAAGAAGGCATACCAACAATGCTGGAGTTTTCACGGGATTATGACATCCTGATCAAACATTTCCGTCTTCTGCTATCGATTCTTGAGCATATCCAGGATGATACCGTCTCAGTGGAAGAAAAGCATTACCTCATTGACAGCAGGGTTTCATACAAAGCCATTGTCTATATGCTGCAGAATTTTAAACAGTTTGCTTATATTCCACAGATACTGTTGAATACCCTTGCCCTTATTTATACAGATGCCGGAGAGAATCTGCAGGCCTTGTCTTTTCTGAATGAGGCGCTTGCTATCTGTGAAACAAACCGAAATACTTTATCCAATATCAAGAATGTCCTGGAAGCCATGGGGCATCCGGATATGGCAGAAGAATATCATCATGCTTACCTTGCCTCTCCCAAAAGAATTGCTGTTTTCATGGGCGGCAGCATCCCAATTTTGAATTATCTGGCTGAGCAATATGCCGTTTCCATAGAAAAGTCGGGGCATGCCGTCTTCCGCTATGATAAATCCCATATGCAGGAAAGCATTAACGAACTGCTGCTCTTTCGTGAAAATGGCCTCGATGCCGCCATCGTCTTCAATAATGTCGGTTTCCAGATGCGTCTCACTTCGGGGATAAGTCTCTGGGAACTTTGGGATACTCCTTGTTACAATATCATTGTAGACCACCCTATGTATTATTCTGACACATTGGATACTCCTCCCCGAAATGGAATTGTCGTCTGTGCAGACCGTCACCACGAAGACTACATCAAACGTTTCTATCCTCTGGTCAGGAAGACCATGTTTCTTCCAACCGCCGGGGAGTGCCTGCATCCATATGAAGCACTTAAACCGTTTGCTGATCGTTCCATCGATGTTCTTTTTATAGGAAGCTACAAATATCACGACGATATAACTAATGATCCTCTCAGTATTCAATTGGCGGAAGAATTGATCCACTTCCCCGCTTGGACCTTTGAGGAAGCTGCAGAACATTGCCTTCAACGCAATCATCCTAATCCGTCTGATGCAGAATTGAAAGAATTCATACAAGAACATCGCTTCACTGATGCAAATATCAGTGCATTATTCCGCCAGGAGATTCTCAAAACTCTTGTCAATGCCGGAATCACCGTCACTGTTTATGGAGACCGGTTTGAGAAGACCGATCTGTGGAATCATCCTAATTTTATTTATAAAGGCCGCTGCTCCACAGAAGAAGGAATTCGATACATGGAAGACAGTAAAATTGTCTTGAATCAGCTTGCATGGTTCAAGGCCGGTTCCAGCGAACGAATCTATGAGGCCATGCTGCAGGGCGCTGTTGCGCTGACCGATGACAGTACCTATTTACGAGAGACTTTCGTGGAAGATGTCGATATCAAGTTCTACTCCCTTTCCCATCTGAACGCGCTGCCCCATATCGTACGTTCCATCTTGTCCTCTGACCCTGACCGCATAGAAATGCTGCGGTCAAACGCATATAGAAAAGTCATGAAACACCATACATGGCTGCAGCGCGCAGAAGCATTGCTTGCAGATATATAAGTGTTTCGCTTCTCACCTTATAACGAAAAACAAAGGCTGACATATGTCAGCCTTTGTCTGTTCTACATTACATTAAGCTTCTCAGAATTAGCCAAGTAAGGACAATGCCAACTGGTTAGACTGATTTGCCTGGGACAGCATTGACGTGCCTGCCTGCTGCAGGATGTTGTTGTTTGCATATCTAACCATCTCTGTAGCAATATCTGTATCACGAATCTGTGACTCTGCAGATGTAGTATTCTCAACAATGTTGTCCAGGTTGCTAATGGTATGCTCCAGTCTGTTCTGAATCGCACCGAGATCTGAACGCTGCTCGGATACATCTTTAATCGCATGCTTAGCAAATGCATTCAGTGCTGCAAAATCAGCTGCCGTAGGTGCAATGGTATCAAATGTCACAGAATGCTCAATCTTTATCTTACCAGCAGCTGCATTACCTGTGAGCGCTGTATCCACTACATCTGTAGATGCAAATGCATAGAACTTAGCCAGCATATCTAATGTCAGATAGTTATCGCCTTCGATATACTTTTTCTTATCAGCAGACATCGTATCAGAATTGTTTGCAGCCGCTGTTGCCTTCTGATCGGATTCAATATTACCCACACCAAATTTAACTTTGTCATGTACTGCATTAGCAATCAGTTCGTTGGTGTTCATATTCTTGATCGTAATGCCGATATGCTGACCGGATTCTGCACCAACCTGAAGACCCTTGTTGGAGAAAGAACCATCCAAAAGACTCTGCTCATTGAATGTAGTCGTGCTCTGTACACGGTCGATCTCACTCATCAACTGCTTAACTTCTGCCTGAATATAACTGCGGTCTGTAGATGTCAGAGTGCCATTCTCACCCTTTACAGCCAGTTCATTCATTCTCTGCAGCATATCCTGTACTTCGTTCAGCGCACCCTCTGCTGTCTGTACACAGGAAATACCATCCTGTGCATTGGCGGATGCCTGGGTAAGTCCTCTGATCTGTCTTCT
>CAYXKS010000188.1:0-6970 GCA_964465725.1 uncultured Bacteroides sp. | reverse complement strand
TTCCTTAATCTTCCAGCAGCGCCCATGCTCTGTTGATTACTCTCTTCGTTCCGGCCAGGATCAAATCCCCGTCCTCTCCTGTCCAGGGCTTTACTTCGAAAGAAAGTACATACGGATTCTCAGAATCCAGGAAACCTTCCTCCTTCAACACACGGAAAAAGTCCAGAAGCTGCTCCGTATCATTGGCGCTCTCAGGAAATCCGAATCTGGGATGCTGGTCTCCATAAGCCTCACACCCTTTCTTTACCACTGCATTTCCGATATGGAAATGAGTGATGTAAGGGCGCAGGGTACGCACTACAAAGCGGGAAGTCTCATAAGTAGTCGGGAAATGAGACAAATCTACGATCAGGCCGAAGTTACTGCACAGGCTTCTCATATCAGCCGCAAACTTCGCCGCATAGGGCGCCGGTCCAATCAATGCCGCCTTGTCCATATCAAAATCAAACACTTCCAGTTCCACACTCATTCCCTTTGCAGCCGCATAGTCACATACGTTCTTCGTTGTTTTCACAAGCTGCCTGTAGGCATCTTCTTTCGTCGCTTCCTCCCACTTGCCAGCAAGAAAAGCAATGCCTTTCGCACCCAGATATTCTGCTTCATCCACCGCCTCAATCAGTGTCTTCTCAGCCGCTTTTCTTCCCTCCTCGTCAAGGTCATTTGGATTCAATCCCTTTCCCAGAAGCCTTGGCTGCGCACCATAGCATACTCTCATATGCGCCTGCTCCAACATTTCCTTTGCCTTTTTCCTCTTCTCATCATCCCCGAACTGTGTCACTTCGAGGGCATCAAAATAGTCATCACATCCGATCGTCCTGATAGACGACAATACCTCATAATCTGCAGGCGGATGGCTCATCCACTGAATCGTTCCGATTTGAAAATATTTATGTATAGAATCTTTCACCGCTTGTTGTCTCCCTTCTGCTCATCATCGCTGCCTGAATCATATCAGGCTGTTACTCCTCCGGCGCCCATGATTTAATCGCGGCAATGGAACCTCCCATGTCACAGAGCTGTTCTTTCACACAGATAGCGTCAATAATATACGTCTTGCCGGACTCCTTAGCGCGCTCCAATGCCGCCGTCAATTCCTGCGGTGTGAAAACACGCTCTCCTCTGCATCCGAACCCTTCTGCCACCTTGACATAATCCATCGTCCCGTCCTGATTATAAGGCATTGATACCGCATACTCGTATCCATATGCCCCTTTCTGATTCTGCCGAATCAGACCAAGGTTCGCGTTGTTGACGATTACCACAATAATCGGCTTGTCGAATACCGCACAGACGGCGATCTCCTCCACCATAAAAGTAAATCCGAAGTCTCCCAGCACCGTCACACAATGTCGTTCCGGATGCGCCACCTTTGCGCCGAATGCCGCCGGAATGTCGAATCCAAGTGTTCCGGCACCACCCGAGGGAAGATACCGTCTTGGTTTATCGATTTCCTGCAACTGACCGGACCAAATCTGTACGATACCGCAGCCGGTAGTGAACATGGTATCCGAATCAAATGCCTGGTTGATTTCTCTGAATACACGATGAGGCATGATTGGTACCGTATCATAATCGGTCTTTCTTGCCATCTGCTTTCTCAATGCCGGAAGCTCTTTGACACGTGGATTCTGAGAAGGCGCAAGACCTTTCTTTTTTGCCGCCTGTGTCAGCGCGCGAATCGCCAGCGCCGCATCGGAAACAATCCCCAGATCCGGCGTGAATACCTTGCCGATCTGTTCCGGTTCAATGTCGATATGGATAAACTTACGCTCTCCGCGATACACTTTGAGATCGCCGGTATGTCTGTCGGAAAAACGGCACCCGATCCCCAGCACGACATCCGACTCCAACAGATATTTATTTCCCACAGGCTGACCAACCTGTATTCCGGCATGGCCGGCATTCAGAGGATGTTCCGATGGCAATCCACCCTTGGCCATGTATGTGGTAATCACAGGAATCTGATATTCTTCGGCAAAAGCCGTCAGCTCCTGTTCGGACTCCGACAGAATCACGCCGCCGCCCATAATAATGATCGGACTTTCTGCGGACGCCAGCATATCAATCGCCTGATCGATCAATTCAGAATCCGGCACAACCTCCTCTACTTCTTTGGCTGTATACTTCTCAATGTCAAATTCCAATTCCGCCATCTGCACGTCCAGCGGAAAATCAATCAGTACCGGGCCGGGTTTCCCTGAACGCATCAGATAAAATGCTTCTCGCATCATCTCCGGCACATCCTCCGCCTTCATCGGGCGGAACACCTTCTTGGTCACGGTTTCGGCGATGCTCACCATATCCACACACTGAAACGGGTCCATGGAAAGCTGCCAGGTATTTGCCTGGCCCACCATCGCCAGCATCGGTATTGAATCGATATTGGCGGTATAAAGTCCTGTCACAAAATTAGTAGCGCCCGGTCCTGCAGTGCAGATTGCCAGTGCGATCTTATGGCTTGCCCGATAATAAGCATCCGCCGCATGGGTACACGCTTCCTCATGTCTCATACCGTAATGGCTGATCGGAGCATTCTCCAAATATTTATATACCGCATTGATTCCTGCTCCTGGGATCCCAAAAGCATCCGTAATCCCTTCCTTGACCATGATCTTTACCGCGGCCTCTCCTGCTGTTATTTTCATAATCTCATACTTCTCCTCTCTCATCTCCTATAATTTGTAGCAGTCAGATATACTGCCATTAAATACACTATATCCAACTCAGTTGTTACTATAGTTTGCCTATGACTACTATGCTACTTAACGCCTCTGCACAAAGTAGCACATCAATCTCTTCATCAACTTTAGTGATAACCGCTGCACGCCGGATGCCATTCAAAACTCCCTAAAATAGCGTCTCTTATTTGTCTGCAGCATGATTATTCTTACCCTCATAAAAAACTCTTCCTCATCATAACCCAGTGTATCTATATCAAATCGAATGAGATATCCATCTTAGGTACACGGCTAAAGAAACCTGATAAGGAAGAACCATATGGCCTAAAAGTCTTCAAGATCTTTTCGGATCCTGTTTATATCATCCGGCAACAGATCAAGTTCTGCACCGCGTATATTGCTCTCTAAATGATCTGGTTTCCTGGCGCCACAAAGCACGTTTATTTCCCCTTGCCTCAATAGCCAGGCAATCGCTAACTGCTCAACACCACATTGATATTTCTGATAAAGGTCTTCCCAGCTATCCAGCAATGCAAGCAACCTTGCACGATTCTCTTTTTTTTCCCAAATCTTACCTGTAAGACGCTTTTCATACAAGGGTTCCTTGTTTCTTCTGAATCTCTCCGTCAAAATACCCTGTTCCAAAGGCGAATACGCCTGCAATACAATTCCTTTCTCATGGCATATTTCCAACAACTTCTTTTCTGGCCTTCGGTCCAGCAGACTGTATTTCTCCTGTAAAATTTCTACAACTCCATACCGTAGATATTCCCCCAGAAGTTCTGCCGTCATATTAGAAGCGCCAATAACACGGATCTTTCCTTCTTCTTTCATACGCTCCAACTCGCCTAAAGTCTCCTGAACCGGAACGGCATATGGCTCCGGCACCGGCCAGTGAGTGTAATAGATATCAATATGGTCTGTACCAAGTCTTCTTAAACTATTCTCTAAATCCCGACGGATACTTGCCGCTGAAAGATTTCGTACAATCCGATATCCATCGCGCTCCACGTGAAGTGCCCCTTCCGCTCCGACGTCCCAGCTTAATCCGCATTTTGTGGACAGGATTACCTGATCACGGATCCCAGCCAATGCCCTGCCAAGAATCTCCTCACTCTTACCCATCCCATACGCAGGTGCGGTATCGATCTGTACCATTCCAAGTTCTACCGCTCTGTGCACTGTTCTTATGGCTTGTCTCTCATCCGTCTCTCCCCAGACTGCATCGCCTCCAAAAGACCATGTTCCCAGAGAAACCGCTGGGATCTGTAACCCACTTTTAATCAATGTCAGTTGTTTCAATCCATTTTCCTCCCGTCATTGCTCCTATTCGTTGTTGCTACTCTTACATATACCGCTTATAATAACTATTCTTTTACACCACTCAGCATAACGCTCTTTACAATATATTTCTGCAAAAAAACATAAATGATCATCAGAGGAATGGCTCCCAAAACAGATACCGCAAGTCTAGGTCCCAAATATTTCGCCGTCTCCGAAGCATTAAACATAGCAAGTCCTACAGAAATAACCTGTTTCTTAGGATTCGATACGACTACCAACGGCCATAAGAAATTATTCCATTGATTCACCACTTGGAAGATCACCAACGTTGCAATGACCGGCCCGCAGAGCGGCAGAATGATAGAAAAGAAAATATGCCACTCCCCAGCTCCGTCTATCGCAGCCGATTCCCGAAGAGAATCTGGAATTCCGTCGATAAACTGTCTGGCGAGAAAAATTCCATATGCCCAGGCAAAAGATCCCAGAATCAGTGGCCACCATGTATCCAGCAGATTCCAGTCCCGATACTGCAAAAACAAGGGAATCATCCTCACTTCAAAAGGAATCATCATGACCGCCAGGACAAAAAGGAATAAAATTCCCTTCATAGGAAACCTGCCTTTGGAAAACGCATAGCCGCAAGTCATTGCTGTAAAGACAGAGATGCACGTATTGATAATCGTCAGCAAAATCGTGTTTAGATAATATCTGACGATCGGTATCGCCTCCAACGCATATTTATAATTGAACGTAGAAAACTCAGCCGGAATCATCCTCGGTGGATTCGGCACCACATCAATAGTCGTTGCATCAAAACTCATGGAAACCGCCCACAAGATTGGAATCAGTATGATAAATAACAAGACCGTAAGCACCAATATGATACAGATCTGTCCTATCCTTTTCTTCTTTTTCAAACTTGTTACACCCCCATATCATTCTTAGCATAAGTACCCATAAAAAAGTGCTGGTATCTCCTTTAAATCGTTTTCGTTACTTTCAAATTAATGGATGTGACCGTGAATACGATCAGAAACAGGATCACAGCACCCGCACAAGCCATCCCATAGCTGGGATTTTCAAAACTATATTGATAAATATACATCAATATAGACTGCAGAGAGCCTGCGGGCTTCCCCGAGGAGGAGTTGCCCGACAAGATATACAGATCCGTAAAACGGCTGAAACCGTTTATGATTCCTGTAATGAACAGAAAGATAAAGCTATTGCGCATCAGCGGTATCGTAAGATACCGCCATCTGTGCAGGCTGCTGGCACCATCCATCATAGCCGCCTCATACAGCTCAGACGGAATAGCCTGCAGTCCTGCCAGGCAGATCAGCATATTGTAACCCAACGTTGTCCAAATCTGGATAATGCTGGCTCCCACCTTTGTCAAAGAAGGATCAGAAAGCCACCCTATTTCTATCTTTTTCCCCAGAAGGTTTGACAGTACCAGGTTGATCAGCCCATTGTCCACTTGCAGGATATACTGGAAGATCAGAACGATACAGACACCTGTAATGATATTGGGCATATAAAACCCTAACCGAAATACAGTCTGTGCCTTTGTATTCTTCACTCCGTTGATCCCGCACGCAAGGATAAACCCAAACGGAACCGCCAGCAGTGCCATCAGGGAAAGCACTATGGTATTCCCAATGGACTTGCGAAATCCACTGCTGCTCAACAACACTTTATAATTCAGGAATCCTACATTCCGCTGGATCTCTCCAACCACATTCACTTCATGAAAACTAAAATTCACTGCTTTCATTGTCGGAATATAAGTTAATACAATAAGACATATAAATGTGGGCAGCAGAAAGGTAAACCACACCAGTTCTTTTTTTCTCTTCTGAAAAGATTTTTTATTTTGTTGAAACCGGGTCGCTTTCTTCATTTAAAATCCTCCCTTTCTCCTAAGTCTTTCTACCGGATCAATTATAAGAAGCGCTCTGCTCTTCCAAAGCCGCCTGAATGCTCTCTGCCGCCTCAGCAGGTGTCATATCTCCTGCGAACATAGCTGACAGCCCATTTGCCAATATCGCATTGGAACTTCCTAAAAACGCATCATTATAGTCGCTGGCAAAAATCGTGAAATTATCAGGCGTAGCTGCTAATGTATTAAAGAACATATCCGCAAAAGGAACATCTCCGGATGCCAGCCGCTCAATCGCTTCCTTATTGTTCGGGATCTTACCGCCTTCCCAGCACCAGTCTGCAATGTCCTGATTGGTCGCCATCCATTTAATGAACTCCCAGCACTCATCTTTATGCTGTGCATTCTTCGCAATCGCCATATTCCAGTCACCCGTGAAATTCGCCCATCCGTCCGTGGTCTCTAATACCGGTGAATAAGCGTATCCATAACGGTCTGTCAGCCCAAGGCTTTCTGTCTTCTGGTAAGTCTGTACCAGGTTCTGGGAATACCACATGGCAATATTGTTATTTTCCATACCAAAATTTTCTGCACCGCGTCCTTCCAGAAAACCTTTCGGACATGTTTTTGCCAGTTCATTTACAAACTCAAATCCCTTAAGTGCCTCCTCAGAAGTATAAGATACTTTTGTATCCATCTGTTCATCCGTATATTCCACTACTTTCACATCTTTGGAGAAAAAATATCCCGTCAGGGATCTTCCCATCCAATCGCTGCTGGAACCATCGATATAATATCCATAGGTTTCCTCGCCGGTCACCGGATCGGTACCGGTCATCTTCTGTGCCGCTTCCAAAACATCTTCCCAAGTCCATGTTTCGTCAGGGTAATCCAATCCGTAATCATCAAATATCTTCTTATCATACAGAATGGAAGTTGCTGCCGCTGTGATCGGGATCCCCGTAGGCACTAATTGCGTATAATTAGACTTGTCTGCCCTTCGATAAGAATATTTCAGCAATAAACCATCCAAAAAATCTCCATCTTTTTCCGCATAGGGCGTCAAATCTTCCACTACATCCACAATACTGGCTCCGTGCACCACGATATCTACAGAATTTGCTGC
>CAYXKS010000187.1:0-6980 GCA_964465725.1 uncultured Bacteroides sp. | reverse complement strand
GACAATGCGGTAGTCCCTGATTATACGCCGACTGTCAACCGCACGTCCGACCGTCTGATCAATGATGACGACAGAGGTGACGCTGATGCTGACATGCTCTATTATATGCAGAGTCTGGAAGTGCGTTACCAGCTGGATAAGAAGGTGATGGAGAATCTCCATAAACTGTTTGACAGCGCGGTATATTATATCGCCAACACGGAAATGTCACTGACGGAGATGTGGACCTACGTGGCGCAGGTCAAAGGCAATATGGAATCCACCGCGGTGGCGGAGGTTACTATGACCACCAGCGAGTTCCTCCAGGTGGGCGATAACTGGGAGACGCCTACGGTGAGTTATGGGCAGCAGGTTTCCATCGTACTTCCGGTAATTAATCTGGGTACGGAGGAACTGAATGATTTGATTATACAGCCGCAGACGTCTACTCTTGTGACGGAATGGCCCTTCGAACCGGATATGTCTGGTTATCTGCAGACGGAGCCTTTTATTCCGGGGAATAAGACGAAAGATGCCGCTATGGCCAACAGAAGGGAATTTACTTTTACTTTCACGGCAAGAAGCGATGTGATGAGCGGATATTACCCGCTGAAGTTCAATGTCTGGTATACCAAGGCGGGTGTCCGGAGCGAGAAGCCAGCAGAACTGACCGTATATGTGAAGGCAGTCGGAAAGCCGGGCAGCGGCACGATCGGAGGCAATGGAGAGGAAACTACGGGAGCGAAGCCCCGTATTGTAGTGACCGGTTTCGAGACAAACCCTGCAACGGTCTATGCCGGAGATACTTTTACTCTGACGATTCATGTACAGAATACTGCTAAAGATACGGCGGTGACGAATGTACTTTTTGATATGCAGGCGGCACAGGAGGGAGAGGACAAGACGAACACGTATTCCGCATTCCTGCCTACATCCGGGTCAAGCTCCATCTATATGGACAGAATAGGCGCAAATACGACGGCAGATATCGTGATCGAGATGACGGCGAAAGCTGATCTTGCCCAGAAACCATATGTGCTGGATGTAAATATGAAATATGATGCGGGTACGATGTTTGACCTGACGGATAAAGCTAGTGTCTCTATTCCGATTTCTCAGGAAAGCAGGTTTGACACGAGTATTCCCGAAGTAGTTCCAGCGGATATTACGGTGGGATCCCAGTCCAATGTAATGCTCAGTATCTATAATACGGGTAAGACGACTCTCTATAATGTACAGGTGAAGTTTCATGCGGATTCCATTGACGAGGCGTCGGCTTTCGTTGGCAATCTTCAGTCCGGTGCTACCGGAAATGTAGATGTTATGTTAACTGGGATTGCTCCGACCATGGATGACGGAACAGTCACGATGGAGATTTCCTATGAGGATGATGCGGGTAAGGTGGCCACGACAGAGAAGACAATCTCACTGTTTGTTACGGAAGAGGTTTTCGACGATATGATGGGGGACGACATGATGGGAGATGATATGATGATGGAAGAAGAAAGCGGCTCCAACAAGGGGATGATTATCGGGATCGTCGCTGCAGTTGTGGTTATTGTGATTGTGGGTATCATTGTTCTTCTACAGGTCAGCAAGAAGAAAAAGGCAGCGGCATTGTTGAAAAATGAGCTGGATGATCTGGAAGTTGAATTGGAGAATGAAAAGAAAGATTCCGAGTGATATTGAGACTGAATTGTAATGGTTGGAGTGTGGCAGTATATGAAACTTCTTGACTTGTTGCGTATGAGCAGCAGTAGTTTGTGGAAAAGAAAAGTGAGGACTATATTGACGGTTCTCGGTGTGGTGATCGGCGTCGCGTCCATTGTGG
Organism: uncultured Bacteroides sp.; assembly: GCA_964465725.1. Classification (GTDB taxonomy): domain Bacteria; phylum Bacillota; class Clostridia; order Lachnospirales; family Lachnospiraceae; genus UBA3282. The sequence goes on along the minus strand of CAYXKS010000187.1, from coordinate 5,170 downwards.
TTATGATCTCTCTGGGATTGGGGCTGAGCCGTTCTCTGATAGAACAGTATGAGTCTTACGGAAGTCTCACGGAGATTGAGGTGAATGAACCATGGAGTGATGAAAGTTCGGAAGAAAAACGGCTTGATGATGCTCTTGTGCGGGAGATAGAGGCATTGGAGCATGTGGAGTCAGTTTATCCGGTACTGCAACTTTCGGTACTGGCGAAATACGGAAGTTATGAAGGATATCTGCAGGTCAGAGGAATGCCTAAGGAAGTCTTTGCAGATATGGATATCGATGTGGGAGAGGGGCGTCTGCCGGGAGAAGACGATCATCTTACCTTTTTCTATGGCAATCAGGTACAGCAAAACTTTTATAATCCCAAAGCAAGTGGGGATATGTTCGGTGATATACCGGATATCGATATGATGCATGATCCGATATTTATTATTTTTGATACGGACGCTTACTATCAGTCCATGGGAACGCCGGAAGAAGGACAACAAGCTGTGAAGCCGCCGAAGAAATACATGATCGAAACCTGTGGTGTGGAGGCGGCCAGTGAAGAGGGCTGGTCGCCTAACGGGTGGTATACCTATTGCGATATGGAACAGCTGATCCCACAGCTGAAGAAAATGTTCAAGAATAAGGTGATTCCTGGACAGCCTCAGACCAAGGCGGGGAAACCCTATAAGGAAATATTTTATAATCAGCTTCTGGTCAATGTAGATAGCATGGACTATGTTTCGGAAGTGCAGAATCATCTGATGGATATGGGATATGAGACTTACAGCAATGCGGAGTGGGTGGAGTCGGAACAGAGGACGCTCGGCTATGTGCAGGCTGTTCTGGGCGGAATCGGAGCGGTATCCCTGTTTGTCGCGGCTATCGGCATCACGAACACGATGATGATGTCCATCTATGAGCGGACCAAGGAAATCGGCGTCATGAAAGTGTTGGGCTGTGATCTGAGGAACATCCGCAGTCTGTTCTTGATGGAGGCAGGGTTTATCGGATTTATCGGGGGAGTGATCGGGCTGGTGCTGAGCTTTATTATTTCCTTTGTGATCAATAGGATCGCTGGGGCTGCAGGAGAAGAGATGATGGATATGGCAGGTATTTCCTATATTCCGTTATGGCTGGTGATATTGTCGTTGTTCTTTGCTGTGCTGGTCGGTATGATGGCAGGTTTCTTCCCTGCAAGAAGAGCCATGAAGCTGAGTCCGCTGGCAGCGATCAGGAATGAGTAATGAATGCGGAGCTTGTGCGTATTTCGACTATGAAAGGTAATAATGCGGATAGTTCTTTAAGAAAGATTATTTGAAGTAAGCAATAATAAAACAAACCTCTTGTGTGCATACTAAGAAAAAGAGCGTGACAGGAAAGCTAAGGGTTGAACTGTCAAGAATGAGCTGCGCACAGGAGGTTTTTATATGGCTATGAAGTTGAGGATTGTAAATGTACATGCAAGAGAGGTATTAGATTCACGCGGAAATCCTACGGTGGAGACAGAGGTTACGGTGGAGAAGGAAGTGGGTGGAACCCAGTATATAGGACGGGCGGCTGTTCCCAGCGGGGCCAGTACGGGACGATTCGAAGCGGTGGAACTTCGGGACGGTGAGACAAGATATTTTGGACTGGGTACAACTAAGGCGGTGAACAATGTCAACACGAAGATCAGAGAAGCGCTCATGGGAATGAACGCTTTCGATCAGGGGTTGATCGACCGGATACTGATTGAGCAGGACGGTACGGACAATAAGAGCAATCTGGGTGCAAATGCGACTTTAGGTGTGTCCATGGCCTGTGCCAGGGCGTCTGCAGAGGCTATGGGGATCCCACTGTACCGCTATCTGGGAGGCGCGTATACGAGGCTGCTTCCTGTGCCGATGATGAACATTCTAAATGGCGGCAAACATGCGGACAATACGGTGGATTTTCAGGAGTTTATGATTATGCCGGTGCAGGCGGAGAGCTTCCGGGACGGGCTTCGTATCTGTGCAGAGATCTATCATAATCTGAAGAAAATCTGCAATGACAGAGGATTGTCTACCGGTGTGGGGGATGAAGGTGGTTTCGCACCGTCCCTGCCGGACGCTTTTGCGGTGCTTGACCTGATCGTGGAGTCCATCAAGGCGGCAGGATATACGCCGGGACAGGATATCAAGATCGCATTGGATGTGGCGGCTTCCGAGCTCTATAATGAGGCGGACGGTGTGTATCATTTTCCGGGAGAGACGGAACTGAAGCGGAGAAGGGCAAGGGTAACAGAGGGAAGCAGTGCGGAGCGCTATGAGGCGGGCAGTGGCTTTGACGATAATGCGGAGATGAAGGAGATCACCAGAAGCACGGAGGAGATGGTAGCTTACTATGAGGAACTGGTGGAGCGGTATCCTGTCGTTTCCATTGAGGATGGCCTGGCGGAGGACGACTGGGACGGCTGGCAGATGATGACGAAGAAGCTGGGCGACAGTGTCCAGCTCGTCGGGGACGATCTCTTCGTGACCAATACAAAGCGGCTGGATGCGGGAATCAAGCTGCATGTGGCGAACGCGATCCTTGTCAAGGTCAATCAGATCGGTACGGTAAGCGAGGCGATGGATGCCATAGAGATGGCACAGAAGAACGGTTATAAGGCAGTGATTTCCCACCGGTCCGGAGAGACGGAGGATACTTTTATCGCGGATCTTGCCGTGGCAGTCAATGCGGGACAGATCAAGACAGGGGCGCCCTGCAGAAGTGACCGCGTGGCAAAGTATAACCAGCTGCTGCGGATCGAAGAAGATCTGGGCAGTGTGGCGTGCTATAAGGAGCCGTTTAATAAGATATAGGTAAAATGCAGGCCGACATAAGCACATGTTCCAACATGCGCTTATGCCGGCCTGCGGATTCTGTAACAGTGAGGCCGAAGGCTGAACTGTTGTTACTATTCACGGCTTAGCCGCTCATAGTAACGAACTGTTACGAAACTACATATTTTCAGGAAGCTTTGTTGGACTTTAACTAAGATATGAGATATTATGTTATTGGCTGGACGACAGTATGCGTTCTGCTACATGAAAAGAAATACTATCTGGCAGCTCTGTGTACCTGCCGGATCTGGTTATAAAGCGGAGGAAAACAGTGTGGTAGTGATAGAGAATGAAAATTTTTCTGTGCAGCAGATCTGTGATTCGGGACAGTGCTTTCGTCTGGAACTGCTGGAGGAGAGGAAAGACGAGAAGGAAAGTGTACATAGAAGATATGGACTGCCTGCCTTTGGAAAATACCTGGAGATAGAGCAATGCGGAAAGAAAGTGAGTTTGTCCTGCTCCCGGGAAGAGTTTGAGTCCGTTTGGAAAAGATATTTCGACCTGGATGAAGATTATGGAAAACTGATCGCGTCCATAGACCCAGAGGATGTTTACCTGCGCAGGGCAGCAGAGTTTGGAAGCGGGATCAGGATTCTCAGACAGGATTTGTGGGAGATGATCATATCCTTCATTATTTCCCAGCAGAATCATATCAGGAGAATCCGCAGATGTATCGACATGCTTTGTGAGAAATACGGGGAGAAGTGCAGAAAGGAAAATGGAGAAGCCTACTATGCGTTTCCTGTGCCGGAAGCGCTCGCTTCGGCGGAAGAGGAAGATTTGTATGCCTGCAATCTGGGCTATCGGAGCCGTTATGTCAGGGAGACGGCGGCATGTGTGTGCAGAGGAGATGTGGATCTGTTGTCTGTGGCGTCCATGAATTACGAGGACTCTATGAATGAGCTTCAGAGGCTGAGTGGCGTGGGGATCAAGGTTGCCAACTGCATTTGCCTGTTTGCGTTACATAATACGGATGCATTCCCGGTTGACACCCATATCAACAAGGTGTTGAAGGAGCAGTATCCGAACGGTTTTCCCTTTGAAAGATATCCGGGTTATGCGGGGAGCCTGCAGCAATATATTTTCTACTATGATCTGAAAGGCGACGGAATGAGTAAAACGAAAGGAAGGTGAGATAACGTCGTGCAGATACTTAAGAGTAATAAGGCACAATATGAATATGACATCCATTCGCTGGTAAAGGCTTTCTACCCGGCATGGGAATTGAAAATCCTGACGCCGGAGTCCGTGGTGAAGGACAGGCGGATCCTGGAAATTCCCCCGGTTATGGAGCTGGTATTTGATGAGACGGAAGTCCGGTTTATCATATATGGCAATGCCGCTGTGACCCTGACGGAAATGGAAAAGAAACCGGACAGGGATAAACCTCATGTATACATATGGCATGACACGGACCGTGTGGACATTGCGGAGTACAAGGATACATTCAAGAGGTTTCTCTATGTTTCACTGCGGGAGGAGACGGGGCTTTCCCTTCCATGGGGGAATTTGACGGGAATCCGACCAACGAAAATCGCTATGACCATGTTGGAAAGTGGGGAGAGCGAACAGAGTATAGAGTCATTCCTCAGAGAAAAGCATTTTGTCAGCGAGGAAAAGATCGCACTTGGAATTGATATCGCAAAGAGGGAATATGGGATTTTAAGCAGATTACATTATGAGAATGGATACAGCCTCTATATTGGTATTCCGTTCTGCCCTACGACCTGTTTGTATTGCTCCTTTACTTCCTTTCCGATCAGTCTGTGGAAAGAGCGGGTGGCGGACTACCTGACGGCACTGGAACAGGAGATGGAGGCAGTGGCGCAGATGTACCGGGATAAGATACTGGACACTGTCTATATCGGCGGCGGTACGCCAAGCTCCTTATCTGCAGAAGAGCTGAACAGACTGATAACGAAGCTGAAGGATATCTTTGATTTCAGTACCGTGCAGGAGTTTACGGTGGAAGCGGGACGGGCGGACAGTATCACGGAGGAGAAGCTGCAGGTGTTGTACCGGCATGGTGTGACAAGGATTTCTGTCAATCCTCAGACCATGAAACAGGAGACGCTCAGGCTGATCGGCAGACAGCATACGGTGGAGCAGGTAGAGGCTGCCTTCGCGCTGGCGCGCAGGGTTGGATTCGACAATATCAATATGGATATCATTCTGGGACTTCCGGGAGAGACCAAAGATGATGTGCGGGCAACGATAGAAGCGATACAGGCGCTTCGGCCTGACTCTCTGACGGTCCACTCCCTTGCGGTGAAGCGTGCTTCGGGGCTGCAGAAGTGGATAGAGGAAAACGGGATCACTGCGTACAACAATACAGA
>CAYXKS010000186.1:0-7001 GCA_964465725.1 uncultured Bacteroides sp. | reverse complement strand
CGCCACTTTATCATGTCCGTTTCTGGCAATCTCAGTTCGTTCTTCTTCATGGCTCAGGTAATAATCGATTTTGTATAACAGGTCTTCCTTACTCTCATAGTACACGAAATCCTCCCCTGGAACGAAGTCATCCAGAAAGTCAGCCTGGAAATTGGAGAGCAGAAAACCGCCGCTTCCCATGATGTCAAAAGCGCGGAGGGGAATGCCGCTTTTGATGCTGCGCAGGGAGATATTCAGATTTATCCTGCTTTGTTTGAAAACCAGGGGCATTTGCTGATAGTAGTCAACTGTGCCGTGATTATGCAGATTTTTTCCTGAAAAAGAATTGTCGTGTGTAAAAAGGTCAAGCGCGTGGTGTTCGGCGATCGCTGTGAGCAGTTCGGCGCGTTCCAGCCCGGTTATCTTTCTGTTGATTACATACTGTGCATACAGGTACTCCCGGCTTTCCACGCCGTCAGGATTAGGATCCATCGGCAGAGCCTTGTACAGATCATCCATGATTGGGGTGAGAGATTCCTGAATGAAATTGTATCCCTGAACCTTCATCTGAGCCGCCATGAGCGCTTCCAGATATCCTTTCGTATAGTCTGACAGACTGGTCATGCGGTCATAGAAATTATGTTGCTCGGTGTAGAGCGAACCGACAAAGGAGACATTATACAGAAAAGGGCTTGCACCATTTTCTGTCATTTGCTTTTTGGAGGCGTTCAAACTGGGCAGGGAATTTGTGGCAGCAGTTATTGATATCCGGCCAGGCCTCTCAACGTTGGCTTCCGTTGCTGTTTGATTGAGTCTTTTAGCGTTGGCATCCATTGTCATCTGATCAAGCCTCTCAACATTGGCCGCCATCGGCATATAGTGAACCGTATTGATTCCTGCATTGTGAAATTCCAGGTACAGTTCCTTATCAAAGACATAAATTGTATTGCAGGGATTGAGGGCAGTATAAGAGTAGAGCATAACATAAGGGCTGTCATAAATCCAGGAGATATATTTGATGTCATTCTTCCTGCATACCTGGGAAATCACAGGGAAATAATTAAAAGAAAAAACAACATCCGGCGTTTCTCTGCGTAATGCGCCGGATAATTCGGTTTCAATTTCCGCATCTTTTCTTCCGTCTCTGTTGGAAAAAGGGAAACAGGTGAGAGTATGGCCTTCAGCAATAAATGCTTCCTTGATATCTGCGTTTCCAAAACTTGCCCATTCAATAAATAATATTTTCATGAAATATAAATTGCCTTTCTATAACTGCCGCAGCCTTTCCTTAGCGGCGGCATAATCACCGCATTTCAGATATGCCTTGCGCGCCTCCTCAGGGTATCCTGCACATTCATAGATAACGCCGATATTATAGTTTGCTTTATAACTGTTAACTCCATCTACTGCGAACTCTTCCATCGCAGCAGCCTTTTGGAATTCGCTGATGGCTTCGTTGAACAATCCGTTGTTCATATAGATCAGGCCTATCAGGAATACGAAATCTGCCCGGCCGGAAAACTCTTCATAGACTCCCAGCAGGTTCAAGGCATCCTGATTACGTTTGAGGTCAAGAAGCGTGTATCCATAGGATTCCACCATAGTTTGCACATAATCCAGCGCCGGGTCCACATCCATGGAAAGCCCCTGGTCAAAATAACGGAAAGCGTTCTCGTAGTCATGCAGCCTGCGGTAGCTTTGGCCCAACTGAAAATAGAGGTAAGGGTCAGGACCCTGTGATTTTAGTTCCTTTTTCAACAGGGCAATATTGCGCCTGGATTTCTCAAGCATCTCTGCTTCGGAACCGTCATAGCCTACGTGAAGTACGGTGACAGGAGCAGAATAGACATATTTTTCATGAGGCGGCATATCAGAGTGGCAAGACAACGCTCCTGGTACCAGCTGTTCATGCACAGTACCCTCAAAGTGAAAGTATTGCCGGTTTACAAAACGGCTCACCCGTACCTGTTCAAAGGAAGCCTGTCTGTCTTCCGTAAAGCGGTTGCGAATCAGAATACGTCCGGCAGAGGATGGATATTTCTCCATGCATTTCTGCAGTGCATCCAGATCTATTGTCTCAATATATTCATCACAGTCCAGTGAAAGTATCCAGTCGTGGGAGGCTTTTCTCATTGCAAAATTTTTGGCGGCGCTGAAATCGTCACACCAGTCGAAGTGATAAATCCGTTCGGTGTATTTCCGGGCCAGCTCTATGGTGCGGTCAGTGGAGCCGGTATCTGCAAGAATGATCTCGAAACCGTAGGGAAGCAGCCGTTTGCAGCATTCTTCAATATGTTTTTCTTCATTTTTGGAAATGATACAGACCGATACGGGAATCACGGGATACCTCTTTCATTAAACGGGATGTTTTATAGTTAACGACATTAAAAATTCGTTTCCGGATTTGCAGAAGCTTCCGCATATGGTTGCTACAATAGCCGGAAACAGAAATTTGTTATGTCGTCACTATAAGGATCAGATAAGCCGGGCTTCATTATGGAACGGGGCCGCTGTTCGACTTATTGCGATAACAGGATCCGCGTCTCGGAGGAAGCATCCAACTCCCGCAGTTTTCTGACCGCAGGATCATAATCACCGCATTTCTTATAATACAGCTTCGCCGTCTTAATATCCCCCATACTTTCATAGATGGAAGCGATATTGTAGTTGGCGCGGTAGCTGTTTACACCTTTGCGGGAACAGGTGGACAGGGTGGTTGCCTTCTTGAATTCTTCGATGGCTTTGCTGTTGTCACCCTTTTTCATATAAAGCATACCCATAAGGTAAACGAAATCCGCCCGATGGGAAAAGAGTTCGTATTTATCCTTAAGCTTCATGGCAAGGTCGTATTTGGCCAGCTCCAGGAGGCAGTAGCCGTATGTCTCCGCCATACTCTGCACGAAAGCGGATTTCGGATCGGCGTCCAGTTCCAGACCTTTCTGGTAATAATAGGAGGCCTTTTCCGTGTCGCTTAAGGAAATATAATTCTGCCCAAGCTGGAAATAGATATAGGGGCTGGGTCCTTTCAGTTCAAGATCGTGAAGCAGCATTTCCAGGTTACGGGTGGCACGCATTCGCTTGTCGGATTCTGTCACGTAGCCTTCATGATAGAAGGTCAGGGGAATCTGGAAGGATTTCGGCTCCCGGCCGTCCAGGGTGCATACCTGTTCATGGACACTTCCCTCATAGTGGCAGTAGTTTTTGTTGAAAAGTCTGCCGATGCGCTCTGACATAATAGAGCGCACGCCCTGGATTATGTACGGGTTATTGCGGACAATCATGCCCACGGAGCGGCTGTTTGCGGCCAGAGCTTCCTCCAGGTCCGCAAGATTGACATTTTCCAGATATTCATCACAGTCTATGACAAGTACCCAGTCATTGGATGCCTGCTGGATCGAGAAATTCCTGGCGGCACTGAAATCTTCGCACCAGGCAAAATGATATACTCTGTCTGCATATTTCTCTGCAAGCTCCACGGTCCTGTCCACGGACCCGGTGTCTACCACGATGATTTCAAATTTGCAGGGGCGGAGTCTTTTCAAACACTCCTCTATATGATTATCTTCATTCTTTGCAATCATGCATACCGAAACGGGGAGCATGGAATCACCTCTTTGTTCTCTGAATTGTTGCGCTGTTCATATATCATATTAGCATTTTCTGTATGGTACGACAATATTATTTTTGTAACAGTTCAGTCTGCAATGTCATTAAGTTAAGTCAATACACAGCGTCTGACATGATGTAATTCTACTGAGGACCGTTGGAAAACGCCGGTACTTAATGAGGTTTTTCACGAATTTAGTACCGTTGCGTTTGACCGAGCGAAAGCGCGTCCGCAGGAGAATTACATCATGTCAGACGCGTCCGGCTTAACTAAATGACATTGGTCCAGTCTATGATGCGTCCAGTTTAATCAAATGACGTTGCAGGCTTAATTTTTACTGCTCATATTTGTCATGGCACAAATTTTTTTATACTATTTGCACAAAAAAAATCATAAAAAATAAACAACCTGCCGATGAAGACGAAATACCGTTAAAAATTCGGATTGGGTGCTTCCTTTTCTGTGAAGTTTGTGGTAAACTGTGTATAAATAACCAGAATCATACATTATAGGAGGGACTACTATGACAAAAGCAGAGATTTTGAAAGCAGAAATTTTGAAACAGTACAAGAGTGTCAGACAGTTCGCTATTGAGATGGAAATTCCGTACTCTACGTTGGTTACTGCTCTGGACAGGGGTATAGAGGGTATGGCATATGGTACTGTGATCAGAATGTGTGACAAGCTGAATCTGAATCCTGTTGACTTCACACCGCTTAATCAGAAGAGTGTGCTGGGAAGTAAGATTATGGAGAACCGCGTGATGCAGTATTATGTGAAACTGAACAAGACAGGACGCAAGAAAGCATTGGAACTGATGGAAGATTATGCACAGCTGGACAAGTATAAAGCGGTTGAGGAAAACTGATGCAATATGATTATTTGATCGTGGGGGCAGGGCTGTATGGAGCGGTCTTTGCCCATGAGATGAAACAGAAAGGCAAGCGGGCGCTGGTGATCGACAGGCGGGAGCATATCGCCGGCAATATCTACACAGAGCAGATATTGGATATTCAGGTACACAAGTACGGAGCGCATATTTTCCATACATCTGACCGCAGGATTTGGGAGTATGTGAATCGGTTTGCCGAGTTTAATCACTACATAAATTCACCGATTGCGTATTATAAGGGAGAGTTATACAATCTCCCTTTTAATATGAACACGTTTAACAGGATGTGGGGTGTGGTGACGCCGGCCCAGGCTCAGGATAAAATCAAAGAGCAGATTGAGAAGCTGCAGATTGCGGACCCGCAGAATCTGGAAGAGCAGGCGCTTTCACTGGTGGGCACCGATGTCTATGAAAAGCTTGTGAAGGGTTACACGGAGAAGCAGTGGGGCAGGGACTGCAGAGAACTGCCGGCTTTTATCATCAGGCGTCTGCCGCTTCGGTTTACCTATGATAATAATTATTTCAATGACCGGTATCAGGGTATTCCGGTTGGCGGGTATACTGCTATGGTAGAGAAGATGCTGGAAGGGATCGAGGTGAGAACCGGCATTTCTTATCAGGAATTTGCAAAGGAGCAGGAGACGGCGGATGGAATCCAGGTTACGGACTGTGACGGGAATACTTACAGGAAGGTAGTCTATACCGGCATGTTGGATGAGTATTTTGATTACAGACTGGGGCATCTGGAATACCGGTCTTTGCGTTTTGAGACGGAGCAGCTTCCGGACTGCAGTAATTATCAGGGAAATGCGGTGGTAAATTACACGGAGCGTGAGGTTCCTTATACAAGGGTGATTGAGCACAAACATTTCGAATTCGGTATGCAGCCGGGAACCGTGATCACGAGAGAGTATCCGGCAGAGTGGCAGGAGGGCGACGAACCTTACTATCCTGTCAATGACGAGCGGAATACCGTTTTGCTTAAGAAATATCAGGAGCTGGCGCAGGAGAGGAAGCATATTATATTTGGCGGGCGACTGGGCCAGTATCGGTATTATGATATGGACAAGGTGATTGAGGCGGCGCTGGATGCGGTTACTTTGTACAGTGCCGGCCGGAGTGAAACGTAGACACTTGAAATGAACAGATTCCGTAACAGTGAAGCCGAAGGTTGAACTGTTACGCTTAAAGAAATTTTTTCAGGCAGAGTATTGACAAGAAAAGATACTCTGCCTATAATATTGAATTATAGTTTGAATATCAAAGTATTAGAAAATCAAAACAAATTGCTGTTACAAATAATTCCTATTTATAAATAATTAATCTGTAACGCTTTATAAAATCAGGTACGCTATAAAGATTAATATTACAAACAATCTATATTTCAAATTGAGAAGTATCAGGAGGCATTATGAACTGGGACGAGGCTGTTAAAGAATTGGATGACAAGAGGGCTAAGGCTCTTTTAGGCGGTGGACAGAACCGGATCGACAAGCAGCACGCCATAGGCAAGATGACGGCGCGGGAGAGAATCGAAGTACTGCTCGATCCAGGAACCTTTGTGGAAGTGGACGGATTTCTGGAGTCCAGAATCAACGATTTTGACCTGGATAAGAGGAGAGTGCCGGGGGACGGCGTAGTGACCGGATACGGAGAGATCGACGGACGGTTGGTGTTTGTGGCGAGCGAGGATTTTACAGTGATCGGCGGTACGCTGGGAGAATATCATTCCTTTAAGATCTGCCGGATTCAGGATATGGCAATGGAGATGAAAGCGCCGCTTGTCTGTATCAACGACAGCGGCGGAGCCAGAATCGAGGAGGGAATCTCTTCCCTGAGCGGCTACAGCGGTATGTTCCTCAGGCATACGAAGGCGTCCGGCGTGATTCCGCAGATCGCGGTTATTCTCGGCCCCTGCTCTGGCGGCGCGTGTTATGCTCCGGCTATCTGCGACTTCATTTTTATGGTAAAAGATATTTCGAAGATGTTCATTACGGGGCCGAATGTGGTGAAGACAGTCATCAATGAGGAGGTGTCGGTGGAGGAACTGGGAGGGGCGGAAGTCCACGCGAAGAAGAGCGGCGTATCCCATTTCACCTATGACACAGAAAATGAATGTCTGATGGGCGTGCGCAAGCTGCTCTCTTACCTGCCGGGTAACTGGACGGAGAAACCACCGGTGATCAATACACAGGAGCGGCAGAGCATCCTCCCGAAGGTAGGCAAGGTATTCGGCAAGATAGAAAATGGACGGGTGGCTTCCGCGATGAAAGCGAAGGCGGCCAAGATCATGGATATCGTGCCGGATAATTCCCGCCATGCCTATGACGTCAAGGAGGTCATAGACTGTATCGTGGACGAGGCGAGTTTCTTTGAAGTGCAGAAGGAATTTGCCATCAATGCTGTGGTGGGCTTCTGCCGGATGGAAGGAAGAGTGGTCGGGATCGTGGCCAACCAGCCCAATGCCATGGGTGGTTCGCTGGATTATCATGCATCCGACAAGATTGCCAGATTCATCCGCTT
>CAYXKS010000185.1:0-7011 GCA_964465725.1 uncultured Bacteroides sp. | reverse complement strand
TGGAGGAGCCTTCCTAAAACCAATCCCAGCGCGCAGCCGATTCCCGTGAGAACCGTGTTCTCACGGAACACGTAGGATGACGTCTCATTCTTATAAAATCCCAACACCTTAATTGTAGCGATCTCCCTGACACGCTCCGTAATATTGATATTGTTCAGATTATAAAGCACGATAAAGGCAAGCGTGCCGGCACATAAGATAATCAAAAACACGATATAGTTCATGCTGTTCATCATTCTGGAAACACGCAGCAGCATATCCCTGTTAACGCTCACCGCTGTCACGTTCTCAGCCTTCGTCAACGCTGCTCCCACTTCGTAGACATCTGTTTCTTCCGGCAGATTGACATAGATACTCTGATAATTCACTTCGCCCGTCGCATTTCTGTAGGTCTCCTCGTTTACATAGACATAATTATAAATATAATTATCGCAGATCCCCGATACCACAGCCTGAAGTTCCTTCCTGTCTTCGTCATACAGGCGAATCGTGTCTCCGACCCTGATACGATAGCGTTCCGACAATTTATTGCAGATGACAATCTCTCCCGTCTCCGGATAATCGATTGCTTCGCCCGAGGATGTATGAAGATTAAAGTATTCTCCTATCTTGTCGGGATTCTTCGCCGCAATCAGTTTTACGCTCTTGATGCCGTCGGCTGTCTCCAAATCTATCGTCGTCTCCAAAGCGACCTCGTATTCCCCACCATAGGAATCAATGATTCCAGCAATCTCCTCTACTGCCGGCGTATTGTCTTCCCAGGCTCCGTCTTTTAACGTAACGCCAAGCTGATATGTCTGTATCTCCTCAAACTGCCTGTCGGCGATACTGGTCACAGAATCCCTGATGCCGAACCCCGTCAGTAAGAGCGCTGTGCAGCCGCTGATTCCGATAACCATCATGAAAAACCGCCGTTTATAGCGCACAATATTCCGAACCGAAACCTTGTGCAGGAACTTCAGACTATTCCAGATAAAAGGTACCCATTCCAGAAAAACTCTCTTGCCTGCTTTCGGAGATTTCGGGCGCATCAGCTCCGCTGACACCTCCCGTAGTTCATGCCGGCAGGACACCCATGTAGTCCCCATGGAACACAACAGCGCCGCCGCCAGGCACAGAGCCGCTGTCAGCCAGTCCGACACATAAACAATGCCGCCGAATTTATACATCATACCATAAGCCTGCCAGATTACCAGCGGAAATAAATGAATCCCCACAAAATACCCTGCCACACAGCCGGTAAATGCTGCGCTTCCGGAATAAAACAGATATTTCCCCATAATTTTACCTTCACCGTATCCGAGCGCCTTCAGCACGCCGATTTGCGTCCTCTGCTCTTCCACCATACGGTTCATAGTTGTCATACACACCAATGCGGCTACCAGAAAAAAGAACACAGGAAACACATTCGCTATTCCCTCCACAATACTGGAATCGCTCTCAAAACAGACATAACCTGTATTGGTGTCTCTTCCCAGCACATAAGTATCCGGCTTTTCAATATCATCGATATCTGCCCTGGCGTCCGCAAGCTTCTGCTCTGCATCCGCAATCTTTTCATCAAACTCTTCCTGCGCCTCGTTATACTCTTCCCAGCCGTCCTCGACTTCCTTCCTCGCATCCACAAGCTCCTGCCTGTTCTCCTCTATCTCCGCCTCGGCATCCCTGATCTGCCGGCGCGCCTTCCTAATTTCTTCTTCCCCCTCTTCAATCTGTACCTTTCCGGCTTCTATCTGCTGCCTTGCCATCTCCAACTGCTGTGCGGGCGACATCTGAGCCGCTCCTGCCGGCATCTGGCCGTATGCCGCATCTGAGGCATTTCCTCCGGACACCATTCCTGTTGCCGCCTGTTGCTGCATCACGGCCGCATAGTCCTGGCCTGCCATCATTTCTGCCGACGCCTGCTGCTGTGACCCATCTGCGTATCCTTGATCCGACATTACTCCTGCCGACGCCTGCTGCTGTGCCATGGCCGCATAGTCCTGGCCTGCCATATTCCCGGCAAGCGCCTGCTCCTGCATCGCAAGTTCGGCCTCCTGCGCCTCCAGGGCTTCCCTGGCGTCCACAAGTTCCCGCTCCTTTGCAGCCAGCAAAGCTTTATTGTCCTCTATTTCCTGCTCGCCGTCCTTCAGTTTCTCCTCACCATCTGTGATCTCCGCCTCAGCGTCAGTCAACTCCTGCTTCGCATCTGCCAGTTCACACTCCGCATCCGCCTTCTCGTCCGCAAGCTCCTGTTCCGCATCCGCAAGCTCTTCCTCAGCATCCGACATAATCGACTGATATCTGCGCTCGCCCTGTTCTTCGCAATATATTTCCCACTGTGATTCTTTCTCCTCTATATAATCATCATACTCATCTGAGTAAATCGGATCGTCCTCATCGAACTTTACATAGATTTCCGTATAATAATCCGTCTCAAAACCTTCCGGCATAAGATAGATAAAGCCGCTCACGCTGCCATTGCCAAGCGAAGTCGTCCCTCGCTCAAACTGTGCATACACCGGGGACTGTGCAAGCCCCACGACCGTATATTCCGTATATTTGAACTTCTCCAGATCGTCCTCTTCGTTGTCCTCGGACAGTACTATCTTACTGCCGATCGCATCTTCAGTATACCAGTTGGAGTCCACCACGCACTCCGTATCCTCCTCGGGCATTCTGCCCGCCGTAATCTCCAGACAGTTGATATCCTCCAATATCGAATGAGCCTTCAATACCTTCTCATTTCCCTGCTCATCCGTATACAGGATGTCTGCCTCCACAGCCCCCTGCACCGCCCGGATATCCTCCTTCTGTGCAAGTGCCTGCACATCCTCTTCCTCAAATCCGAGTGTAGACAAAAGCCTGTAATCATACAGTTGTTTCTCCTGCCAGAAGGTATCCGCCGACTTCACCATGACATTCCTGGTGATCTTAAGTCCGGCAAAAAGCCCGACTCCCAGCGCAACAATAGCCAGAATCGCAAGATATCGTCCCAGACTCTCCTTAATCTCCCGCAGGGTTGTCTTTTTCATCATGGATTTCATATACATTCTCCGATCATATTCAAGTGCGCTCACAACATGCAAAGTTAATTCCAGAAAAAATTACTTTCACGCTCAAAAGGCAATTTTATTCATGAAACAATGAATGTCCGAATCTTTGCCAATACAACGAAATTAAGTATAAGCATTCAATAACTACCACTCAATATCCTCTACCTTAATAATATGTTCGTTCTTCACCATGCTGACGATCGTACCGCTCTTCACCGTGATAACACGATCCGCCATCGCTGTCAAAGCCTGGTTGTGCGTAATCACAACCACCGTCTTTCCCTTATTCCTGCAAGTATCCTGCAGAAGCTTCAGCACTGCCTTGCCGGTATTGTAATCCAGCGCGCCTGTAGGTTCATCACACAGAAGGAGCTTCGGATTCTTCGCCAGCGCACGGGCAATCGCCACTCTCTGCTGCTCTCCTCCCGAAAGCTGAGCCGGAAAATTCCTGGTCCGGTCCTGCAGCCCTACTTCCCGCAGTACTTCCCCCGCATCCAGCGGATCGACACAGATCTGGGCCGCCAGCTCTACATTTTCCAGGGCCGTCAGATTCTGTATCAAATTATAAAACTGGAACACAAAGCCAACGTCATGCCGCCGATATCCGGTAAGCTGCTTCTTATTGTAGGCCGAGATCTCCCCGCCGTCCAAAAATACCTGCCCCGAGGTCAGCGTATCCATTCCGCCCAAAATATTCAGGATCGTCGTCTTGCCTGCCCCGGACGCACCGACGATCACGCAGAACTCTCCCTTTTCAATCTGAAAATTCACATCATGAAGCGCCTGTATAGCCACTTCCCCTGCCTGATATACCTTACTGACATCTTTAAATTCTACAAATGAACCCACCGCTGTCTCTCCTTTATAAAATAACAAACAAATCTGCCCTGAATCTCTTATTCCTAAACTGACAAAAGCACAAATTAAACCATAACTTTATAACATGATAACACGTTCATTTCTCTACTTTCCATAGTTTCCGGCCAATTAATTGTTTTTTAACAATTCAAAAACAAAAAGAAACAGCCGTTCCATCTGATCATGAACAGCCATTTCCTGAATCCAGCCCGTTACTATCCTGTTACTGTATAATAATCCCTGCTTACAAAACTCCTTTCGTGGACCACACCGAACCGTTCAAACGCTCCTCATACATCGTCGCCATGTCGAGCGCCTTGCCGAACGCCTTAAAACTCCCCTCTGCAATATGATGATTATTGACTCCTGAGAGCTGCTTAATATGAAGATTCATGGCTGCCGCATAAGAAACAGCATAGAAAAAGTCATGTACCATCTCCGTCTGCATGGTTCCCAGCATCGGTACCGTATACTGCGAGTCAAAAGAAAGGTAAGGCCGCCCGGACAGATCCACCGCGCACAGCAGGAGCGCTTCATCCATCGGCAGGATAAAACTGCCGTACCGCTTGATCGCCTTCTTGTCTCCCAGCGCCTGCCTGATCGCCTCACCCAGAACAATTCCGCAGTCTTCTATGGAATGATGGGAGTCCACCTCAAGGTCTCCCTTGCAGGTAAGATCAAGATCAAACAGGCCATGGCGAGCAAACCCGCTCAACATATGGTCGAAAAATCCGATGCCCGTATCAATATTGCATTTCCCGCTTCCATCTAAATTTAATGTCACATTTATAGCAGTCTCCTTTGTTGTTCTGCTTACTGTTGCGATTCGGGCCTCCATAACAATCTCCTTTTCAGAACTTTTTGCTTTACTGCATTAATTGCCTGCAAAATTATCAAAAATTATAATTATAAATTTTCCTCAACGTTTTGTTCATTGAAATATCCAAAATCCAGAAAAAATCCCCTATCAGTAGTATAACTAAACTGTCAAAAAATGATACCGTAAGGAAACTAACGCCATATCAAGTATAACACGGATAACAGATAATGGAAACAATGTTTCTGATGCTGCACATGATTTATGAAGCGCCGATTTATGAAGCGATTCCAGCGAGTCTGACTATATGGGTATTTAGATACGATTCTCCACTATCAGCGTCTCCCCCGCCGCCAGTTCCCAGGAATTCTCATTAACCCACAAAGTTCCTCCCGGAATATCCGACCGCACCCGTATTTCTTTCTCATCTACGGAAACCTCTACAACGCCGCCCGGAACAGGAACTCTTCCGCTGAAGGACTTCAGGTCTCCGGAATTAGGACGTACATCGAAGGTTTCATACGCCAGTCCTGTATTCCGCACGCCAAGCCGGAAAGCGCCCAGCAGATAGATCGGACTGGCGCTCCATGCATGACACAAAGACTTCTCATACGGATTTCCATACATTGCGTAATGCTCCGCCCCTGACATGGAAGGATCATATTCTTCGTACAAAGTGGTGGCCCCTGTCGCCAGCATACTTCCGTAATACTGCCGTATAGATTCCTCCAACAGCTTCCCGTTGCCTTCCAGACAGTGTACCTGATTCTCATAGAACTTAAAATAAGGCGTCGTGATCTGTTTGACTTCCTCATTCAGAATCACTTTCTCATAAATATCCTTCTTCTGCTTATCACTGCACGGCAGGAACAGATATGCCAGAATATTATTTTGGCGGGTGACATTCCGTTTGCCGGATTCATAGCTGTCGATAAAAACCTCTTTCTCCCGGTCATAGAACCTGTCCTGTATCTGTTCCTGCAGTTTCCTGGCTTTCATCCGGCATTCCTGTGCCTTTTTCAGAAGATGGCCTGCCTGTCCGTCCTCCCCGTTCGGAGCGTGTTCCCCGCATCCTGCATCTTTCAAAAGACTTTCCTGACCGCTCACTGCTTCCAACAGATCTGCATAGCACTCCTGCGCCCTGGCATACAGGATCTGCTCTCCGCACAGCGCCCCTTCCTTGTCCATGGGCGCCCAATCAATGAAGATCCAGTCTCCGGGATTCTCCCGCATAAACCCGTCTTCGCTCTCTCTTCTTTCACAGAAAGCCATGACCTCCTGCATCTGAGGAAGCATCTGCTGTATGAATTTCCGGTCCCCATAAGTCTGATAATACTCCCTGACACTGATGATCCAGAAAAACGTATAGTCCATGATCGTATTAATGTGGCGTTTAAAAGGCGCTTTTCCTCCCAATGCGATCAATGTTCTCTTCTCAATTTCCGGGTCAAAGAAAAGATAGCGGTTTACAAACAGACTCTGATATGCATCCGCCGACCAGACCCATCTGTCCCTTTTGATGCCGTCCAGAAAGAACTCACGGCTGTTTAAATGAAACGTGTAGGCGGCCACATCCCACACA
Source organism: uncultured Bacteroides sp. (assembly GCA_964465725.1). Classification (GTDB taxonomy): domain Bacteria; phylum Bacillota; class Clostridia; order Lachnospirales; family Lachnospiraceae; genus UBA3282. The sequence continues at coordinate 719 of CAYXKS010000185.1, read as the reverse complement.
CGGTTGATCAGTTCCTCCCCGCACCGGAACTTTCCTTTGTATTCCAGAGGAAGATACTCATATAATGCCTCCACGTCTGCCATTTTATCACTCACATACAGATAACGGAAAGCATAGGGAGTATAAGTCAGTTCTCCATTCACCGGTTCCTGTACGAAATGAACTACACTCCATTCGTCATCAAGAGCCTCCTCCCGGCTCTCTCCAAAATTAATCCGCACCCTGGGATCTGTCAGGTGAAAGAGCCTGACTGCCGCAAAATATTCCTTTCCGTAATCAAACAGCACTCCGTTTTCCATCTCTTCTCTTTTTACAAAGGGAACCGATTCATATGCAAAAGGGAAGACTTCCGGTGTTTTTTCTCTCTCCGTGAACATATCGCTGGTACCCACAGGGGCAAAATCCACAGACAGATCGTCCGCTTCCCAGCTTTCATCGCTCTCAATCACACCATCTACATAAATGCAGGGAAAAGTATCCGGGTTGGATACCCGGATCTGCACAACAGCTGTTCCGGCAGCCAGTGGAATCTCTGTTTTACCTCCATATTTTATGGTTTCCCAGGGCATGGAACCCGTCTGAACGGTAGTGGAGACATGTCCGCAGGCCCGAATATGAAACACTCCACCCTGCGTTGCTACCTTCTTCCGGAACATTACCACCGGCTCCGGTGCATACATCTTCCATACCACCGGTTCCGGATAGCCATACTGCTGCCG
>CAYXKS010000184.1:0-7067 GCA_964465725.1 uncultured Bacteroides sp. | reverse complement strand
CATAAAGTAGAGTTTTACTCTCGTCCAGCCTCCCTCAAAGGCAAGCGCCGCGCCTTTCAGGATGACTTCTTCGGTCAATCCCTTGTTAATCACATCACGCAATCGTTGGCTCCCTGCTTCAGGCGCGAATGTAAGGCTGCTCTTCTTCACATCCTGTACCTTGCCCATCACGTCCAGAGAGAAAGCATCAATTCGAAGGGAAGGCAAGGAAATGTTGATATGTTTCCTGTCGCAGTCCTCTATTAAGAAGTCAAGTAATTCATTTAAGCAGGAATAGTCACTGGAGCTCAAAGAACTTAGCGAGATTTCCTCATGCCCTGTATTTTTCAACATTTCGACGGCATATTCTTTCAGCTTGTCCACATTGCGCTCACGCACCGGCCGGTAGATTTGTCCCGCCTGGCAGAAACGGCAGCCGCGGATGCAGCCCCTCTGAATCTCCAACACCACCCGGTCCTGCGTTACTTTGATAAAAGGGACCACCGGTTTCAGAGGATAATGCGTGTTCGATACATCTGTCACGATCTCCTTTCTGACAATATCCGGAATATCTTCGTATAATTTCCTGCGCCCGCTGATCGTGCCATCCTCATGATATAATTCTTCATAGAACTGCGGTACATAGATTCCGGGGATCTTCGCGGCTCTCCTTAGAAAGTCATGCCGTGTTCCGCCGTTCTTTTTATTCTCAAGGTACCAGTCAAAGAGATTCCTGTACTGCGTCTCCCCCTCGCCGATATAGAACAAATCGAAGAAATCCGCAATCGGTTCTGGGTTGTAGACGCAGGGGCCTCCGCCGATCACAATCGGCATATCCTCCCCTCTTTCAACTGCAAGGAGTGGAATCTGCGCAAGATCGATCACCTGAAGAATATTGGTATAACACATTTCATACTGAATTGTAATTCCAAGGAAATCCATGTCTTTGACTGGTTCCTGAGACTCCAGGCCAAAGAGCGGGATGTTCTGGCAGCGCATGATTTGATCCAGGTCCACCCAGGGAGAATAGACGCGCTCACACCATACATCTTCCCAGGAATTTAACAGACTATAGATAATCTGAATGCCAAGATGAGACATGCCTATCTCATATACGTCGGGAAAACACATGGCAAAACGGACGGCTACTTTTGACTTGTCTTTTACGATAGAGTTAACTTCATTCCCGATATATCTGGCCGGTTTCTCTATTTCCAACAATATTTCTTCACTCAGTGCTGTATTTCGCATAACTACCTCTCTGTGGAGTAATGTCATTGAGTTGATAAACCAAGTACGTAATGCCAGGCGCATTCGGTTAACTCTATGGCATTGCTCTGTGGCTGTTTTTATCGGCTGATGCTCCGTTTTTATAGTCTATCACGTATTTAAGATTTACTCAATCAAGATTTTTGTGATTCCGAAGGGTGGACTGTTATAAATCAAATAAAGTAGCCAGCTCCTCCATTGTCTCATTTCCCTCCGTGTCGTAAAGATGGAATGTGTCCGCCGTGATCATATCATGTACTTCATTTGTGGTATATGTACCGATCTTTCCGTCTCTCGTGTCACAAAGCAGGAAGCCCACAAAGAGAAGAACGGCGAGGATCATTCGATATTTGAAAGTACCAGGCGACAAAACCGGCACCTGATCGTTCTGTTCCACTTGCAGGGGATTGTTCTCGTATGGGGAAGCTGCATTCGTCAGCCGGCCCTTATCGAACAATGGCGGTTGTGTATCCCTTCCGTATAAAATATGCTCTCTTTGTCTGATTTTCATGCGGTTGTCCTGATTTTCCGCCCTGATATATTGTGCCAGCTGCATTTTCTTTTCTAAAGTGACTCTGTGATCCATCTGATATGCCTGCCTGTGTATATCTGTTGATTCATTTTATGATTTGTCTCACAAAAAAAGAACGTACCCTTGGGATACGTTCTCAATACACATGGCATTACCTCTGGGCCAGTTCCGTCGTGATCTCTTCCCACGTGATGTTTTTCTCGGCCATCAAGACCATCATATGATACAGAAAATCAGAAATTTCGTATTTTACCTCATTAGCATTGGGATTCTTGGCGGCAATCACAATCTCTGTCGCCTCCTCGCCTAGTTTTTTCAGAATCTTATCGATTCCCTTGTCAAACAGATAATTTGTGTAGGAACCCTCCTTCGGATGGACTTTTCTGTCCTTGATCACGTCGAAAACCCGCTCAAATACTCTTAAGGGATTGGTTTCCTCATACTCCTTAGCCATAATCTCATTGAAGAAGCATGAGTGGGAACCTGTGTGGCAGGCAGGACCAATCTGGGAAACTTTGGCCAGTATCGTGTCCATGTCGCAGTCTGCCGTCAGAGACTTCACATACTGATAATGACCGCTCGTCTCACCCTTAACCCACAGTTCCTGCCGGCTCCTGCTGTAATAAGTCATCTTGCCCGTCTTGAGCGTCATATGATAGGCTTCCTCGTTCATATAGGCAACCATAAGGACTTCATCGGTCTTATAATCCTGCACGACAACCGTCACATGTCCGTCGGAATTTAATTTGAATTCTTCCCATTTGATTGTCGAGGTAAAAGTATTCACGGCGATGTCATTGCTTTGGCATAAGGACTTGATTGCCAGCAGTTCTCTGGCGTTTTCATTGATCGCATATCCGGAGATACCGCATATATTGTCTTTGGAAAGCAGCTCCAGCAGTTTATCCAGTGATACCTCCGGCAAGGAAGCAATCATGGGGAAGCGGGATGCCGCGATGGCGTCTTTCAGCTCCCTCTCATGCACCAGAATAATTTCTGACACATAAGATTCCAGCAGCTCTTCATTGCGAAGAATGGTGTCAACTTCCGTGACACATGCCACAATCTTATCCTTACCAAATTTCAGGGAAACCTCTTCCGTCAGCTCAATATTACCCTGTTTGGAATAATTGAGCGCCGCCTTCTTACAGCCCGCATAGAGAAGCTTCTTGATATCTTCCATGCGTTTGACATTGCCTGCACCGATCACCGGGATTTCTGCTTCGCTGCATATTGCCTTGATAAGATTAAGCGCTTCTTCATGTTCTGCATCGCTGTCTGACATATCGTAGACGATCAGCTCATCTGCGTTATTATCGCTGTAGAACTTCCCGAGGGCTGCCGGGTTTGTATCGATGATTGTACTGTCCCGAAAATCTTTGATGGCGTTTCCTTTATACAGATAAATACAGGGAACAAATTTCTTGTATGACATAGATTATACAACCTCTTTGCTTTTGTTGTTGTGTGAAATATTTTTATTCGTTTTCTTCGAAGCGTACTCTGACAGAATTCGCATGGGCGGTTAACCCTTCCTTCTCTGCGAAGAGTTCAATATCCTTATGCGCCTTCTCAAGCGCCTCTCTCGAATAGGAAATAATGCTGGTCTTCTTCATAAAATCATCCACACTCAGCGGTGAAAAGAACTTCGCCGTACCGTTGGTTGGCAGGATATGGTTCGGACCCGCATAGTAATCGCCAAGCGGCTCAGATGAATATTCTCCCAGGAAAATGGCTCCGGCATTCTCAATCTTAGTCATCACGGCGTAGGGGTCTCTTGTCAGGATCTCAAGATGCTCCGATGCAATGGCATTCGCCGCTTCCACTGCATCTTCCATAGAATCTGCCACCAGTATATAGCCGTAATGATCCAATGATTTTTGAATAATCTCTGCCCGTGATAATTCTTTCAGGAACTTCTCTATTTCCTGGTTAACGGCAGCCGCCAGTTTCTCATCTGTAGTAATCAGGATTGCGCTCGCCAATTCGTCATGTTCCGCCTGCGAGAGCAGATCGGCCGCCACATAGCGCGGATTGGCGGTTTCGTCTGCAATCACCAGTATCTCGCTGGGGCCGGCAATGGAATCGATGCTGACATAGCCAAAGCAGGCTTTCTTCGCGAGGGCAACGAAAATATTGCCAGGCCCTGTGATCTTATCTACCTTCGGAATACTCTCTGTACCAAAGGCCATAGCGGCGATCGCCTGCGCGCCTCCAACTTTATAAATCTCATCTACTCCTGCAATTCTGGCGGCTGCCAGAGTCCCAGGATTTACCTTTCCATCAGCGCCGGCGGGCGTTGTCATAATAATTTTCCCAACACCGGCCACTTTAGCGGGAATCACGTTCATCAGAACGCTGCTGGGATAAGCGGCTTTCCCGCCCGGAACGTAGACGCCGGACACCGCCAGGGGTAAAATACGCTGGCCCAGGATACTGCCGTCCCTCTTCGTATCGATCCAACTGTTGCGCAGCTGTTTCCTATGAAAAGCCTCGATATTGGCGGCAGACTTTTTCATGACTTCCACAAACCGTTCTTCGATGGCGCCAACCGCCTCATCAATCTCTGCCTCAGTCACACGTATGTTCCCAGCATGAATCTCCCACTTATCAAATTTCCTGGTGTACTCGAAGACTGCCTGATCGCCATTGGTGCGGACATTAGATACGATATCCGCCACCACATTCTCGTATTCAGAATAATTGTTAGGGCTTCTTTTCAATAATTTATCCAGAATATCTCTTCTGGTATCTTCCGTTAATTTAATTGTTTTCATAATGCGCCTCGCTCTATCATACTATTGACTGACTTGGTCGTTTTCGTATTTATTCGATTTGTTCTGAATTTCTTACTCAGCCCAGGAAAAATGTATGCTTTTCGCATTCTTCCTAAGATGTATGGATATCCTCATCTCTTATGACTCAGTTATACTTAAGTGCCATATTTTGATGCCTTAGGAACTGTTCGAAAATAACTTGTGAAGAATGCGCAGGATAAATCTTCCTATGCAAGGCGGAGGAATGAGGCGTACCGGGGTACGTCGATTGACGACAACGAAGCAGAGGGAGATTTAGACAAGCAGGATTCACGAGTTATTGATGAACAGTTCCTTAGTATAACTTCATGTTCTATTGTATCAGATGACTCCGTATGTCTGCAATCAATTTCTTGATCCGTTCCGGTTCCATCTGCATACTGACCTGGTTGACAATCATTCTTGCGGACAGAGGACAGATCTCTTCCAGAACTTCCAGGCCGTTCTCCTTTAAGGTTGAGCCGGTCTCCACGATATCCACGATCACGTCCGACAATTTCACGATCGGACCAAGTTCCACGGAACCATTCAACTTAATAATATCTACCGTTTGATGTTTTTTATTATAGAAATAATCTTTGGCAATATTAGGATATTTCGTAGCGACTCGGATCATCTCATGATGTTTCAGAAGGTCTGCGGCGCTTTTAGGACCACACACGCACATCCGGCACTTGCCATATCCTAAGTCAAGGACTTCATAGACCCGGCGGTTTTCCTCCAGAATCGTGTCTTTACCGACAACACCGATATCCGCTGCGCCATATTCCACATAAGTCGGAACGTCCGGCCCCTTGGACAGGAAAAATTTCAGTTTCAGTTCCTCGTTTACAAAGATAAGCTTGCGGGAGCTTTTATCCTTCATCTCTTCACAAGTAATGCCAATTTCTTCCAGAAGCTCCATAGTCTTACTGGCGAGACGGCCCTTTGCGAGGGCAAAAGTCAAATATTTATTCTCATTCATATATCAATGTTTCTCTTTCTTAATATATTCTTTTTTCAATGTCATTTAGTTTAGCCGGACACGCATGTCATTTTGTATCGGCTTAACTTAATGATATTGATTCTTTTTTACCTTATAGTCAAAGACCCCGCCGCAAGCAACAGGGCATCAGACTTGAAACGCCCCAAGGAACGTGGGATTTGACCCTCGCGGCAGTCGCCAATATGCCCAAACCAACCGAGATTGGTTTTAAGCAGTCACTTGGCTCGTTGCTCGCGGGAATAAAGTCCGTCGTCAGATGAGCATGAAACCAGAAGGCGAACTTGTTACAAAACGAGTCATTTTGGCAATAATTCCACGCATTTCCCCGATGCACGCAGCCGTCTGGCTTCCAGCAGCATGTCTTTAAAATCATTCTCCGTATAATAAAGCTTCATACAGCTTGCGATCCCCGGAATAACTACACCCTGTCTTTTCATCGCCGCGAGCAGATCGTCAACAACGATCATGAATCCGATCGCCGCCGCATCCTTTCCAAACTGGTGCAGAAGATTGTCATAGCGTCCACCCTTCACAATAGCGTCTCCGACACCATAGGTGTAGCCTTTAAAGATGATTCCTGTGTAATAATTATACTTGCTCAGCATACCCAGGTCAAAAGAGACATATTTTTCCACGCCATACTCGCATAATACCTGATAAACTTTCTCAAGCCGCTCAACCGCATTCCTGGATCTTTTATTGGGAGCTGTTTTTTTGGCCTCATGCAGAATCGAAACGGTACCAAACAGTTCGCTGACTTTCAGAAGCAGTTCTTTATTCTTTTTCTCAACATGAATCCCCTCGAGAAGCTCTTCGGCGCCGAAATAGTTTTTGCCAGAGATCAGTTCCCGGAGCTCCAACTCTGTCTCCTCATCCAGTCCCGCCTCGGAACAAATCCCCTTAAAGTACTCCAGATTGCCAATACTGATCTGGAAATCAGACAATCCGGCGTGATACAACGACTCGATCGTCAGAGCGATCATTTCTGCATCTGCCTGAACCGATGCATCACCGATCAATTCCGCCCCCATCTGGGTTACCTCTTTCAATTTTCCCTGAAGACTTGAGGTATTCGTAAAAGTATTGCCCCGATAACAGAAACGGATCGGTACATTCTCGTCCATAAAATATTTCGCCGCGCATCTGGCGATCGACGGCGTAAAGTCCGGACGCAGCACGAGCGTGTTTCCTTCTTTATCAAAGAATTTATATAATTCCCTGGACGGTGTAGTGCCTACTTCCTTGGAGAAAACATCAAAAAACTCAAAGGTCGGCGTCTGGATATCCTGATAGCCATAACTTTTGATCTTGTCCTGCAGAAAGCGTTCCACGATGTTCTTGGCGGCCTTCTCTTCTCCATAGATATCTCGTACACCTTCCGGTGTATGTACTAATTTTTTGCTCATATTTCCCTCACTTTACTAATTTAAAGCGTTAATTCTCTAATCTAATAACTTGCCAACTCAATACACTATAAAACAGTTTA
>CAYXKS010000183.1:0-7073 GCA_964465725.1 uncultured Bacteroides sp. | reverse complement strand
ATTTCCAATGTCGTTAACTATAGAATGGAGATCAAACATGACTTTCAACGATATTTTTAAATCAAGCTTTCTCGAAAACATTGACAGTATCAGTATTTTTGATATGACCCTGGCACTGCTTCTTGCATTCGGTGTCGGCGTTTTAATTTTCTTTGTCTATAAGAAAACCTTTTCGGGCGTTATGTACTCATCTGGCTTCGGCGTGACACTGATTGCCCTCACGATGATTATCACTCTGGTCATTCTTGCGGTGACCTCCAATGTCGTACTTTCCCTCGGTATGGTCGGCGCGTTATCCATTGTACGTTTCCGAACCGCTATCAAGGAGCCTCTGGATATCGCTTTCTTATTCTGGTCGATTGCCGCCGGAATCGTGCTGGCCGCCGGCCTGATTCCGCTTGCTGTTATAGGCAGTCTGTTAATCGGCGTTGTACTTCTCGTATTCGTCAACAGGAAATCGCACTCGGACCCGTATATCGCCGTGATCAGCTGCGAAGACCACGAAAGCGAACTGCGTGTCCGGGAATATCTGGAAAAACAAGTGAAACGCCTCGTCGTCAAAAGCAAGACTGTCCAGAAAGGCATGGTAGAGCTGAACCTGGAAATACGGCTGAAGGACGATAACACGGACTTTATTAACACGCTGGTGACCTTAGAAGGCGTTAACAGCGCTGTCCTGGTCAGCTATAACGGAGATTACATGGGATAAGGGGACAAGATTTGTGTCAGGAAAAACATGGAGGTGCAAATATGTCAACCAGCAAACACATTGATAAAATCTGTTGCCTGATCCTCGCTGTCACCCTGCTTCTGACTCTGCTCTTTGTAAACGCCGACAGGTTAGGTGTACAGGCAGTAAGTACGTCTGTAAGCGCCGTGAAATACACTTCCCGGATTTTCGACCCTGCTAGAGTGCACACAATCGACATCGTGATGGATGACTGGGATTCCTTTATCGAAAATTGTACCGATGAAGAATATGCTGCCTGTTCCGTCGTCATAGACGGCGAAACATACCGTAACGTGGCGATCCGCGTCAAGGGCAATACTTCCCTCTCATCCGTGAAGGAATATGGCAATAACCGCTACAGTTTCAAAATAGAATTTGATCATTATGACGACGCTCTCAACTATTACGGGCTTGATAAACTTTGCCTCAATAATATTATCCAGGATAATACTTATATGAAAGATTATCTCACATACCGCCTGATGTATGAATTCGGTGTGGATGCACCGCTCTGCAGTTATACGTATATCACGGTAAATGGAGAAGACTGGGGATTATACCTGGCAGTGGAGGGAATCGAGGAAGCCTTTTTAAAACGCAACTATGGACGTGATTATGGACAGCTTTATAAACCGGACAGCATGAAGTTCGGCGGAGGCCGTGGAAATGGGCGTGATTTCAATATGGACGCATTTGATCCGGAGAACCCTAATCCTGAGAATCCCGGCTCCGCAAAATCCGATTTTGGAAATTCTGAATTTAATAATCCTGATTTTAGGAACCCTGATTTCGAAAATCCTGACTTTAAGAACCCTGATTTCGGGAATCCTGACTTTGAGAATCCTGATTTCGAGCGCCCTGACTTTGAGAACCCTGATTTCGAAAGTCCTGACTTTGAGAATCCTGATTTCGAGCGCCCTGACTTTGAGAACCCTGATTTCGAGAGTTCTGACTTTGAGAACCCTGACTCCGAGATTCCTGACTTCAATAGCCCTGACTTCAAAAACCCTGAAATTGAAAAAATTACACCCAGCAACCAGGAACAGACGAAAGAAAAAGCAGGCGGTTCCTTCAAAGATGCAATGAAAAGCAGCGATGTCTCTCTTATCTACACAGACGATGAATACGACAGCTACTCCAATATATTCGACAATGCCATGACCGACATATCAGACAGCGATAAGACGCGGTTGATCAAAGCCCTGAAAAAGTTGAACCAGTCAGATGACATAGAAAACACCGTTGCTGTGGACGAAGTAATTCGCTATTTTGTGGTTCATAATTTTGTACTCAATTTCGACAATTACACCGGCTCTATGATCCATAATTATTACCTGTACGAAAAGGACGGACAACTCTCTATGATTCCCTGGGATTACAACCTGGCCTTCGGAGGTTTCGAATCCAAAAGCAGTGCGACTGAACTTGTCAATTACCCCATTGATACGCCTGTATCCGACGGCACAACTGACTCCAGGCCGATGCTGGCGTGGATATTTGACAGTGAAGAATATACTGATTTATACCATCAATATTTCGAAGAGTTTCTTGCGGAATACTTTGACAGCGGTTACTTCGAATCACTGATCGATTCTGTCTCGGATATGATCGCGCCTTTCGTACAGAATGATCCGACGAAATTCTGCAGCTACGAAGAATTTGAGAAAGGAATCGCCACCCTTCGCACCTTCTGTCTCCTACGTGCAAAGAGTATCGACGGACAGTTAAACGGAACAATACCTTCCTCCGACACCGAACAGGCACAGAATACCTCATCCCTGGTCGACGCCAGTGAACTTTCTATCTCAGATATGGGTTCTATGGAGAATGTGCAGGAACCAGGCGGAATGCATGATCCTTCCCCCAATCATGAGTTTCCCCCTGATTCTGAGGTTAATTGATTTTGCCGATAATTCCCATAGCGTTTCCATTATTCTGTCGGTCTCTGATAGAACCGTCCGGACAGTTCCTCCGTCCTGAGTGCATTGACAAAGGCCGCCGGATCCGCTTCCTTCACAGCCCGGATCACATGCTTGCTTTCATCCTTGGAGACGACAGAATAGACAACTTTCCTCGTCCGGTGCTCATAGGAGCCCTCCCCGCTCAGGACGGTTGCTCCATGCATACTCACATTATTGATTGCCTGACAGACTTCATTCGCCTTGTTGGTCACAATAAACAACGTCTGTTTCTGGTATCTTTTGTAAAGCATGTGAAGGGTCTGTGTGGACGCATACTGATATATAATTGAGTAAAGAGCCTTGTCCATACCAAACAGAAGACCAGCCACCATAATAATGACCACATTGAACGCCAAAATAAAATTCCATGAATCCACGCCCTTTTTCTCTGAGAGATAGATGGAAATAAAGTCTGTGCCTCCCGTAGTCGCATTCATAATCAGGCAGACACTGATAACAAATCCATTGATGATTCCGCCGAAAATGCTGATCAGAAGGACATCATAAGTAATCGCGCTCTGAGGTATGATATCGGTCAGAATACTCGTAAGTACAATCATCAGGCAGGAATACAAGGTAAACTTCTTGCCGATAAACCGAAAACCAATATAGATTGGTACCAGATTCAGCAAAAGATTCACGATTGTGTAAGGCACCGCGATATTCAAAAATCTCTCAAAGATACTCTGGATTAAAACGGTAAGTCCCGTAGCGCCGCCCGGATACAGTCCTCCCGCCTTGACAAATGTCTTGATATTGATTGCCATAAGAACCGATGCCAGACATACAACAACGATCCTTCTACCGTCCTTTTTTAAGTCAAAAGTCATGGTGCATTCCCTCCGCATTTCATCTCAAACATATGCTTCCACCAACGCGTCTTTATTATTATAATCTTGGATTTTTGATACTGCAACAAAAAAATAAGCATATATAGTTTTCGCAATAATAAGTGGTAATAATAGAATCCTTCGTAATAATATGATAAAATATATCAAGTAATATTAATCTGAAGCAGTAACAGTAATCAATCACCTTATGGCCAAGGCATACTATCCTAAACTGCTGCTAAAGGTGATACATACAAGGAGGAAACAAATCATGAAAGTATTAATGATCAACGGAAGTCCCCGCATCAACGGCAACACTTCCATCGCCCTGAACGAGATGGAGCAGGTATTCCTGAAAGAGGGCATTGAGTCAGAAATCGTGCAGATCGGCAATAAGGATATCCGCGGCTGCATCGCCTGCGCTTCCTGCAAGGAACGGGGACGCTGTGTATTCGATGATGTGGTTAATCAACTGGCCCCGAAATTTGAGGAAGCCGATGGACTTGTCATCGCAAGCCCCGTCTATTTCGCCTCTGCAAACGCAACCCTGATCGCCTGCCTGGACCGACTGTTCTACAGCACTCCGTTTGACAAGACGATGAAAGTCGGCGCGAGTGTGACAATCGCAAGACGCGGCGGATGCTCGGCTACCTTCGATGAGCTGAATAAATATTTCACAATTTCCGGCATGCCTGTTGCATCCAGCCAGTATTGGAACAGCGTACATGGAAGAGGCGTAGGAGAAGCGGCTCAGGACGCAGAAGGGCTTCAGACCATGCGTGTACTGGCACGGAACATGTCCTTCCTGATGAAGAGCATTGCTCTCGGAAAGGAACAATTCGGTCTTCCTGAAAGCGAAGAACATATCTTTACGCATTTTATACGGTAAATGAACCACCCCGATACAAGCATACGGGGGTATCCGATCCTGGCTTCCTTTTTTCAGAACGATGCACGCATCGGGGTATTAAACCCATGAGAGAATAAAGTCCAGAGGGAAATCCCCTCTGGACTATTTAGTCTTTCTCAGGACTTTGCAGCAAATGCAAAGCCCTGCTCACATTCTTAGTTCGTCAACCCCATAACATCTTCCACCGGAAGTGCCAACACTACTCCGTGGGCATCTGTCCCAAGGCCGCACACGCTGGCAATCGCCGTCATTATCTCATTCTTCCGCCCTTTGGGGACAACAATCATCACGAAATCCTGCTCTTCCTGCACCTTAATGCCAAAGTGCCTGCTGACACTTTTGGAATTGCGTCGGCGTCCCTTCATGACAGTGCCGCCCTTCGCTCCTGCATTTCTTGCCGCGTCCACCACATCGTCGCTGTAACCGCCATCTACAGAAACCCAAATTACCGTATACTCAGTCTTCTCGCCCATCTGCTCTTCTTCTCCCTTCGGCCCTTCCTTCTTCGCCGCCTCTGTCTCGGCCCATGCCTGCTCCTCATCGCTTAATACCTGTAAAATATGATTCTGCAGGGCATTGATCGGAATCGTGATCGCAATCCCTCCGCCTTTATGCCGAAAATGGAGCTGCTTATACAGCATTTCAAATACAGCCGCCACCTGGCTTTTCGGCAAAACAGCTCCCGAGAGCAGCCTCGTGGTACCTCCTATTCCGAAGATATCCATCATCTCCGTGGGCGCTGTTCCTTTTCCCCTGAACTGGAAGCAAATAGGGACATTTATGGAGTCAAACAACTCCTCCAGTTTTCTCTGGTCATCCTCCTTCGTGATCGTAAGGAGTAGTCTCGGCACCACCTGCGGCCTTTTCCCATCTAACATATCTGCACCTCCAGATTGTTGTCATTCAGACATCCAATTCATAATCCGTATCCGCTGAGTTTCTAATACTTCACTGCTACTCCAAATCCACGATAACATCCTCGATCGCCTGCACTGGCTGTTTCACCACCTTAGCCCTGCGTGCAGACACGACTCCCATGAACTGTATCGCGATCAACGGCGCCAGGGCAACCAGGGCGACGATACCAAATGCATCCGCCACCACATTACCACCGATTGCCGTACACGCTCCCATCGCTAATGGAAGCAGGAATGTCGAAGTCATAGGACCGCTGGCAACGCCACCGGAGTCAAACGCGATACCGACGAAAACCGGAGGTACCAGTCTGCTCAGAATAAATGCCAGTATATAGCCCGGGATAATGATCCAGTAAATACTGATACCCGTCAGGACACGTACCATGGAAAGCGCCACCGCGCATGCCACGCCGGCTGAGAGCGCCGCATTCATCATTTTAAAAGATACATTGCCGCCGGTTATCTCCTCAACCTGTTCATTCAGGACGCGGACCGCCGGCTCGGCCTTGACAATATAGTAACCTATGATAATTCCTACCGGTATCAGCGCCCAGGAAAAGCTGCTGTCCGCGATACCGCTGCCAAGCAAGCTTCCGACCGGTGCAAATCCGATATTTACGCCGGTGAGAAACAAGATCAGTCCAAGTACGGTATAGATAAAGCCGACCACCATTCTCTGCACCTGGCGCTTCCGGTAAATCCTACCGCGCAGCTGGAAAAGCAGAAACACACCGATCACCGGTAAAATACTGCCCAGCACTTCACGTACATAATCAGGGGCCGCTATCGCAAATTCTCTCACAACATCCTGCATCGTCACAAGTTCCGGTATCTTGGTCGCCGTATAAGCCGCCTCCGTAGGATGATAGAATATGCCCAGAAGCAAAACCATCAGGATCGGTCCCACACTGCACAACGCGATCAGACCGAAACTGTCATTGCTCCCCTCCCTGTCACTTCTCGCCGCCGAAAGTCCGACGCCCAGCGCCATAATGAAGGGAACCGTCATCGGGCCCGTCGTGACACCGCCGGCATCAAACGCCACAGCAATAAAATCCGAAGGCGTAAAAAAAGACAGAACAAACACTAATATGTACAGGGCTCCCAGCAACAGGGAAAGCTTTACCTTAAACAGAATACGCAAGAGCGCGATCACCATGAAGATTCCCACACCCACTGCCACCGTCAGAATCAGAACCATATTGGGAATCGCTGAAACCTGATTCGCCAGCACCTGAAGATCCGGCTCCGAGATCGTAATAATCGCTCCCATGATAAAACAGACCACCGCCATCAGGACGACACTGCTGCTCTTGACCAGTTTGCCACCGACGCCCTGACCCAGCGGTGTCATAGCCATCTCAGCTCCAAGTTGAAAGAGTCCCATACCTATAATCAACAAAACCGCCCCTGTCAGGAACAGTACCAGTGTGCTGACCTCCAGCGGCACCAATGTAATACTCAAGACCAATACAATCATCGTGATCGGCAACACGCTCGAAAGGGATTCCTTAGTCTTTTCTTTCAGTTTTTCATTCATCCTCTGTCATCTCCTCCCTTCCGTCCGACACAAGTTCCGGCCTGCTTACAAAATACCAAACACTTCAGCCGGCTTGATCCCGACTCATTTCTCACGTAAACAAACCCCATTATATATACTATATTAACTATCCTACAAAAAAATAAGTAAAAAAGAAACAAAACCAGTGTTAAGAAATCGCTAAA
>CAYXKS010000182.1:0-7098 GCA_964465725.1 uncultured Bacteroides sp. | reverse complement strand
TATCTCGTGACAGGGGGAGCCGGATTTATTGGGTCCAATTATATTCATTATATGTTTCGCAAATACGGTAAAGAGATCAGGATCATTAACGTGGACGCCCTGACTTATGCAGGGAATCTGGAGAATTTGGCGGAATTTAAGGACTGGGAGAACTATACGTTTATTAAGGCGGATATCTGTGATAAAGAGGCGATTGAGGCTATATTCGCAGAGAATGAGATTGATCGGGTGGTACATTTCGCGGCAGAAAGTCATGTGGACAGGAGCATCAAGAATCCGGAAGTGTTCGTGCAGACGAATGTGCTTGGTACGGCGGTGATGTTGAACTGCGCCAAGGCAGCATGGGAATTGCCGGACGGAAGTTTTAAGGAGGATAAGAAGTTCCTGCATGTTTCCACTGATGAGGTATATGGTTCGCTGGAAGAGGACGGCGGTTATTTCTATGAGACGACGCCTTATGCGCCGCACAGCCCTTACTCGGCCAGCAAGGCAGGATCGGATATGCTGGTGAGGGCGTATATGGACACCTATCATTTCCCAGCGAACATTACTAATTGTTCGAACAATTACGGCCCATATCAGTTTCCGGAGAAACTGATTCCGCTGATTATCAACAATGCCTTGCAGGGAAAGAAGCTGCCTGTCTACGGCGATGGCAAGAATGTCCGTGACTGGCTGTACGTGGAAGATCACGCCAAGGCTATTGACATGGTGCAGGAAAAGGGCAGATTGTTTGAAACTTATAATGTAGGCGGGCATAACGAGAAACAGAATATTGAGATTATCAGGATTATTATAAAGACACTGCAGGAGATGTTAACAGAGGATGACCCGCGCAGAGCGTTTGTCAGTGAGGATTTGATCACTTATGTGGAGGACCGCAAGGGGCATGACAGGAGATATGCCATTGCGCCGGATAAGATCAAGAAGGAAATTGGCTGGGAGCCGGAGACAATGTTTGAGGAGGGAATACGCCGTACGATTCAGTGGTTCTTCGAGCATGAGGAATGGATGAAGAATGTCACCAGCGGCGATTACCAGAAATACTATTCGGAAATGTATAATGTATAAAGAGAATATCTATGGCAACAGCTCGGCGCACTCTGCTGTGCTGAGCGTACATGCGCCATGCAGCCATGCGGTCCATGCAGTACGCCTGCATGTTTGCATTGCGTGCATTGTGTATATGCACTAATACTTGCACCATACTTTTCATAGGAATTTGTTTCAGGAAAGATATAGAAGTGCAAGTATGGAAAGGTCAGGTAACTTCAATGAAGGGAATTATTCTGGCGGGCGGTTCGGGTACGAGGCTGTATCCGCTGACAAAGGCTGTTTCCAAACAGATTATGCCGATATATGACAAACCGATGATTTATTATCCGCTTTCTATACTTATGCTTGCGGGTATAAGGGAGATTTTGATCATATCCACGCCAAGGGACCTTCCGTCTTTTCGAGAACTGTTCGGAACGGGAGAACAATTAGGTCTGCACATGGAGTATGCGGTGCAGGAACATCCGAGAGGATTGGCGGATGCCTTTATTATCGGAGCTGATTTCATCGGAGATGACAGGGTTGCACTGGTATTGGGAGACAATATTTTCTACGGACAGAGTTTCTCCAAGGTACTTCGGGAAGTGGCCTCCAGAGAAAAGGGAGCGACTATTTTCGGATATTACGTAAGAGATCCGAGAGAGTACGGAGTCGTCGAGTTTGATGAGAATGGCATGGCCCTCTCCATCGAGGAGAAGCCGGAACATCCGAAGAGCAATTACGCCGTGCCGGGACTTTATTTCTATGATAATGATGTAGTGGAGATTGCGGCGAACGTGAAGCCTTCCGCCAGAGGAGAGATCGAGATTACGAGTATCAATAATGAGTATCTACGCAGGGGTGATCTGCGTGTGGAGACGTTGGGGCGAGGCTTTGCATGGCTGGATACGGGAAATCACGATTCTCTGTTGGATGCGGCGGACTTCGTAGCAGCGTTTCAGAAGAGACAGGGACTTTACATTTCCTGTATTGAGGAAATTGCATATAAGAGAGGCTTCATAACGCGGGAACAGCTGTTGAAGCTGGCGGAGCCTTTAATGAAGACAAATTATGGCCAGTATATGATAGAGGTTGCAAATGGGCTCTAAGAGATTCAAAAGAATGCTGTTTATTATGATATTCCTGTTTGTGGCTCTTGTAGGTGTGATTGCGGCAGCCAATCTGGAAACGGTAAAGCAGAAGCTAGGACTGGCATCCGACGAGGGAATGGAAGAGGCAGCGATGACGGAGGAAAGTGACGGAAATGGTGGACAGAGAGGAGATGATCTGTCTGCTTTTCTGCGGGATGAAACTTTTTTTGATCCGGAAGTAAAATTTAAGAGCATCGAGACTTATTCGGGCAGAAGCGTATCGCTGATAATGAGCTCTGTGGCGAAGGATCTGAGGATCATGATCGTGGACAGTGTGGGAAATCTGGTGACGGGTACGCCATTCACTGTGACGGTACAGGGCGCGGGAGAGTATACGGACAGTGACCAGGACGGCATTATCTATATTGATGGACTGCGGGCTGGCGAGTACAATGTTTCGCTGGCGGAGGCGGAAGGTTACAGAGTTCCGAATACGATCACATCGATTCAGGTAAAGCAAGACATCGAATACCGTGTTCTTGATGATATTGAATACCTGATCATGACAGAGGATGACATCGATGCGGACCAGGAAGACAAGGAAGTAAAGGGCGCTGAAGAGGATGCCGACGGCAGTGAAAATACGGATCTGCAGTTTGCAAAGGGCGGCGCGAAGCTCGGGATCGACGTTTCAAAATGGAATAAGACGATAGACTGGGACGAAGTGAAGGATGCCGGTATAGAGTTTGCGATTATTCGATGCGGTTATCGTGGAGCGTCCAGTGGCGCGCTTGTTCTTGACCCGATGTATGAGCAGAATATCCGTGGAGCAATCGAGGCAGATATCCCTGTGGGCGTGTATTTCTTCACGCAGGCTGTTGATGAAGTGGAAGCGGTGGAGGAAGCCAGCGCGGTGATCAGTCTGATTGAAGAGTATGATGTGGATTACCCAGTTTTCCTGGATAGCGAGAGCACTGGGGGCACAGGCCGGGCGGACGGGCTGGAGGCTGACGAGAGGACGAAGATTCACAGGGCTTTCCTGAAAACGATTGCGGATGCCGGATATGAGACCGGTATTTATGGTTCCAGAAACTGGTTGAATGACCAGGTTGATATGGAGGAGTTGTCGTCCTATAAGACATGGTTGGCCGAGTACGCGGAGGTTCCGGAATATGATGGGTATTACCATATGTGGCAGTATACTTCCAAAGGCACAGTGGACGGTATCGATACAAATGTTGATTTGAATCTGTGCTATATGAACATAGACACCTCCATTAATCATGCTAAAGGTGCAGCCGGATATTCTGGCGTAATCGATGGAGACAGTGGAAATGTGCCTGTCGGTGGAGATGATGAATAGATGGTAACAGTTCAGCCCAGGACTTTGCACTTGCTGCAAAGTCCGTGAGAACACGTAAATTCAGGCAAAAGGGAATCTGCCCCTCGCCGAAGGCGATCTGGAATGGGCAGATTCCGTAACAGTGAAGCCAAAGGCTGAACTGTTACAATAGATGTGGAAATCGTATAGAGTGAGATTGTGACGGATAAAGTTCGAGAAAGGATAACGGATATCATGGGTAAAATAACAGTGGAGACATGCGGGATTGAGGGACTTAAAGTTATCACGCCGTCTGTGTTTGGAGACGCCAGGGGTTACTTTATGGAGACCTATAATTATAATGATTTCAAAGAGGCTGGTATCGATCAGATTTTTGTACAGGACAATCAGTCTGCTTCCACGAAGAATGTACTTCGAGGATTGCATTTTCAGATTCGATATCCGCAGGATAAGCTGGTCCGCGTCGTGAGCGGGGAAGTTTTCGATGTGGCGGTGGACTTGAGACCGGGGTCAGCAACCTATGGTAAATGGTATGGAATAGTGCTTTCTGCGGAGAATAAGAAACAGTTTTTTATCCCTAAGAATTTTGCTCATGGTTTTGTCGTGCTGTCTGACTATGCGGAATTTGCCTATAAATGTACGGATTTCTATCATCCTAACGATGAAGGTGGCATTATCTGGAATGATCCTGCAATCGGTATTAAATGGCCGATAGCGGAGGACGCTCAGCTTGTGATGTCCGAAAAAGATACGAAATGGGAAGGACTGGCGGCGTATACGGAGAAATACCGATAATAGATTGGTTCATTAGAGGCTGAACTGTTACGAATATTGCGGATAAGGATCACAGCATCCATGAAGAGGTAAGAGAAAGCGTGGAAAAAACAGAGTATACGAATCAATCTGAAAAGAAAATAAAGACACCGAAAAAGTCCGTAGGAGTCGCTATCTTCTGGGGGCTTGGTTTGATTTTGGCTCTTGTGCTCGTGCGTCATCATAATCCACTGGCGGATCAGGTGACGGAACAGATGAAGAAGGTCAGCGGCTGTGTGTTGATCACTTTTACATGTATTATTTTTACTATTTACTATGAAAGAATCCTGACCATTCCGGCAGAACTTTTTCAGAGTAGAAAACTGATCTGGAAGCTGGCGAAAAATGATTTCAAGAATCGTTATGCCGGTTCTTACCTGGGAATCATCTGGGCGACAGCACAGCCGGTCGTTACTGTGGTAATGTACTGGATCGTTTTCGACAAGGTGTTTGACACGAGGAGTCAGATGGTGGCCAGTGGACTGGAGGTGCCTTATGTCCTGTACCTGACGGCGGGATTAGTTCCTTGGTTCTACTTTTCCGAAGCGATCACGCAGGGAACGATGGCTTTGATCGAATATAATTATCTTGTCAAGAAAGTCGTGTTTAATATCAGTATTTTACCGATTATCAAAGTGATTGCGGCCACTTTTATTCATGTCTTTTTCGTGGTGGTATTGCTGATCGTGTCCATTGGATACGGTTATTATCCCAATGTATATACGCTGCAGCTAATCTATTACAGCCTGTGCATGTTTCTTCTTGTGCTGGGTATGAGTTATCTGACCTGCGCGCTGGTTGTGTTTATCAGAGACTTGCAGCAGATTATTTCTATTGCCCTGCAGATTGGTATGTGGGCGACCCCCATTCTATGGAATATTACGATGTTGAAAACAGATAATATGAAAATGCTTTTTAAACTGAATCCTCTTGTGTATATCGTGAATGGCTACAGAAGTGCGATTTATGAGGAGATTTGGTTTTGGGAGCATTTTTATTCTTCTACTTATTTTTGGATTTTCACGATCAGCCTGTTCTGTATCGGGACGCTGATTTTCAGGAGAATGAGGGTGCATTTTGCGGATGTATTATGATATAGTTAACGACATTAAAAATTTTGTTTTCGGCTTTGTAGTAGCTTTCGTATACGGCTTCTGCAAGAGCCGGAAATAGAAATTTGTTATTTCGTTTACTATAATTATAATAAACGAAATTTCTAATGGTGTTTATTATAGCAGAGACAGAATGGATAAACTATGGATAATATAGCGATTCAGGTGACGGGTGTCGAAAAAGTTTATAAGTTGTATGATAAGCCCTCGGACCGGTTGAAAGAGGCATTGGGAATTGGACGGGGAAAGCATCATACGGAGCACCATGCTCTGAAGGGGATCGATCTGACGATTCGCCAGGGGGAGTGTGTGGGGATCATAGGGACGAATGGGTCTGGAAAGTCCACGATTCTGAAGATCATTACGGGGGTCCTTAATCCGACGAGAGGCAGCGTGACGGTGAACGGCAGAATTTCTGCGCTGTTGGAACTGGGAGCCGGGTTTAACAATGAATACAATGGAATTGAAAATATATATCTGAATGGTACCATGATAGGATTTACGGAGAAGGAGATCGATGAGAAACTGGATTCGATTCTGGAATTTGCGGATATCGGAGAGTATGTTTACCAGCCGGTGAAGACGTATTCCAGCGGTATGTTTGTGCGTCTGGCTTTTGCAGTGGCGATCAATATTGATCCGGAGATTCTGATTGTGGATGAAGCGTTGTCTGTGGGGGATGTTTTTTTCCAAGCGAAATGTTATCATAAGTTTGAAGAATTTAAGGAAATGGGGAAGACGATTGTCTTCGTCAGCCATGATCTGAGCAGTATCAGCAAGTATTGCGACAGAGTGGTGTTGCTGAATCAGGGAACTAAACTGGGTGAAGGCTCGGCGAAGGAGATGATTGATACTTATAAGCGGGTGCTGGTCGGTCAGTATGTTGCGCCGGAGCCAGAGTCCGATCGGTTGGTTGACGATGAAGAGCTGCGAAGTGCTGCTTCCAGTAAAAAGAAAGAAGCCGGAACGAAACAGCAAAGAGGAACGGAAGAGGCAGGGCAGGACGGCGCGGACAAGGATAAAGAAGCGACAACAGGCGCTTCGGCAGGCGGCGGAATTGCGGAGAATCCGGAACTTCTGGAATATGGCTCCAAGAAGGCTGTCATCACAGAATATGATATCAGTGATGATAAAGGAACGGTAACTTCGGCGATCCTTAAGGGGAATAGCTTTACGATTCGAATGAAAGTACAGGTGATGGAAGATTTACCAGCTCCTATTTTTGCCTTTACGATTAAGAATGTGCGTGGAACAGAGATCACAGGGACAAATACAATGTTTGAGAAGGCGTTTCTGGAACCTGTGAAGGCGGGTGAGATGTACGAGGTGACTTTCACTCAGGAGATGAATCTTCAGGGAGGAGACTATTTACTCTCACTGGGGGTAACTGGATATGAGGAGGATGACTTCACGGTATATCACAGGTTGTATGATGTGTTGAATGTGACAGTGATTTCGGATAAGAATACGGTTGGGTTTTATGATATGAATTCAAGGACGGAGGTTAAGAAGGTGTAGGGAGTTCGAAAGCCGGACCCGGACGCACCTGACATTGTGTAGTTGTCCTGAGGACGCGCTTTCGCTCGATTCCAAACGCAGCGGTACTAAGCTCGAAATTTACAAAGCAATGTAATTGCATTGTAAATTTTCACCTCGCTAAGTGCCGGCGTTTGGGGGCGGCCCTCAGGACAACTACACAATATCA
>CAYXKS010000181.1:4282-7102 GCA_964465725.1 uncultured Bacteroides sp. | reverse complement strand
GAGGGGTATGAGATGAGAAGGCTTCCGAAGATGAGCAGGGATGATGCGATGATGTATATTAAGAATGAAGTGAAGTAGTGTTATTGGCTTAACTAACCACAACAATTCGGTTTTTTAGGTATGCAAATCAGCAAGAATAGTTCAAAACCAATATTTGTTATTATTTTTGCATACTTAATTTACATGCCTGAATTTTGAAGCATATAATGAATTTTTTTATGTCGAAAAGTGTATTAATCAAGCATTTATATAAAGCAATTCGATAGCCTGCATAACTAAAAAACACAAAAGATGTGACTAACTGGCACTGGAAGTGAACTGTAGGAAAGTGAAAACTGAAAGATCGGAAAGTGTGGAGACATAGATGGGTATTAATTTTACGGAAAAACAGCAGCAAGTAATTGATACACGGGGATGTAATCTGCTTGTATCTGCGGCGGCGGGATCGGGGAAGACGGCGGTGCTCGTGGAGCGGATCGTCAGGATGGTGAGTGACGGGGAGCATCCGGTAGATATTGACAGGCTTTTGGTGGTGACCTTTACCAACGCGGCTGCGGCAGAGATGCGTGAGCGGATCAGCAGGGCCTTGAATGACAGGCTTGCGGCAGATCCGGAGAATGAGCATTTACAGAAACAGACTACTTTGTTGCACAATGCGAGAATTACCACGATAGACAGTTTCTGTCTTTTTGTGCTGCGCAATCAGTTCCATACGATTGGGCTGGACCCGGGATTCAGGATTGCCGAGGAGGGGGAGGCCAGGCTGATCCGGCAGGAGGCGCTGGAAGAGGTGTTGGAGGCCGGATATGCGTCGAGCAAACAGGAATTTCTGTACTGCATGGAGTATTTCAGTTCGGGCAGTAGGGACACGGCGGTGGAAGAGATTGTGCTGAAGCTCTATGATTTTGCCATGAGTACACCTTTCCCGGAGCAGTGGCTTGAGGAGCGGAAGCAGGACTATTGTGTGGGGGATGAGAATGTCGCTGGTAGTGTTATAGACGATAGTAGTATAGAAGAAGGGACGGGCCGTATCGACTTTGACACGATCCCGTGGGTCCGTGATCTCGTGAGGCAGACAAGGCTGATTTTGGAAGGATGCAGAGAAAAGCTGCAGGATGCTGTCCATATATGTGAAGAGCCGGACGGTCCGTATATGTATGGGGAAGTTCTGGAGCGCGAGAGGGAGATGGTGGAATATCTCCTGCGCAGATGCGGGGAAAATGGTGATGGCAGATATGATGATCTCTATTCGGCTTTTGCATCGGTGAAATTTGACAGACTCCCTTCCAGGAAGGATGGGACGGTTTCCAACATAAAGCGGGAGGTGGCCAAAAACCTTCGCACGGATGTGAAGGAGAAGATCGGAGATCTGCAGAAGAGATTTTTCTTCAAGATAAAAGAACAGGTTATGGAGCAGATGAAGGTCTGCCGGGCGGCAGTGGAGGCGCTTATTGACTTGACGATTGCGTTTAAGGAAACATTCGATGCGAAGAAGCGGGACAAGAATATTCTGGACTTTAATGATATTGAACATTTTGCACTGTCGATTCTGGTACGAAGGGATACGGAGGGAAATTGTACGCCGACGGAGACGGCGTTGGAGTATCGCAGCCATTTCCATGAGATACTCATAGATGAGTATCAGGACAGCAATCTTGTGCAGGAGTATATATTGTCCTGTATTTCCGGGGAGGAGGACGGCAGATACAACCGGTTTATGGTGGGGGATGTCAAGCAGAGCATTTATAAATTCCGCTTGGCGCGGCCGGAGCTGTTTCTGGAGAAATACCTGGAATACGGAGCGCAAGACGGGCAGAGTAAATCAGATGCAGCGGAAGAAGGAACGGTAACGCAGTACGGCCTGGCGGAGGAGGTGCGGGAGCAGCCTGATGGGACGGAAAAGTTACAGAAGCAGCCTGGAAAGGATGAAATACTACAGAGGCAGCCTGGAAAGGATGAAATACTTCAGAAGAAGCCTGGAAAGGAGGAAACATTACAGGGGAAGTCTCGTGTGAAGCAGGTTTCGGCACGTAGGATAGACCTTCATCAAAATTTCAGGAGCCGGGTGGAGGTGCTGAATACCGTCAATACGGTTTTTGCACAGATCATGGGGCAGGATGTGGGTGGAATCGTCTATGACGATCTGGCTGCCCTGCATTCGGGCGCCGTGTATCCGGCGCAAGGAGAGAATACAATAGCAAAAGGAAGAAATCCAAATGCGACTGAACTGCTTCTTTTTACGTCCGGTGAGAGACGGGAGGAGGCAGCGGATATCCGTCCGGGCGCCGACGAAGGCGAGCAGATCTCGGTTAAGGAACAGGAGGCATATGGTGTAGCGGCGAAGATCAGAGAGCTGATGAGGGAATTTCAGGTTACAGATAAGGAAAGCGGTGCACTCAGACGGGTGTGTTATCGGGATATTGTCATTCTGCTGCGTACTACATCGGGCTGGGATGAGGTTTTCAAGCGGGTGCTGGAGGAGGAAGGCATTCCGGTGCATATGACTTCCCGAACCGGATACTTTGCGGCGAGTGAGGTACAGGAGCTGCTGCATTTTCTGAGAATACTGGATAACCCGCTGCAGGATATTCCGCTGTACGGCGTGCTGCATTCTTATCTGGGCGGATTCGGCGAGGAAGAGATCGCTGTGATTCGAGCGGCATATCCGCAGGGAAAATATCTGTATGATGCGCTGCAGGAATGTGCGGGACAACCGCAGCAGGCAGAGTTAGTACTGCAGCAGCCAGAACTGCAACCGCAGCAGGCAGAGTTAGTACTGCAGCAGTCAGAACTGCAGCCGCAGCAGACAGAGCCAGAACC
>CAYXKS010000181.1:0-4182 GCA_964465725.1 uncultured Bacteroides sp. | reverse complement strand
CAGAGTTAGTACTGCAGCAGTCAGAACTGCAGCCGCAGCAGACAGAGCCAGAACCGCAGCAGACGGGACTGCAGCCTCATCAGGCAGAGTCAGAACCGCAGCTTCAACAGACAGAACAGCAGTCTCAACAGGCAGCGCTATTGTCGAGGCAGCTAGTGCAGAAGATACGAAACTTTCTGGAACGGATTAATCGTTACCGTAATCTGGCAGTCTATCTCTCGGTGCAGGAACTTCTGCAGACCATTTTGCGGGAGACGGATTATCTGAATTATGTTGCGGTGAAGCCGGAAGGGGCCAGGCGGCGTGCCAATGTGGAGATGCTGCTTATCAAGGCAGCAGATTATGAGAAGACAAGTTATTTTGGACTGTATTATTTCCTGCGCTATATGGAGCAATTGGAAAAATATGAGGTGGATTACGGCGAGGCGGGTCTGCAGGACGAAAATGCGGATGTTGTACGTATCATGAGTATACACAAGAGCAAAGGTCTGGAGTTTCCGGTCTGTTTCGTGTCAGGCTTGGCGAAAAGTTTTCAGACCAGGGATGCGAACGGACATCTGGTGCTGGACATTGACGCGGGGATAGGCGTGGACTATGTGAATCCCGATATGCGCGTGCGAAGCAGAGATCTTCGCCGGAATGTGATTGCCGGGAAAATGAAAGCGGATAATCTGGCGGAGGAGATGCGTATTTTGTATGTGGCCATGACGAGGGCCAAGGAGAAGCTGATCCTTACCGGGACTGTAAAATCGCCGGTTAAGACTGCTGTGGATTTGTTCCCTCTTTGGAAAAAGGAGACAACGCTGCTGCCATATGATATACTGCTGGATGGAGGAAGTTTCCTTGATCTGCTTCTTCATGCTCTGGCCAGAAATAAATGTATGGATGCATTCTATCAGGAATGTGGGCTGGAACCGGAACAGTCAAATCCTCTTTATAATCAGGATATGAGTGTTGAAGTGATGCTGTCCGGTTGGGAAGACACCGTGGAGGAAAAGCTGGAGGAGACGGTCCGTCTGGAAGAGAGGAAGAGAAAGCTTTTGCTGTCTGACTGCTCCAGGGATGTGGATACTGCACTTATGACACGATTGTCGGACAGCTTTATCTACCATTATCCGTACGAAAATCTGCAGAATCTGTATACCAAGACGACAGTATCGGAATTGAAGATGGCCGGAATGCAGGAAGAAACGGACTTTTCTTTCCGGATGTATGAGGAGGAGACGGTGGTACCTTATCTTCCCGGTTTTCTGGAAAAAGACGAGAGTGTCAGTGGATCTATGAGGGGAAGCGCCTACCATAAAGTGATGGAATTGTTTGATTTTGCAAAATTGACCAGTGAGGTCACAGATGACAGACGGGCCGTCGAGGAGCTGATGAAACAGGAATTGGAACAAATGCGGCATGACGGCAGGCTTTCGGATGACTATTATGCAGTCGTCTCCGTACCGAAGATCGTGACATTTCTGATGAGTGAGACAGCGGCGCGGATGGGGGTGGCGGCGCGGGACGGCAGGCTCTACAAGGAACAACCTTTTGTGTTGGGGCTTCCGGCGAACCGTCTGAGCCAGGATTTTCCAGGGGAAGAGACTGTGCTGATTCAGGGAATCATAGACGTCTTTTTCGAGGAAGAGGAAAGGTTCGTTCTGCTTGACTATAAGACAGACGCGGTGAAGACGGCGGAGGAACTGACCAAGCGGTATCATGTGCAGCTGGATTATTATGCGGAGGCACTGGAGCAGTATTCCGGATGTAAGAATACAGAGAAAATTCTTTATTCTTTCAAGCTGGGGGAGGAGATTCATCTGCCGGGCAGTGTATCGTGAAATTTTATCATTATTTGTGCCCAATGTCAGGCACAGTGTACTGGCTTAACTTATTGACATTGATTTTTGCCTCCAACACAAAGGCGGTGAAATGGAGAACAGTGTGAGAAAGCCATATGTGGAGGATTTCTCACAAGCGGGATTTGTGTCTGAGCGCATTTGGCACGAATTTTGTATGCAAAAAAATATGCGCATAAATGAGGAATACTATGAGGAATATTATGAGGACTAAATGGAAGAAAAGGCGGTTTTCGTCTTCCCAAATTATAATGCTGAGCTTTATGGGAGTGATTACTCTGGGAACGATTCTGTTGATGCTGCCGTGGGCAAGGGCAGATGGGGGCAGCGCATCTTTACTGGATGCGTTGTTTACTGCAACTTCGGCCGCCTGTGTGACAGGACTGGTCACTAACGACACGGCCACTTATTGGTCCGCATTCGGACAGGCAGTGATTTTGTGCCTGATTCAGATTGGCGGGCTGGGAGTTATCACTGTGGCGATTTTTATCGTGAAATTATCGGGACGTAAAATTGGCCTTATGCAGAGAAGCACTATGCAGGAGGCGATCGCCGCTCCCCAGATGGGAGGTATCATACGGATGACAGGATTTATCCTGAAGATGGTTGCGGTCATCGAAGTGGTTGGTGCATTGGCGCTTTTGCCCGTAATGATTCCGGAATTTGGCCTTGCCAAAGGGATATGGTATGCGGTATTCCATTCCATCTCTTCCTTCTGTAATGCGGGATTTGATCTGATGGGTATCAAGGGAAAGTACTCGTCGCTGACATCTTACACGGGAAGTGTGGCAATGAATGTGATCGTGATGCTTCTGATCGTTGTGGGTGGTATTGGTTTTTTGACGTGGGATGATGTGAAACGCAACCGCTTCCATGTGCGGCGTTATCGTATGCAGAGTAAAGTCGTTTTAACCGTGACATGTATTCTGATTTTTCTTCCGGCGGTATATTTCTATTTCTATGAGTTTGGTATGCCTGCATGGAAGGATATGACAACCGGAGAGAGGATTCTGGCATCTTTGTTCCAGTCGGTCACGACTCGTACGGCGGGATACAATACGGTGGATCTGGCACAGCTCACGGAACCTGGTCAGATGATCATGATTTTACTCATGTTGATTGGCGGTTCACCCGGCTCTACGGCTGGCGGTATGAAAGTCACCACGTTTGCGGTGCTTTTTGCAACAGCGGTTGCAGTATTCCGGCGCAGACCCAACGCTCATATTTTCGGCAGAAGGATTCCGAATGACACGGCGCATTACGCGGCAACAGTGTTGATTTTGTATCTCAGCCTCTTTTTGGCCGGAGGTATTTTCATTGGCTGTGTGGAGAATATGCCGATTGTACCTGCACTTTTTGAGGCGGCGTCCGCTATTGCGACGGTAGGAGTTACACTGGGAATTACGCCAGGACTGTGCGCAGCTTCCAAGGTGGTATTGATCGTACTGATGTTTTTAGGACGCGTGGGAGGTATGACTATTGTATATGCGGCTCTCTCAACAAAACATCCGTATGTATCGGAGTTCCCACAGGAGAAGATCATGGTTGGCTGATGTTGTTATATTCAAGGTTGAAATGCACATTTACTGTGTATTTACGACCAATACAGTATTTTTTGAAATATTCGCGTCTCGCCGCAGGCAGTTTGGAATGCACAAATGCTGTTGTTATGGGCAGCACAGGCTGTGAACAGGAACAGATGATCGGTATTTAGAAAGGAGATTATTATGAAATCAATTTTATTGGTAGGACTTGGACTGTTCGGAAGGCATATTGCGGAGAAATTAAATGCTTTGAACCACCAGGTAATGGCGGTGGACAGGAGAGAGGGAAGAGTGGATGCGATCCTGCCTTATGTGACGAATGCGCAGATTGGCGACAGCACGAATCCGGATTTTCTGACTTCGCTGGGAATCCGCAATTTTGATTTTTGTATCGTTGCTATCGGAGATGATTTTCAGAGTTCTCTGGAGACGACGTCCCTTTTAAAAGAGTTGGGGGCAAAATTGGTTGTGTCGAGGGCGGCCAGCGACGTGCACGCGAAGTTCCTGCTTCGAAACGGGGCCGATGAGATCATCTATCCGGAGAAACAGCTGGCAAATTGGGTGGCGATTCGTTACAGCGCTGACCACATTTTTGACTATATAGAACTGGATGACGATCATGCGATCTTTGAAGTGCAGGTTCCGAAAGACTGGGTGGGAAAGACCGTCGGCGAGCTGGATGTGCGCAAGAGATACAGTATCAATATCATGGGGCTTAAGGAGAACGGAAAAATGAACCTGTCGGTTACGCCGGAAACATATATTACAGACAGGCAGACACTGATGGTGCTGGG
>CAYXKS010000180.1:1257-7104 GCA_964465725.1 uncultured Bacteroides sp. | reverse complement strand
AATTTCTAATTTACTGCATTTTGCAGGTTGAACTGTTGCATAGAATTAAAAAAATTGTAGCCGGAAGTCACCATTCGACTGTCTGATGCGTGTACTATATGAAAGCAATAAAAATTTTCATGAAGTTAGGAATTAAAGTTAACGAAAAACGATGAAAGACGAAAAACTATAGGAGGTGAGGCAGTTGTCGGTGGAGGAGATTGTCATGGAATATGGAGACATGCTTTTCAGAATATGTATGGTGATTCTCTGTAATGAACATGATGCACAGGACGCGGTACAGGATACTTTGTGCAGATATATGGAGCATACATCCGGATTTCGGGATCGGGAACATGAGAAGGCGTGGCTGATTCGTGTTGCTGCGAATAGGTGCAGGGATGTATACAGGGGAAGAATGAGGCATCCGTCAGTGTCTCTGGAAGAGGCCCGGCAGTACTGTGAGTTTCCGGAGCAGAGTGAGATATTGGCAGAATTGATGAATCTGCCGGGTAAGCTGAAGACGGTGGTCTATCTGCATTATATTGAGGGGTACAAGACGGCGGAGATTGCACAGATGCTGGGAATCACTCTGAATGCAGTGAAGAAGAGACTGCAGCGGGGACGGGAGCAGTTGAAGTTATCGCTGTATGGTGAAAATGTGGCTTCATTGTGATACATAAGAATGTTGGAGGTGGTCCGGAATGTGCAGATTTCGTAACGATGAGGACGAAGATTGAATTGTTGTGGTTTGATGTGATACATAAGGCAGGTTTTTAAGATATTTGCATGTCGTATATTGGAATTAGTGCGGACAACTTCTGTGAATGTGGAATGCTGGAGCGGAGAGTTGCAGGATTGCAGGAAGGAGTGTGGAATCGTGGGAATCGATGAGTTGAGAAATTCCGTGAATGGAATCAGGATGAAGGAAGAAATGCGGAAAGCAGTTATAGAAAATGTAAAAGAGAGGACAGAAGTGCCTGGAGAGTCAGAGACAGGGCAGAAAAAGAATAATGAAATAGCAGCATACCATGATAGGGAGATAAGAAAAGGCATGAAGAAGAATATAGACAAAAATGCGGACAAAGACAGAAAGAGGTATACGGATAAAGACATAGAGAGGAATACAGGCAAAGACGCAAAGAAAAGTTCAGGAAAAGACACAAAGAGAGGATGGCGCAAAAATCTGGCAGCAGCGGCCCTGGTTGTTGTGGTGGTCGGTGTGGCGGCGGTTCCGGTAAGGGCATTTGTCAATTCAATTGTGAAGGAACGGATGGAAGAAATGCCGCAGGAAGAGAAAGATACCTATGTGGAAACTATGAAAGAACAGAAGACAGAGGCGGATGGATATACAAGATCCTACACGGAGAGTGAGGAGAGCAGATATCAGGAGATGGTCCGCAAATATCAGGAGGGTACATTTCCGGAGAATGAGGTTGTACAGGTAGACAGTGAAGAGGAGGCCGGGGCGTATGAATTCTGCTATCTGAAACCCACATCGGTCTTCTGTCTGCCGGAGCGGGAACTGACGGATGAGGAGATGCTTGAGATTATCGATTTCATAGCAAAGAGAGAATACTCTCACAATGAGGAGTATGCAAAAGAACATGCGGAGGAAATCGCTGCCAAAGAAGAGCAGGAGAAGGCAGAGATCGCTGATAATGTAGAGAGCGGCGGTATCACAGAGGAAGAGGCTGTTAAGATTGCTGTCGGGAAGTTATCGGAGGTTTTCGGTATGACCGAGGACGGGTTTGAGAGAAATTCCTATTACAATGAGAGCGTGGATGACAGGGCGGCCAATTACTGTGTCAACTGGTCGAATATTCTCAGCCACCAGTACTATTATTTCTATATTGACGCGAAGGATGGCCATATGATATGGGCGTCTCATTCGGGTGAAGATTTACTTGACGGGCGTTCTGTCACGCTCACGAGGGCTCAGGCGCAGGAAAAAATTCCTCAGCTGCAGGCGAAAGCAAGGGAATTTATGAAGAGTACGATCAGGGAATCCTATGACAGAGTGTATGTCTACTATCTGGTATATCAGGACGGTACTGTTTCCGGCGAAGGTGTGAGATTCTATTTTGCCAGGGAAGACCAGAGCGCCTGCGCTGTCACCTATACATGGGATGGTACGATGTATGAGTTTGAAGAGAGGAGCATCTCTGGCCTGGAAGACGGTGCGGAACGGACATTATCGAACCGCGGGGAAAAGATCAGATTAAATGTCGTTTTTCAGGAGCTGGAAGAATAAAGGTCTAGGCTTTCCTGATCTTGCGGTACTGATGCCAGGCATTTACAGTACACAGTACAAGCAGGAGGGCAGCGAGTGCCAGAGCGAAGTATACATGCTTCATTTCTCCAACGTCACGAACACGGCTGAGGTCTATCAGGGAATCCCGGCCGACCAGAAGATAGACGGGAGAAGAGTAGACTGCGCTGCGAAGGAAATAGAAGAAATACCAGCACACGGTCATAAAACCGGAGGAAACTGAACTGTGCGCGGAATAAATCATCAACAGTGCGGTTCCAAGCTGGATGGCGACATAACCGAGAAAGGGAAGCGCGTAGCAGATTCCGGCGCCTACAACGGCATAGAAGGAATTATGGCAGTAGGCGGAGACACAGATCGTGATAGCGCATAGTTCCAGCACGGCGAGCAGACTTACCAATAGTACTTCTGCCAGATAGGCGCCGATGGGCTGCAGCACGAGGGGCGTTTCATAGGCAAAAGACCACATCGTGATCAGTCCTGCAAGACAGTGCAGCCCATCGGTTCCATATACGGTGATGTGAAGCAGCAGCAGGAAGAATACGGAAAGGAACCAGATACCGACAGACACGCTGAACGCTGCAGCAATCTTAGCCAGAGTGTCTGCGGCTGGTCCTTCTTTCGTCGTGAACAGCAGAGGCTTCATTTCAGTCTCTTCTTCTTTGGCGAAAATGACGGACACGGAATACAGGATTAATATACTGACTCCTAACATTAAAACGCCGAAGACACTCAAAAAGGCCGCCCAGCCAGCATAATATTCCAATGTGGGTTCCATTCCGGCGGAGGCATAATGCTGCCCGAGAACGGTATCCGCAAGGGGCAGTGTTCTCGTTGCGATCTTGTAGTCATCCTGATCGTTGGTGTAGCCGTCGGAAGCATACTCCATGATAAAGGTATTTAAGAAATTGCCGGGCAGGCGGTTATAACTGTCCATTTTTCCCTGCGGGAAGCCGTATTTTTCTATGATCTTTTTTATTTTTTTATCTGTCAGGGCGCCTCTGAATTCTTCCGTAATCCGACGATCCATCCGGATTGCTTCGAAGCCACGGTATTCTGTGCCGTTGATGCAACAATATCCGTACTGTGCTTCATTATAGAAGAAAAACAGTCCTAAGAGCAGCACGACGATCAATCCAGCCGCGAAGGATTTCTTGTGACACAATTTGTATAGTTCCATTCTATATAAGCGCATATATATTTGTCCTCCTGATACAATGTATTTATGGTTAATATTCCTTACAGTCAGTAAGGAATTATCCATTCTGTTGCTTAAGCTGTTAGAATGAGCACGGCAATAGATCTGGCCTGTTCTCCCTGAGACTTAATTCAACGAAATTTCCAATGTTGTTAACGTAGCAGATACAAATACGCATCTTCCAATGAAGCCTCTGCAGGTTCGGCCTCAGGCATCGGTTTTTGACTGGAGACAATGCGTAGTTCTACCAAAGGTCCCTGGTTTCGCAGATTGCTTATGATGTACTGTCGGTCAAGAGCCTCTGCCTCGTTCGCCGGGACGAGACATTTCCACACGCAGCCCTCGGCTTTCCTGAGGATTTGGGATTCGTCGCCCATGCAGATCAGTTCCCCGTCCTTCATCAGCATGATCTTGTCCGCGATGTACTCCACATCCGAGACGATATGTGTGGAGAGCAGTACAAGCCTGTCTTTTCCCAGGGAACTGATGATATTGCGGAAGCGGACGCGCTCTCCGGGGTCCAGTCCGGAGGTGGGTTCATCCAGAACCAGAATTTCGGGGTCGTTTAAGAGTGCCTGGGCGATGCCGATTCTCCGGAGCATGCCGCCGGAGAAAGTTTTCAGTTTATGTTTTTTTTCGGTGGCAAGGCCGACCATTTCCAACATTTCTTCGATTCTCTTTCGGGCGTATTCCTCCGGAAGCGCTTTGAGCGCCGCGATATAGTTTAAAAACCTCAGGGCGGTAAAATCCTTATAATATCCGAAATCCTGGGGGAGATAGCCTAAGAGCATCCGGTAGTCTCCTCCCAACTGCCCGATCGGCATACCGTCGCACAGGATTGTCCCGGAGGTGGGCTCTAAAATTCCGCACAGCATTCGCATCAGTGTGGTCTTACCGGCTCCATTTTCGCCCAGAAGTCCATAGATTCCGTGGCCAAAACTGACGGTGAGATCTTTCACGGCGACTTTGGTTTTATAGGTTTTATTCAGGTCAACCAACTCTAGTTTGTGCATAGAATATCTCCTTTTTCCAGTCTTGCAAAAAATAGTTTCATCTCTGCAGCCAATATAACTATTCCGGCCAATAAAGCAATCGCCCAGATAAAAAGTGCGGACTGAGCGTAGATGGCATGGTCCAGCAGAACTGATACACAGAGCATTGCCAGAGGAAGCGTAAGCACTGCATTCAGCCAGATGTGCCTTCGCCCTGTCTCCGTGATCATACACCCGAAGCAGATACATTGCATGAAGATGAAAGGAACAAGCACGTACAGGCCGATCTGTATCAGTCTGACCTTCCATTGAAAACTTACCAGCAGGATGCCGGCAGATACTGCTATAAGATTCAGAATGCCGGAGAACGCCATAGAAAAGGCGGCCAGTTGTCTGACATGGAAGAAACAGGTCTCGTTCAGTTCTGCAATTCCGGTGAAACAGATCTGCCGGATTTCGGCGGCGGAGAGAAAGACGAGGAAACAGGGTAATGTCATGGAGAGGAACACGATGATCCTTGCGTTGCTTTCCAGATCCGGCCCGCAGGTTCCGGAATAGAATAGCAGAAGCAGCATGGCAACGCAGCCAAGCAGGTGGATGCCGGGAAGATTTCTGTCTGTATAACGGAGCAGACAGAGCAGGAGTTTTCCCCTGCTCTGCAGTGGACGGTTTTTTTGTGTCAATATTTCCTCGCGCAGCATGTTCAGGGTGTTTTCTCTCTGTTTCACGTCTACTGTAATCTGGCGGTTTGAGGCTAGAAAGGCAGCCTTCAAATCGCTGCCTCGAAGCTGGCACAGAGGTAGTGTGGGCGTGCGTTTATGTGGTGGAGCTTCAGAAGTGGTCTGAGTCCTCTTTGAGCTATTGTCAGGTTTCATTGGAATCCTCCAGTATTTTCCGCAGGTTTTGGATACCCAGGCGGAATCTCGATTTGGTTGTTGACAGGTTGCATCCCGTAATTCGGGCAATTTCGTGAAAGTGCAGTTCTTCGTAAATTCTCATGACAACGACTTCGCGCTGTTTGACGGGGAGCCTTTGTAATGCCTGACACAGGAGAAGGGAGTTTTCCAGATTGGTAAAACCGGAGTCCTCGCTGCCTAAGCTTATGGCCTCCTCGATAGTCGAACTGTCTTTTCTGTGGTTGTAATAGTCACGGCACAGGTTGCGGGCAATAATGAGCAGATAGCCTTTCAGATTTTTGTGCTGATAAGAGCCCATGTACTTGATGAAGCGCAGAAATACCTCTTGTGTGATATCATAGGAATCCGTTTCCTGACCGGTCAGATACAGACAGAAACGGTAGATGTCATCGTAATAGCTGCTGATAATGGTATTAAGCGCTTCCCTGTTTCCGCTATGAACTTTCCGGATCAGTTCTTTGTCGGTCACCTGTTTGTCCTGTGCTTTCT
>CAYXKS010000180.1:0-1157 GCA_964465725.1 uncultured Bacteroides sp. | reverse complement strand
TTATGTTTCCGGCTCCTGCAGAAGTTATATATGGAAGCTTCTGCAAGGGCGGAAACGATATTTCCTATGTCATTACTTAAAACAAATAACTGGTTTTGTGACACGAAAGATTAATAGGAATGAATATTTTTTAAAAATATAAGATTGTGAGAGATGAGTCTGGATTCTATATTTCTTCTATAATAATGAAATCCCATCCGTTCAAAGTCAGTGTGTCGCCGCATTTTATATGTTTTTCCTGCAGAAGAAGGATGGCATCGCCGCCCGTCCACGGGAAGGAGGCGGGTTTATCCGCATAATTGAAATGATAAGTGATCCGCTTTCCTGTACTGTTGACACCTCGTTTGGTAACTATGGGATAGTTTACGTCGGGGAGGGTCAGTCCGGCTTCTTTGACCAGACGGGACAATAAATCTTTCAAAAGACCGGCATCGAAATAGCATCCGAGATAGACGGCGCTCCCCTCGCCGTAGTGGTTTTCGGTGACGGCGGCATATTCGCTCCAGTATGGATGATCATAGGATGCCAACACGCGTGCAGTACCCGGGATGAGCAGTTCCATCCAATAATGAACGGAGCCTGGAGCCGTAAGAGAAGTATCACAGTCTTTCAGCCCTACATTGACTGCATCGGTGAACTGGTCGTAGGTCATGCCGAACACGTCCGTCAGTCCGTGAGGCTGGTCGTCCGCATATATTTTCAGGGATGGATCGGAAAAGGCGGTTTTAAAGGTGGAGATCAGGCGCCCTCCCTTTTCCACATAATTTCGCAGCGCAGTGACAAGAGTGTCGGAAACGCTGTAGAGAGCCGGAGTCACCAGTATTTTATATTGATCAAAAAGGTCAGTGTCGTTGGTGGACAGGACATCACATTCTATATTCAGCTCGTAGAAAGCGTCGTAGAGCCAGCGGACGATGTCGTTATAACTTAAGTTAGCGTGGGCACGGAACCATTTCAGCCCGGTCAGCGCTTCGTTCGAGAGCACAAACGCCACGTCGGATTTCTTGTGAAGATGTTTCAGGTGATCGCCGTATTTGGCGAAATCCGCACCGATGGTGCAGGCTTCCCTGTAAGTGGCGTTCTCACGCAGATTATGGCTCAGGATTCCTTTCCAGTAAGATTCGATGGCATTGTGGATGGAATGCCAGTGCCAGTAC
>CAYXKS010000179.1:0-7120 GCA_964465725.1 uncultured Bacteroides sp. | reverse complement strand
CTTATGCTTCAATTTGATATGCTCATCCCTGCATTTGACCAGAACGCTGCGCAGTTCATCACTGTTCACGTAATCCAATACCTCGTCTATGGATGACACACCCATTTTAATACCTGCATCACACTCTCTCAGCAGCCTTATTGTATCCTGCTCTATCATAACATTTCCTCTCTATAATTTAGTTAATAGCATCAATAATCTAATTAATAGCATCTAAGTTTGTTAATGGCATCAATAATTCTCCGCCTTAATCTCAAAATATGCCTGCGGATGTGCACATACCGGACAGATCTCAGGCGCCTTGCATCCCACTACAACATGTCCGCAATTCCGGCATTCCCACACCTTCACTTCACTCTTCTTAAACACTTCCTGCATCTCCACATTTTTAAGCAGCGCCCGGTAGCGCTCTTCATGCTGTTTCTCTATGGCTGCAACCAGACGAAACTTCGCCGCCAGTTCCCGGAATCCTTCCTTCTCCGCAGTCTCAGCGAATCCAGCGTACATTTCCGTCCACTCGTAATTCTCCCCGGCTGCGGCTGCCGCAAGGTTTTTGGCCGTACCCTGAATCCCATAGCGCTCTTCATACCATATTTTCGCATGTTCCTTTTCATTATCTGCGGTCTCCTGAAAAATCGCCGCAATCTGCTCAAATCCTTCTTTTCTTGCCTTCGACGCAAAAAACGTATAATTATTTCTTGCCACAGATTCCCCGGCAATCGCCGCCTCCAGATTCTTTTCCGTCTGTGTCCCGGCGTATTTACTGTTTCCTGTAGATTGTGCCATAATTTCTTGTCTCCTCCATTCTGCGCAGATACTGCCGCGTAGTAACAGTTCAGCCTTCAACTTCACTGTTACGTCCCGTACCCTGTTTACACTCTTCTATTAAAGTATTCCTCCAAATATGCATTTATATACAAAAGTGTCTTTGTGGATTTTGATGTACAATTTGTTTATCAATGTCATTAGGTTAAGCTAATACACAATGACATGCGCATCCGGCTAAACTAAATGACATCGATTTGTTTATGCAGCCAAAAATAAAAAGGTGTAAAGCCCTAATAATTCAATAGACTTTACACCCTGTATTGTGCAATACATTTGTTACATTTCATACTCTTCAGACGGAATACCCAAAGAAGAAAGTTTGTTTTTGTATATTTTTAACTGATATTCTAATTCTGGGTTATTATCTGTATTAGCTTTTTTTATACGTTGCAGATTTACGTAGTAATCAATAGTGATCTGTTTTAATTCGTCAAGAGTCATATCTTCTTGTACCATCCTTTCACCTACTTTCAAATTGTGGCTTCTATAGTCAACGACATTAAAAATTTCATTTTCAGCCTTACAGAGGCTTCCGTATATGGTTTCTGCAAGAGCCGGAAGCAGAAATTTGTTATGTCATTCACTATACTGATTTGCTACAATGTAAGTGTAGCACAATCAGTGTGCAAAGTCTATTCAATTATCAAGGCAACAAAAAACAAAAGGACTGTTTTAATTATATTTCCGCCGTCATCTCACGCAGCCACGTCACTTCGTCTTCCTCCATATGAGGCGCCAAAGTCTCGTACACTCTCCTATGATAATCATTCAGCCACTGCAGCTCTTTCTTACTCATCAGTTCCGGCACTATCGCCTCCCGATCAAAGGGCACCATCGTCAGCGGTTCCAGGTACATAAACTGGCCATATTCATTCTTTTCACCTTTCCGGCACAGCATAAGATTCTCATGCCGGATACCGAACTTTCCTTCCAGATAAAGCCCCGGTTCATTGGAGATAATCATCCCTTCCTGAAGCGGGACGCTCTTTGCGCCGGGAGCAAGCCGCCAGTGGAATCTCTGAGGGCCCTCATGCACACCGAGAATATATCCTACTCCATGCCCGGTGCCATGGTTATAATCCATCCCTGCTTCCCACAACGGTTCCCTCGCAAGCACGTCCAGATTCTGCCCATTGACGCCCTCCACGAACTTCACTGCACCCAGAGTCAGATGTCCCCGCAAAACTGTGGTATAGGCTCTTTTTTCCTCCTCCGACAGTGTACCCAGCGTTATTGTACGGGTGATGTCCGTGGTGCCTTCTCTGTAATGTCCGCCGGTGTCCGCCAGACAGAAGCTTTCTCTTCTCATCCTAGAGTCTGTCTGCTCGGTAGGCGCATAATGCACAATGGCACCGTGCGGTCCATAAGCAATAATCGAGTCGAAACTCGGCTCCAGATAACCGTCCATCTGCCTGCGAAATTCCTCAAGTTTTCCGGCAGCGCTCATCTCCGTAACCTCTTCGCTGCCCACACTTGATTTCAGCCAATGGATAAATCTTGTCACCGCTACGCCATCCTTCACATGAGCTGCCCGCACATTCTCCATCTCTGTCGGTGTCTTGACGGCCTTCATAAGCACAACTGGACTGGCCTGATCGAGAACCTCCACCGACTCCGGCACACTCTCCGTTAACCTGTAATTTACAACGCCACTGTCAAGCCATATCCTGCTTTCTGCCGGCAGATCACTGACAGCCTGCTCTATGGCATCATAGCGGTCTATAACCACACCTTCCTGCCCTAACTTCACTGACAGTTCTTCGGAAAAAATCTCCTTGTGGGCAAAAAGAAGTATCTGCTCCTGCGTCAACAATAAATAGGAAAGGAACACGGGAGTGTACGCGACATCTCCTCCGCGAAGGTTAAAGAGCCATGCGATCTCATCCAATGCGGTGAGAAGCAGGTAGTCCGCCTTTTCCTCCTGCATCTTAGCCCGCACTTCCTGGATCTTCTCCGCCCTGCTTTTCCCGGCATATTGGACGTCAAGCTCCCATACCGGTTCTCTCGAAAGCTCCGGGCGGTCTGTCCAGATTTTATCTACCAGATCTTCCCTTCCGTCAAAAGTTATCTGCTTTTCGTCCGTCTTCTCCGCGATCGTTTTCACAAATTTGCGGGTAACGGTTCTTCCGTCAAAACCGATGACAGCGTTTTCCTGCAGATTATCGTATAAATACTGTCCTATCTCAGGAACGCCCGGCTGTCCGGAACGCATCAGCATGATCGAACTGTCTTCCAGCTGTTTCGCTGCCTGCAGGAAATACCTGCCGTCCGTCCACAAAGCCGCTTTGTTATGCAATACCACCAGCGTACCCGCCGACCCGGTAAATCCTGACATATACTCTCTTGCCTTAAAATATCTGCCCACATACTCTGAGCTGTGGAAGTCATCGGTTGGAATAATATAGGCAGAAAGACTCCTTTCCCCCATCAACTGGCGGAGCGCATTTAACTTCTCATCGGTTTTCATATAATCCCCATCCTTTTCTATAGCTGACTGAAAAATTTACATATTTCCACAGACTTTACAGTAAATGTAAAGTTCTGGTCCAAATAACTACACTGAAGCATCTGACTTTTCAAAAAACATTCTCTGCACAATTCTGCATATTCAATCTTCTTTCAATGATTTTACTGCCTGTGCTTCAAATCCGGATAAGCTCATACTGATCCGTACCCAGACCGATCTTAACCGCATGTGCGATACAGCTTCTCCACTCAGTATCCGGGTGTGTCATAAAGAAATGATCATGTCCTTCCTCATTGCCAAGTTTCTTCAAATTTTCTCCCAGAACGCTGCTCTCCACCGGTGTCATCTGATTACACAGGTCAGCACATGCCTGATCCAGCGCAACCGGGTCAAAGGAGGCCAGCATTCCTACATTCGGGATAATCGGAATATCATTCTCGGCATGGCAGTCGCAGTTCGGTGATACATCACAGATCAAGGATATATGGAAGCAAGGTCTGTCCTTACATACCGCCAGACTGTATTCCGCCATCCTGTAATTCAATACCGCAATGGAGTCTTCAAAATCTGCCGAGATCGCGTCTTTCGGACATACAGCCAGACACCGCCCGCAGCCCACACATTTATTATGATCTATATGCGCCTTGCCATTCTCGATGATTGGCGCACCGTGCGCACATATCCTGTCACAAGCACCACAACCCACACAGGCGGAAGGCTCCACGCTCGGTTTGCCATCACAATGCTGCTCCATCTTGCCTGCCCTGGAACCGCAGCCCATACCGATATTCTTCAGTGCCCCTCCGAATCCAGCCATCTCATGCCCCTTGAAATGTGTAAGCGAGATAAATACATCCGCATCCATGATCGCATGACCGATCTTCGCTTCCTTCACATACTCCCCGTCAATGGGAACCAGCGTTTCATCCGTTCCCTTCAGGCCGTCGCCGATAATCACATGGCATCCTGTCTGATAAGGCGAGAAACCATTTATGTAAGCCGTCTCTAGATGGTCAAGGGCATTCTTTCTGCTGCCTACATACAGAGTATTACAGTCTGTAAGAAACGGCTTGCCGCCCAGCTCCTTCACATAATCCGCTACCACCCTCGCATAATTCGGGCGCAGGAATGCCAGATTGCCGTACTCTCCGAAATGAATCTTGATCGCCGCATACTTATCCGAGAAGTCAATCGTCTCGAATCCCGCCGTCTTCATCAGACGATGCAGTTTCTGCAACAGATTCTCATGTTCTGTAGCCTTAAATGTCGTGAAATAAACATTTGCTCTTTCCATACCATTCTTCCTCCGTTTTCCTAAATTAAATTGATTTATATATCCAGCTGCATCTGCACTTCTGACTCTGCCTGCTGCTTGAATTCCTCAATCTGGACCGCATTCAGTTCCGGAAGGTCCTCTATGGATTTCACGCCGAAACTCCGCAGGAACTGTTCTGTTGTCCCGAATAAAAGCGGGCGTCCCGGCGCATCCAGGCGTCCCACCTCCATAATCAGATCATACTCCAACAGCTTATTCACCGCATGGTCACAGCTCACGCCTCTAACCCTCTCTATTTCCAGTCTGGTTACCGGCTGCTTATAAGCTATGATCGACAGTGTCTCTAAGAGTGTGTCTGTCAATACAAATTTCTTCGGCGCCTTGGCGATCTTGATCAGATACTCGTACAGTTCCCCTTTGGTACACATCTGTACCGCATTGTCAAGCATCGTCAATCCGATTCCTCTGTCCTCTGCGCTGTAGTCCTGTGTCATTTCTTCCAAAATAGCCCGTGTAGTCTTCTTGTCTTCCTCAATCACCGCAGCGAGGCTGTCTATAGCGACGGAATCTCCCATCGTAAACAGAATCGCCTCCAAAACCGCTTTTGCCTTCGCTCTCTCCATGACTTCATCCCTCACTATGCCATCTGCACGCTTTCGTAGCACAACTGCCTGCTTCTTTCGTCGAATTATCCGACGGACGTCAGCTGTAGAGGTTCTTTTCCACTCACATCTTTCGTCGTGATAATAATATCTGCAAAAATATCTTCCTGTTCGATACAGATTCTGCCGGTCTTGATCATCTCCAGAATCACCAGGAATGTCACGATCACTTCCATCTTACTGCTCTGCTTCTCCAGCAGCTTCCGGAAACTGAAGGTCCTGTGACTGCGGACATAGGCCTCCACATAAGTCATCTTCAGATCCATATCGATCTCATCCTTCTCTATGTTCCCGAAAGTGCTTCTGACCGGATCGATCTTATCCTCCTGGCGTTTTATGACCTGTCTGAAAATCTCATGAAGCTTCTGCAATGTCATATCGCCGATCAATTCTTCATAGTCCACAGGCTGCCTGTAATCGGCCACCTCTTTCGGCAATGTCGGATTTTTGTAGAAACTACGCTCCGCATCGATCATACGGTCGCGAAGCTCGTAGGACATATACTTGCACATCTTATATTCCAACAGCTTCTCGACCAATTCTGCTCTCGGATCTTCCTCTTCCCCCTCCTCATTCACTTCTTTCGGAAGGAGCATTCTGCATTTAATATCAATCAGCGTGGCAGCCATCACAAGAAACTCGCTGACCACATTCATATCCTCTGTCTCCATCTGCCTGATGTAATCCAGATATTGTTCTGTGATCTCTACAATGGGGATATCGTAAATATCTACTTTATTCTTATCGATCAGGTGCAGGAGCAGATCCAACGGCCCCTCAAACACCTCTAACTTCACAGGAATCGCCATGTCACAGCCTGTCCTTTCTGTCTTGCCTGTTTCCCTGCCCTGCATTATTCCCGCGATCAACGAGCCAAGTGACTGCTTAAAACCAACCTCGGTTGGTTTGGGCATATTGGCGACTGCCGCGAGGGTCAAATGCCCCGTTGCTTACGGCAGGGTTTTTGACCTTGAAATATCACATAATAACCGGATCTTTACCGTCGTCCGTCACTGTCTTTCTTCAATTCCACCACTATCAGTTCCGCCGGGTTGAAGATTCTGAGAGGAATCGTGTGAGTCCCCAACCCCCTGCTGAGGATCATGGTCGATCTGCCCTGCTTGAATCTGCCGCCGTCGTATTTCGGAAAAAGGCTCAAATTAGGCGACAGGACTCCGCCCAATAACGGAAGCCTCATAATACCGCCATGTACATGCCCCGATACTACCACATCCGCTCCCCACGCCGCATATTCCTCGAAATACAACGGGTTATGGGCGATCAGAATCTGGCAGGCGTCCGCCCTCGGCTCCCCCAGAATCTTCGTAAGATAATCAGGCGGCATAGGATGCTTGCGAAATCTTCTATAATATACCCTGTCAATCAAGGAGCCGCAGACCGCTATATTATATGACGGCAAATACGTGTTCTGATTAATCAGCGGTTCAATTCCCGCCGCCCTTAATCCGAACATATACTTATCATACATATCACCGTACTGATCCGGATATAGTTCCAGTCTATATTCATGATTCCCCATGCCATAGTATACCGGATATCTGGAAGCCAACAGCTTCATCAGAGTAAGCGCGTTATCATATGGTTGTCCCCTGACAGCCGTAAGCATATCTCCCGCCACTAATACTGCATCGGGAGATATCTCTTCAATACGGCTGATCAGACGCTCATTATCATGTCCATAGGTTTTATTATGCAGGTCGGAAAGAAGTACGAATTTGCAGGGTTTTGCAATCTTTTCTGACACGATCTCATACTCTGTCGTGACAAATCTGCTGCAGTCCCATACCGACACAAGTAAGCACAGCACAGCAACAATAACAATCAAAATCATAATTCCTTGCAGCATATAATTTCCTCTTTACTTCC
>CAYXKS010000178.1:4856-7187 GCA_964465725.1 uncultured Bacteroides sp. | reverse complement strand
GACCAGAAAGATCAGCTCAAAGAGATCCTGACATTCGGACCGCTCTGCGTGGCTCCTAAATGGCAGGGGTGCGGCGTGGGCGGCCTGCTGCTGGAGGAGACGCTTGCTCTGGC
The DNA here is from genome assembly GCA_964465725.1 of uncultured Bacteroides sp. Classification (GTDB taxonomy): domain Bacteria; phylum Bacillota; class Clostridia; order Lachnospirales; family Lachnospiraceae; genus UBA3282. The sequence continues at coordinate 7,074 of CAYXKS010000178.1, read as the reverse complement.
AAAGGAAGCCGGGTATGAAGGCGTTGTGATCCTCGGCGAACCGGAGTACTATCCGCGGCATGGCTTCCGGACCTGTGATCATTTCGGGATCACTACGACGGACGGGAAGAACTTCGATGCATTTATGGGAATAGAACTTGCGGAAGGCGGACTTTCGCATTTCGGCGGAAAGTTCTATGAGTCGGAGATCTTCGAGGACTTGCCGGAGGCGGAGAATGAAGCATTTACGAAAGCGTTTGATGCGCCGGTTAAGAGGAAGTTTCCCGGGCAGTGGGATTGAGTGCGAAGTTCGTTCTGGCAAGGGAATATACCCCATTATACCCTCGACGATTTGGGTATAATGGGGTATAATATTTGCAACAATGCAAGGAGGGATCGCATGGAGCAAAACAAAATTTTATCCCGGCTGGAAGAGATTGAGCGGCAGATCGCACAACTACCGGCCGGTTCCGTTTCGACAAAAAAGATCAATGGAAAAATATATTATTACCATCGTTGGACAGAGAATAAGAAACGTCATGAAAAATATATCCCCGGCGGTGAGGTGGCGGCCCTGCAGGAGCAGATCGCTTTTCGAAAGATGCTGGAGAAGGAACAGAAAACACTTCGGGACAGTATGCCGAAAAAAGTTTATGTCGCTTCACAGAGACAGGATTTTCTGACAAGCGTCCGACTGGGTGAATCTTTGCGCGCCTTTTCCATGGCAGTCCGTCAATACAGAAAGCGGGAATGCTTTCAGAAACTGCAGGATTATATCTATGGTGCGCCGCAGGACAAGGTCTTTATTCTTTATGGACTGCGCCGGACGGGGAAGACTACTATGATCCGCCAGATTTTTGCACAGATGAGCGATACCGATCTTGCGAAAACGGCGTTCCTGCAGATCACGGCAAAGAATACGCTGGCGGATGTGAACCATGATTTAAGATATCTGGAAGAGAAGGGGTATCAATATGTCTTCATAGATGAAGTTACATTGATGGAAGATTTTATTGAAGGTGCGGCGCTGCTGTCCGATGTATTTGCAGCTTGTGGCATGAAGATCGTACTGTCCGGTACGAATTCTCTGGGGTTTCTTTTCACGGAAGATGAGCAGTTATATGACCGGTGCATCTTACTGCACACTACATTTATACCCTATCGGGAGTTTGAAGAGGTTCTTGGCATTCAGGGAATTGACGAATACATTCGTTATGGCGGCACCATGAGTCTTGGCGGCATTCATTATAACGAAAACTCGACTTTTGCCAGTAAGGAGAGTACGGATGAGTATGTAGATTCGGCTGTTGCCAGAAATATTCAGCATTCGCTGCGTTGTTATCAGTATGAAGGACATTTCCGCCATTTACAGGAACTGTATGAGAAGAATGAACTGACCAGCGCCATTAATCGGGTGGTTGAAGATATGAACCATCGTTTCACCCTGGAAGTATTGACCCGGGACTTTCGATCCGCTGATCTGGCGCTTTCGGCGCGGAATCTGCGGCGGGACAGAATGGCGCCGAATGACATTCTGGATCGCATCGATATTACTTCCGTGACCGGACGGCTGCGGGAATTGCTGGAGATCCGAAACCGGCCGGAACAGACGGTGCTGCTGGAAGAAGCGCATCGTACAGAAATACGGGAATATTTGTATCTGCTGGATCTGTTCCAGGAAATTGACGTGGTCAGCCTGTCCAATGTCAACCGGAAAGAGACCCGGAACGTTATTTCCCAGCCGGGTATGCGCTATGCGCAGGCGGATGCGCTGATAAAGAGCCTTCTTCTGGACGAGAAGTTTAAGCGCCTTTCTCTTCCGGAGCGTAACGCTGTTTCGGAACGTATTCTGAATGAGGTGAAAGGCCGGATGATGGAGGATATTGTCCTTCTGGAGACCAGGCTTGCGAACCCGAAAAAAGAGGTCTTTGTCCTGCAGTTTCCAATCGGTGAATTTGATATGGTGGTTTTTGATCCGGCGGCGGCTTCCTGTGAGATCTATGAGATCAAGCACAGCGCTGAAGCGGTGCCGCAGCAGTATCGTCATCTTATGGACGGGCAGAAATGCTCTGATACGGAGCACCGCTATGGGCCGATTACAGGCAAGTATGTCCTGTACCGCGGTGAGAACCGGATGGACGGAGAGATACGATATCGGAATGTGGAAGAGTATTTGAAGAATTTGAAGAAGCTGAGCGTGTAACGGGAAAAGAAGAAGTGGATCGCCTGGAGATATAGG
>CAYXKS010000178.1:0-4756 GCA_964465725.1 uncultured Bacteroides sp. | reverse complement strand
CGCATCAAGCAGATGGGAACCCGGATATTTGACCATATGCTGGCGGCGTCGGGGATTGATTCATTCAATGGGGCGCAAGGGCGGATTTTGTACGTGCTTTGGCAGAATGATGCTATCAGTATCAGCAGTCTGTCTGCACAGACGAGCCTGGCGAATACAACGCTTACTGCGATGCTTGACCGTATGGAAAGTATGGGACTGATCGTCAGGCAAGCTGACCCCAAGGATCGCCGTAACAGGCTGATCGCGCTTACCGATAAGGCAAGATCCCTGCAGGACGATTACACAAGAATCTCACAGAAAATGAATGAAATCTATTACGATGGTTTCACAGAAACAGAAATCATGCAGTTTGAATCGTATTTGCAACGTATACTTAATAATTTGGAAAAGAGGTAACGATAATATGAAAAAAGTATCTGTATCTGCAACAAATGATATCTGTCCACAGACTTTGTTTGTCTATGGCAGCCTGAACGAGGATGATACGCCGGATTTCGGCTTGTTCTGCTGGTTCAGCTATTGCTGGTTTGATCAGCTTGGCGTGATATGTGCCATTGGCGGAAGTAAGAGAACTTTGGAAAATATTCGGAGAAACAGAGTTTTTTCCGCAAATCTTGTAGTGGAAGACAATTTACCTTTAGCGGACTATTTTGGAACAGCGGATGGCAGAGACAGCGATAAGATGGATGTGGCCGTTGCATGGGAGATGGGCACGTCGCTCAAGGTTCCTGTCCTTTGCAGCAGTCCGGTCAGTTTTGAACTTGAAGTGGATCAGGAAATCCCTACAGGTGAACATGATGAAGTTGTTCTTATATGCCGTATCCGAAATACGCTCAAGGACGAGAAACTGGTAAATTCATCCATGACTTCAGAAGAAATACTTAAATCTACGGCAGCAGTACGAACCTGTGGTGACTATGATTACTGGTCATGGGATGGCCGCCATCTTGGTAAATGGCACGAGAGAGCAAAGGAAATCAAGCCTGATGTAGAAATTGGAGCGGCTGCCCGTGGGAATTAGAAAATCATTTAAATCCCCATTGCATAAGCGGTGTTTGTGCAATGGGGATTTTTCTCTTGCAGGGGTTGCGAATGATCCTGTCAAAGGTTAAAATTAATTGAGCAAATCCAATAGAAATATCGGGACGGTATTGATCATTGACTAAAAAGGAGGCCTATATGGCAGCATATTTATTTGTACATTTTACTGGAGAAGAAAAGAACGGTGAACAGATCTATTTTTCTGTAAGTCAGGACGGACTGCACTGGAAAGATCTGAACGATGGAAATCCGGTCCTGTTCTCGCAGATAGGTACCTGCGGTGTGCGGGATCCGTTTCTGGTGCGGCATCCGCAGACAGGCACTGTGTATCTGATCGCTACGGATCTGTGTATTTGGAATGGAAACGGCTGGAAGGATGCTCAGGAGAAGGGAAGCAGAAGTATAATCGTATGGAAAACAGAAGATCTTGTACATTGGACAAAAGGCGAAAGCCATGAGATCGGGATACCCGAAGCCGGGTGCGTGTGGGCGCCGGAGGCAGTGTTTGACAGAGAAAAAGGCGAGTTCCTTGTTTTCTTTGCATCAAAGGTAAGCGGAAAGCATAAAAATCTATGCCGCGTATACCAAAGACTTTGAAGAGTTTTCTGAGACATTTCTTTATATTGAGAAAGAAATGGATGTGATCGATACAACCATATTGGAGGATAACGGACAATACTACCGGATCTCCAAGGATGAGACAGACAAACGGCTGGTCATGGAGAAATCCGATTCCCTGACGGGGGAGTTTGTTCAACAGGTATTACTTCTATTTCTGTGCCAAGAATCAGGAAGGAATTTCCTGTATCGGCGCTGCCGTCGCACCGTCGCCGACAGGTCCTTTTATCGCGATGGACGAGCCGATGGTGACGATGGAAATGATGGCAGGGAATGGCATAGAAATGTCCCAGACAATAGATCCGTCAGTTTATCAGGAAGGAGACGATTACTATCTGCTGTTCGGCAACGGAGAGGCAGCGATTGCCAGACTGTCTGAGGATATGGTACATATAGAGGAGGATACCCTTCAGAATATCAGAGGACTCAAAGATTTCAGGGAAGCGGTTACTGTCCTGAAAAGGAATGACAGGTATCATTTCACGTGGTCCTGTGATGATACGGGCAGTGAGGACTATCATGTCAATTATGGTGTGTCCGATTCGCTGTACGGGCCGGTGACATTTATCAATACAATACTGAAAAAGAGCGCGGTACGGGACATCCTTGGGACAGGACATCACAGTATCTTAAAAATACCAGGAGAAGACCGGTACCTGATGGCATATCACAGGTTCGGAACGCCGCTTGGAGAATATCCGGAGGGAAAGGGCTGGCACAGGGAGGTGTGTATTGCGCCGTTGGTGTTTGATGAGGACGGATTTATGCTGCCGGTCGTTGTTATATAGAGGAGATGCTGAATTCGCGCTGCAAAGCAGCGAGTAGAGGAGGTTTACAATGTTTATTGCAAAGGAAACAAGGTATGATCGGATGAAGTATAACAGATGCGGGGTAAGCGGCTTGAAGCTTCCGGCGGTATCATTGGGGCTATGGCACAATTTCGGCTCCAACGGCAATTTTGACAATATGCTGGAGCTGTGCCAGACGGCTTTTGACGAGGGAATCACGCACTTTGACCTTGCTAATAATTATGGCCCTGTTTATGGCGCCGCAGAGGAGAACTTTGGACGGATCCTGAGAAAGAGCCTTGGCATGTACCGGGATGAACTGGTTATCTCGACGAAGGCAGGATATGACATGTGGCCGGGACCTTATGGGAACTGGGGAAGTAAGAAATATCTGGTAGCCAGCCTGGATCAGAGCCTTCGCAGGATGGGATTGGACTATGTGGATATTTACTATCACCACAGGCCGGATCCGGAGACGCCTCTGGAAGAAACCGCAGGTGCGCTGGATGGAATTGTCAGGAGCGGGAAGGCGTTATATGTCGGTATCTCCAATTACAATAAAGAGCAGACAATTGCGATCGCAGACCTGTTCCGGAAGATGGGGACGCCGTTTATCATCAATCAGAGGAAGTACTCCATGTTTGAACGCAGTATTGAGAGCGACGGGCTGAAAGCCTATGCCGCGGAGAATGGGATAGGCATCATCACGTTCTGTCCTTTGGCCCAGGGGCTGTTGACGGACCGTTATCTGAACGGTATTCCCGAAAACAGCCGCGTTAAGACAGACGGGAGATTCCTGAAGGAAGAAGCCATAACGGATGAGACGCTGGGAAAAGTGCGGGCTTTAAACGAAGTTGCGAAAGAGCGTGGGCAGAGCCTGGCGCAGATGGCACTGGCATGGATCATGCGGGACGGGGACATTACCAGTGTATTGATCGGCGCGTCCAGGGCATCGCAGATCACAGACAATGTGGGAATGCTGGAAAATACCCGGTTTGAAAGCAAAGAACTTGAACAGATTGAAAATATCCTGAACCGTTAAACCGGAGAGGAAAAATTGTGACAGAAAGCAAGGCAACGATAATTTATTATATGAGGAAACACGGTATATGGCATATTTATTTGTACATTTCAGGGAAAAGACATCGCCTGACGGAGAGCAGGTGTATTTCGGAGTGAGCAAGGATGGCTTTACATGGGAGGAAGTGAACGGCGGACAGCCTGTATTGTGGGCATATTATGGTGACAAGGGCGTCCGGGATTTTACTGTCATCAAGTGTGAGCGTACAGGGAAGTACTATATATTTGCGACGGACTTAAGCCTGTCATATGGGATGAGGAACCAGTACCATCATTCATGGGATGAGATCGGCAGGAACGGCAGTAAATGTCTGGCTGTGTGGGAATCTACAGACCTGGTGTCATGGTCAGAGCAGAGACTGGTGAGGCTGGGCGACGAGGATTTTGGCTGTTTGTGGGCGCCGGACATTATTTATGACAAAAAATGTGATGACTACGTGATCCACTGGTCTTCCTCACATAGGAGCAATCATTATGGACAGAAAGCGATTTATTACTGCCGGACAAAGGATTTTGAACAATTTTCAAAACCGGAGGTCCTTTATCGGAAAGAAGACTCCGGTGTGATCGACTCCGCGATGTACGAGGAAAACGGCTGGTATTATCTTTTCGTAAAAAGCGAGGGAAATCCCCAGAACATTATCTTGTTGAAATCAGAGGATGTGACAGGGCCGTTTGAGCGGGTGAAAGCATTCGATGAGAGTATGATGTCAATTGAGGCCGGGCAGTATGAGGCGCCGACAGCAGTCCGGCTGGAGGATGGAAGATGGTGCCTTTTTCTGGATTATTATGGTGTGCCGGGAGAGGGGCAGGGATATGTCCCGTTCGTGGCTGAATGTATGGAATCAGGCAGATTTGTGCGTTCTGACGAGAAGTTCCATTTTCCGTATGGATATAAGCATGGCACGATTATCAGAATCAGCGCAGAGGAATATGAGCGGATAAAGGATTACTATTGTTAGAAATTTTCTGTGTATGCAGAATCTGAAATTCTGCGTGTTCAGCTGTTCTTTGATGGAGGTCTGGATATGGCGAAGAGCCTTATTTGCGGATCTCCTATTTCGTTTCCCTACCTTTTAATATGAATGGAAAAAGATTAAAATCACTTGCATTTTTCAAAAAACAGCATTATATTAATATTGCTGATATGATTAGTATACTTATTAATAATAATCTAAGAGACATGATGAGCTTGGAAATGATAGATAAATATTACAGATTTTAGA
>CAYXKS010000177.1:2904-7199 GCA_964465725.1 uncultured Bacteroides sp. | reverse complement strand
TTGGAAAAATTGAGCTTTGCTCGATTGGCAGATTCGGTAACAGTGAAGCCGAAGGATGAACTGTTACATTAACTCCAAAAGCAAATTTACCATTAGTTGTAAAAAATATACAATCGTGATATACTAAGCAATGATATTTCCGCGACAACGCGCATTTTGTGTCGAAGACGGCGGAAATTCAGGCAGAGAAAGATATCAGGGATTCAAGATCAGGAATAAACAATGAATAGAATAATGAATAAGAGACAAGCAGTCTGCGGGACTGTCTGGGTAATTGTGGTGTGCGTAGTTCTTTTACTGTGGCCGCTGCGGCTGGTTAATGAGACGATCATATCTGACAGCAACCGGCAGATTGTGATGGAATCAGACGAGATCGTATCGGGGAATGTAGTACAGCAGATGTTTGTCGCGCAGTATGACAGGCTGAAGAACATCGATATTTATCTTTCGGAAGGAACTGTCGGTGAGGAGTTCAACTTCGTGTTGTATGATGCCTCCATGAGCATAATCATGCAGCAGGTGATTAATACGAAGGATATGAAATCCATACCCGGAGACTGTACGGTACAGATCAATATCGATACGGAAGTCGGACAGGCGTATTATTATCTGGTTCAGGGAATGGAATCTCCGTTCCGTGTGGCTTTCGAGGATACGGCAGCTTCTGGCAATATGTATAACGGCACGCTTTACTATGGGGATGTGGAAGACGAAGAGCACTGCATGGTAGCTTCCTATGAGTATGAAGTGCCGCTTCGCAAGGGCAGAACATTGGTATGTGATGTCCTGTTTGTGCTGTTTGGAATTCTGGTCACATATCTGACCGGCAGATATTATAAGAAGTATCCGGAACGGAACACGCTGGTTACAGTGGAGAAGATTGTAAAGACAGTGTGCAATCCGTTGATCGTGCTTGCGGCTGCAGGTGCCTTTGTGGCTGTATGGCCGGGACGTCTCTTTTCCACCAATACAGTGTCTATTGTGTTCTTTGAGGTGAGCATTCTGCTTGCCGCGGCAATTCTGCTCTATGCAGTCAATCATGACAGAACAGGATATGCGTCGGACAGAACGCTTGCGATAGTTTTGAAAGATAATTGGCAGAACTATCTGCAGTCGATGTTTTTTGCGGGCGCGATCTGGGCATGCTGTAATTATATGAACGGACTGTTTGAACTGCATCACACCGTGGCTTACAGGCAGATGCTGATTTTTCTGGCGCTTGCCGTTCTCGTGACTTATAAATTCAAAGATCTGTTTAATGTGATCAATTTAATATATTGCGTGATTGCCGGGATCGTGGGATACCAGTATTATCAGAAGGCGCTGGCAGCACTTCAGGATCCGGAAGAGTTGGATATTCCTGTGATCAAACTCACTGTCTGGGTAGGAGTATTGGCAGGACTGATTCTGATCGGAACAATTCGCTTTGCGGTGAAAAGACGGATTAGAGGCTTTTCCATTTGGTATAGCATTCTGGTGGGCGGATTCTTTGCGCTGATTATTATATACCGTAATACGAGGGGCTGGCCTATTTATCTGGTTTGCGCCTTTACGCTGTATTATCTGAATATGGCAGCCTGGGAGAAAAAGGCTGCTCTTCTGCGTAATGTATGTAACGGGATTTTGTTCCATTTTGGGGTGATGGTATTGTATTGCCTGCTTCACAGACCATATATGTTTTTCCAGTATTACAGATACCCGTTTATCTTCCACACGGTGACAATTTCTGCGGTTTATCTGGCTATGGTGGTCTGTGCAGCGCTGGTGAAGTTTCTGGATGTGTACAGACGCGATCAGCGGCTTGTTGCCGTATATAAGGAATTGATTGTTTTGGGTGTGTCGGCGGTGTACTTGTTGTTTACTTTGTCCAGGACGGGTTATCTGGCGATTGCAGTGACCGGTGTGATCATGATTCCCGTGATGTGTTTTTCGCTGAAGGGCAGATGGCGCAGGATGCTCAGGAGTATAGGTATGATGCTGTTGGCGGCCTCGCTCTGTTTCCCGGTAATTTTTACAGCGCAGAGAATCGTTCCTGCTGTTGTCGCAAGACCGGAGCTGCATGAAATTGAGGAAATGCCGGTGGAGATCGTGCATGGCAGGGATATGGATTCTTATTACTATATCACGATCCAGCGGTTTATACAGGTTTTCCAGATGAAGATACTGGGTATTCCTGAGGAAAACAGCCTGAGAGCGATCTATATGGTTGCTGATGCTAAGGAAGAAGTCCTGGACAACCCGCTGTTTGTCCGGACAAGTGATATTCTGCTTGCATCCACGGAGGATACGGCGGCCGGTGCCGCTGTGGAAGAATCTGCAGAAGATACGGCGGCCGGAGTCACTGCAGAAGAGATTGCAGCGGTCGGAGAGGACCAGGAGAAAGAAGATTCATATACGAACGGCCGTTTGGAAATTTTCAGAGTGTATTATAGTAATCTGAATAAGTTCGGCCATGACGATATGGGTATTATGGAACCGGATGGTAATTTTCTTGTTCATGCGCATAACAGTTATCTCCAGGTGGCTTACGATCACGGTATCTATGTGGGTGCAGTGTTTATTTTGTTGGGTATCGGTACGCTGATACAGGCAGCAGTTTATTTTCACAGACACAAAGAGGATAGAGTCTGCGCGGCGCTTCCGATGGCAATTCTGATTCTTTTTGCGGTGGCTGGACTGACGGAGTGGATTTTCCATCCCTGCTGTCCGATTGCGTGCGGTTTACTGCTGGCATTGGCGCCGCTTCTAATTGACAGCCGGAAGGCGGTGTAGAGATTATATGAATGAGAATGTGAATAAAAAGAGAAGACCTTTTAATGCAAAGCTGTTTTACAGAAGGACATGCCTGATTATCTATGATATCATCAGCATCATCATTGCCAGCTATATGGCAATTCTGTGGCGGTACGATTTTCATCTGGATTCTATTCCGGATCATTTCATGCGTCCGATAGAGCGCTTTTTACCGATCAATATTCTTGTGACGTTAGTCATCTTCTATATAATGCATTTGTACAGCAGTCTCTGGGCTTTTGCCGGGGAGACAGAGCTGCAGAATATTGTGGTGGCATGTGTTCTGTCAACACTGGCAGGTAGTATCGGACTGCAGTTTTTTAAGGTTACGGGACGGGCTGTGCCGAGAAGCTATTATGCCGCATACCTTGCGGCGCTGGTAGTATGTATTTTCGCAAGCCGTTTTTCCTATCGCTTCTTTCGCGGGTTGAAACATAAGCAGCAGAACAAGAAAAATTTGATCTCCGTTATGGTAATCGGTGCAGGTGAGGCTGCCAATCTGATTGTCAAGGAGATCGTTAACAGTAATTTCTCCACAATGGTCATTAAGTGCATTATTGATGATGACAAGGGCAAATGGGGAAGATATATTCAGGGCATTAAGGTAATAGGCGGACGAGATAAGATCGTGGAGTGTGCGGATATTTATGACGTGGACGAGATTATCGTGGCAATGCCGTCAGCGCCCAGGTCTGAGATTAAGGAGATTCTTGAGATCTGTAAGGACACGAACTGTAAGCTTCGGTCTCTGCCTGGGATGTATCAGCTTGTAAACGGGGAGGTCAATGTCAGTAAGCTTCGGGATGTGGAAGTGGAGGACCTGCTGGGCAGAGATCCGGTTACGGTAGATATGGACTCTATTCTTGGGTACGTTCAGGGAAAAGTAGTTCTTGTCACCGGAGGAGGCGGTTCCATCGGCAGCGAATTATGCCGGCAGATTGCGGCGCATAAGGCGAAGCAGCTCGTGATCGTGGATATTTATGAGAATTCGGTCTATGATATTCAACAGGAACTGAAAGCGAAGTATCCGGAACTGGATCTTGTGGTATTGATCGCTTCGGTGCGCAACACCAACCGGATGAATTATATCTTCTCCGAGTATCGGCCTGACATCGTGTACCATGCGGCGGCGCATAAGCATGTGCCGTTGATGGAGGATAGTCCTACTGAGGCTGTGAAAAACAATGTGTTCGGTACTTTCAAGACTGCGCAGGCGGCGGCGATGAGCGGCGTGCAGCGGTTTGTTATGATCTCCACAGACAAGGCGGTGAACCCCACGAATATCATGGGAGCGAGTAAGCGGATCTGCGAGATGATTATCCAGACTTTTGACAAACATTATAATACAGAATTCGTGGCGGTGCGTTTCGGTAATGTGCTGGGCAGCAATGGCAGCGTGCTTCCACTGTTTAGAAGGCAGATCGCGGAGGGCGGGCCGGTTACTGTGACGCATCCGGATATTATCCGCTACTTTATGACAATTCCGGAAGCCGTTTCTCTCG
>CAYXKS010000177.1:0-2804 GCA_964465725.1 uncultured Bacteroides sp. | reverse complement strand
ACGCATCCGGATATTATCCGCTACTTTATGACAATTCCGGAAGCCGTTTCTCTCGTATTGCAGGCGGGTGCATATGCCAAAGGTGGAGAGATCTTCGTGCTGGATATGGGTGAGCCGGTCAAGATATTGACGTTGGCGGAAAATCTGATCAAACTGTCAGGTTTTCGCGTAGGTGAGGATATCAAGATTGAATTTACAGGGCTGCGTCCGGGTGAAAAGCTGTATGAAGAATTGCTGATGGATGAAGAAGGCATGAAAGAAACGGCTAATAGAATGATTTATATCGGTAAACCGATTGAATTGGACGAACAGGAATTCTTTATGCAGCTGAAAGAACTGAAGGATGAGTGTCAGATAGAGAATTCGAATATCAGGCCGTTTATTAAGAAAATAGTGCCGACTTATCACAGCCCGGATGAGATAAATGATTAGGCACAGGGATATTATTACGAAAGGACGGAAATTGTTATGGACAGAAAGAGGATTTACTTATCGTCCCCTACCATGCATGGTGAGGAGCAAAAATATGTGCAGGAGGCGTTTGATACGAATTGGGTTGCGCCTCTGGGTCCTAACGTGAATGCTTTTGAGAAGGAAATAGCAGAGTATACGGGCTGCGGACATGCTGCGGCATTGTGTTCGGGTACGGCTGCGATTCATCTCGCGCTGAAGCTGGTAGGAGTGAAGCGGGGAGATGTGGTATTTGTGTCCGACCTGACTTTTTCGGCGTCCTGTAATCCAATCGTCTATGAGAATGGGACTCCTGTGTTTATCGATTCGGAGCCGGACACCTGGAATATGTCTCCGGCTGCGCTGCGCAGGGCTTTCGAGAAATACCCTGATCCCAAGGCAGTGATCTGCGTGCACCTCTACGGCACACCGGCCAAACTGAAAGAAATCATGGAGATCTGTGAGGAACATCATGTGCCGCTGATCGAGGATGCGGCAGAGTCTCTGGGCAGTACTTATCAGGGAAAATATACGGGGACTTTCGGAAAATACGGAATTTACTCTTTTAATGGCAATAAAATAATTACTACGTCCGGCGGCGGTATGTTCGTGTCGGCTGAGGAGGAAGCAGCAAAGAAAGTGACTTTCTATGCGACACAGTCCAGGGACCCGGCCAGGCATTACCAGCATTCGGAGATCGGTTACAATTACCGGATGAGCAATGTGACAGCCGGTATCGGCAGGGGACAGCTTCTGCATCTGGCAGAGCATAAGGCAAAGAAGAAGGAGATTTACAGAAAGTATCAGGAGGCTTTTGCGGACATACCGGAGATCACCATGAATCCCCTGAATCCGGAAGGCGATGCGAATTGCTGGCTGTCTTGCATGACCATTGAAGAGGGATGCGCAGTGACTCCTGATATGGTGATGGATGCTCTGGAAGGAATCAATGCGGAATCCAGGCCGATCTGGAAACCGATGCATCTGCAGCCTTTCTTTGCGAAGGAAGATTTCATATCCCATTATGAGGATGGAAGAAGCGTGGGCGAGGATGTTTTCAAGAGAGGGTTGTGCTTGCCGAGCGATATTAAGAATACGGATGAAGATATGGAATTGATTGTTCGGACGGTGAAGGGGTGTTTTAGGGACGGGTCAAACTGAGGGTGTGTTAAGAAGCCGGACGCACCTGACATTGTGTAGTTGTCCTGAGGACGCGCTTTCGCTCGATTCCAAACGCAGCGGTACTAAGCTCGTGAGAAACCTCGCTAAGTGCCGGCGTTTTCCAACGGTCCTCAAGACAACTACACAATATCAGGTGCTGTGTACTGGCATATCTAAATGACATCGGTTTAAATTAGGACTTTGAATTTGCTGCGGAGCAAGAGTTTCTTGCCATAGTTGCGTGTTGACTCAGTGTTGAAGCCAGATAGAAGAGGGAGGCGTATATGTACTCGTTTGATGAAAAGGAAAAGAGGCAGTTGTGTGATGAAATAGCACATTTTTTCAAGGAAGAGTACGATTTGGAGCTGGGAATGATTGGTACCGGGAATATTCTGGATTTCTTTCAGGAGATTTTAGGGAACAGAATTTATAATAAAGCTCTGGATGATGCCAGGAAGTTCTATGAAAAGTATGCGGATGATATGGAGACGGATTATTATGCGCTGTACAAAGATGTGAGATAAAGTGGTGGTACAGAGGAAAGGTCATTAAGTTAAGCCGGACTGCTGCATAATGCCAGACGCTGTGTATTGGCATAATTGAGTGACATTGGTTACAGAGGAAGGGTGTATGTATAAGAACTGTATAAAAAGAGGTCTTGATTTTTTGCTTTCATTGTGTGGGGTTATTGTGTTGAGTCCGGTTTTGCTGGTGTTGTGTGTGCTGGTGCGGGTGAAACTGGGGAGTCCGGTGTTGTTCAGGCAGGAAAGGCCGGGGAAAAACGAGAAGATCTTTACGCTGTGTAAGTTTCGGACGATGACGGATGAGAAGGATGTGGACGGTAAACTTCTGCCGGATGCGGTGCGTCTGACGAAGTTTGGGAAGTTTCTGCGGGCGACGAGTCTGGATGAGCTGCCGGAACTTTTTAATATTTTGAAGGGGGATATGAGTATCATAGGGCCGAGGCCCCTGCTGGTATCCTACCTGCCTTACTATACTGAGAGGGAGAAGCTGCGGCACACTGTGCGGCCGGGACTGACGGGGCTTGCCCAGGCCAGCGGGCGCAATTTCCTCGACTGGGACAGGCGCCTTGAGAAGGATGTGGAGTATGTGGAACATCTTTCTTTCAGAATGGACCTGAAGGTCCTGTGGATGACTGTGCAGACTGTTCTGGGGCATTCGGAAGAGGTGGC
>CAYXKS010000176.1:0-7234 GCA_964465725.1 uncultured Bacteroides sp. | reverse complement strand
CCAGTTCTTTTGCAACCAGATTTCGGAACCATTCTTGGTGATCTGGGTAAGAGGTGCATGCAAACATGAAGTCATGCCACAGCATCAACCCCAATTTATTGCACATATCGTAAAAATGATCTGTTTCGTAGAGGCCGCCACCCCAGATTCTCAGGAAGTTAAAGTTGGCATCTTTCGCTTCGTTTAAGAGAGTGTCAAGCTTTTCGTCTGTCACGCGGAAATAGATCGTGTCTGCGGGAATCCAGTCTCCTCCTTTGGCAAAGATAGGAGTTCCATTCACAATCAAAGTGAAATTCCGGTTATTATTATCAATTCTGGAAAGGTCGATCTGTACGGTTCTGATGCCGAGGGAGAATACAGGCCATTCCTCTTTGTGTTGCTGATAGACAGCATATACCCGTACATCATATAAAGGTTGATCTCCGTAACCGGACGGCCACCAAAGTTCAGGAGCACTTACAGAAACCTTCGTGTTGATATAATTATAACCAGAGCAAAGCAGTTGGTCTTCCAGAATCTGATTACATACCAATTCTCCATCATGGGAAATTTCAATATGCAGGTCACAATCCCGCGTGCCGATGATGTCCAGATTTTCAATATTGACCATCACATCCAGAAGAGCTGTTTCGCCGATAGATGCGGTGTGAACAGACACTTCCCTGATTGCAATGTCTGAATAGGCATGCAGCGTGGCATTTCCGATTCCGCAGGTGACTACCTTGGGATTCCAGTCCCATCCGATGGTGTACTGTGGGCGTCTGACAAAAGCACGGCGTCTGTCACCGCGATATTTTCCACCATTGTCATATTCTGTACAGACAGCCCAGTTGATTTCTGATAATTGCTCATCTGTTATGTCTTCAAGTCCGGTTGATACACGGATAACCAGTTCGTTCTCTCCCTCTTTGAGGTAATCGAGAACATTATAAAGAAAAGGATAGTGTACATCATTGTGGGATCCGACAAATACACCGTTGATAAAAATATCACTTTTTGTATCGATTCGGTCAATTTTCAATTCTACGATATCATTCTTCAGATCTTCGGCAGTCAGATTAAATCTTTTCACAAACCACCAGGATCTGTTTGCAACCCATTCGGAATCAAGGCAATAGTCGGACAGGGTCGGATCTTTAATTTTGCCATACTGAATAAGAGGCATCCTGACATCTGTGGGAAGATTGCACTCCATCCATTCTGCGTCATAGAGCTGTACCTTCTGCAGGTCTGTGGAACAGTAATTGAGTGGTGCTTCATGGAGCAGCCAGTTCTGATTCAGATTAATTGTTTTCATAGAAAAATCTCCTTTCAATAATAAATGGTAACAGTAGTAGTATTCTCCTTTCCCGGTTCTATCCTATATAATAAAACAAGTTTAATAAAAATATCAACAAAAAATTGATAAAAAATACGAAATATGCATTTTATCACATTTATTAATACAAGTTTTATTAAAAATTACCAATAAAATCATATTGACTTCTGAACCAAACCGTCGTATAGTTGAAATATAAAGTAAAAAGTGTTTACTAACTAAGGCAAAGAAAAGGAGGATTTCAAATGAAAAAGAGATTGGCAGCATTTGTAATGGCCATTGCTATGGGAGTATCCCTTACGGCTTGTGGCGGCACAACGACAGCAATTAATGACACTGACACAGCAGAAAGCACGGATGATACAGACAGTGCAGATTCTGTGGTGGAGACGGCAGAAGATACTTCTTCCGCTGGTGACAGTGGCAGCACGGAAGGAATTACGATCAGTTTAATGAGTATGAACACCAGAGAGGAGGCTGAGACAAATGGATATCAGTACGCATTCTGGAAGGCTGTTGATGAATGGAAAGAAGCACATCCTGATGTAACCGTGATGGAAGAAACCATGGATCAGACTTCTTATCAGACGAAGATCAATGCGGTTGCATCATCCGGAGACATGCCGGATATCTTCGCACTGAAAGGTTCCTGGACGAATTCCTTTGTTCAGAATGAATGGGTTGCTGATATTACGGATGACATTGCGGATGTGCAGGACATTTACGTTGACAATGCTTTCAAATTTGCCTCTGTAGGTGACAGAATCTATGGAGTTCCCAAGCAAAGCCAGTGTACAGGACTTGTTTACTATAATTCTGAATTGTGGTCAGAGATCGGATATGATGAGTTTCCTGATAATTGGGATGATTTGCTGGATGCCGTTGATAAGTTCAAGGAAAAAGGAATCACAGCCTTTGTAATGGGAAAT
Organism: uncultured Bacteroides sp.; assembly: GCA_964465725.1. Lineage (GTDB taxonomy): Bacteria > Bacillota > Clostridia > Lachnospirales > Lachnospiraceae > UBA3282. The sequence goes on along the minus strand of CAYXKS010000176.1, from coordinate 4,987 downwards.
AAGGCGAACTGGCCGGCAGAATCATGTTGGTTGAGCACGCTGGGAGACCGCTTTACCGGAGATGAGTGGACTTACTCGATTGTTGACGGAAGCGGTGCTAAGTTTACGGACGAATCCTTTGTGAAGGCGCTGGAATGTTTCCAGGATCTTGCGAAGCGCGGTGCTTTTAACGAGGATATCAACTCGTTGGATGATGTTGAGCAGAACACAGTCTATTTCAATAAGAAGGCTGCTGCGATTGCAAACGGAGACTGGTTTATTTCTACACTGAACAATTCGGCTCCGGATGATGTGAAAGCGGCGACGAAGATAGCGCTCCTTCCCGCTGTAAATGGTGGAAGTGCTAACCAGGCGACAGTTTCCGGTGGATGCATCTGGTTCTGGGCGATGTCTTCAAACGAGATGAGTCCTGAGAAGAGAGAACTTACAATCGACTTCCTGAAATATGTTACAAGTAAACAGGTAGGAAACGACACCGCGGAGCACGGCGATTCTCCGGCAGTGAAGAATCCGGAATATGATACTACAAAGACATCTGATTTGTTTAATGAATATCAGGAACTTGTCAAGACAGCAACATATGTTCCGGTTTATGACGGATGTATGGATGCAAGTGTCTGTGAAACAATGAACACAGGGCTTCAGTCACTCCTGATTGACCAAACAACTCCTGAGGATCTTGCTTCTGCGATTCAGCTGGAACAGGATCAGGTTGTCAACTAAGATTTATGATAAAGGAGGCGTAATGCCTCCTTTATTCCCGCGAACAATGAACTGGGTGTCGCAACAGAGATTGGTTTTAGTATATAAGCGAATGCCATGAGAAATCACGATTAATTTCTATTTGTAACAGGGGGTGGCTTATGAAAGGTATAGTACAGAAAAATAAGCGGAAGTGGCATATATTTTTGTGCCTGTTGCCGGCTTTTGTGATTTATACATATGTAGTTATGGTTCCTATTGTGCGGGCCGCGTATTACAGTTTATATAATTGGTCGGGCGGGCCGAAAATGGTTTTCTTCGGATTGAAGAATTATCAGATTTTGTTCAAGGATGCCGCATTCTGGGATGCTTTTGTCAACAATATCCAGATAACGGTTCTTTGTGTGCTTGGTCAAATTGCGATAGCATTCATATTTTCCTGTATTTTGAATGCAAAGTTTATTAAAATGAAATCTTTTCATCGTACAGTATCCTTTTTCCCATCTACGATTTCCGCAGTAATTGTAGGATTTGTATGGATGTTTATTTTTAATTACGACTATGGGTTGTTGAATACAATATTGAGACTTTTCAATCTGGGCGAGTATGCCAGTGCGTGGCTGGATAACCCGGACACGATCGTGTCTGTTGTGAGTATTCCTCTTATCTGGCAGTATATCGGTTACTATATGGCAATTATTCTTTCGGCTATGACGGCGATTGACCAGAGCATCTATGAAGTGGCTGAGATCGATGGGGCATCAGGTATTGAGCGCGCAGTATATATCACGCTTCCACTGATAAAAGATGCGCTGGGTGTTGCGGTTATGCTTTGTATAGCCGGCAATATGAAGATATTCGATCATATTTATGTTATGACAAACGGCGGGCCGGGGACGAGTTCCATGGTAATGGCGTTGAATGTGTATAAGACTACATTTATTAAAAACAGGTATGGATATGCCAGTGCAATGTCTGTTATGATTATGATTCTTACGATGGGAATTATGGGGATAATCCGGCTGCTTGGAAATATAATCAGGAAGGAGAAAGAATAGCGTATGGAAAAGACTTATTCGTCACATAAATTATCAAAATTTTTATTGAATATATTGATGCTGATATTTTCTGCCACATGCTTGTTTCCGATTTTCTGGATTTTTTTCGCATCTATGAAGTCCCAGCAGGAATTTATGCTGTCTTCCATGGCATTGCCTAAAAGTATCAATTTTCAAAACTATATCGATGTATTTCGGATGACCAATATGTTGACATATATTTGGAACAGTCTTAGAAATACAGTGCTGACGCTTGCAGTTATTGTAATCACAGTATTTCCGGCGGCTTATGTTCTAGCCAGAAGAAAATTCAAGGGAAGAAATCTGATCTATAACTATTTTATTATAGGCATGCTGATACCGGTACATGCTCTGCTGGTACCGATGTATATTCAGTTCCGGCAGGCGGGAATCGATAATCAATGGTATACGCTTATTCTTCCTTATGTTGCATTTGGAATTCCGATTTCTGTCATGCTGATGGAGAGCTATATCAAATCGATCCCGGCAGATTTGGAAGATGCTGCTGCTATTGACGGTTGTGGTTTTTTTAGGACAATGGTTATCATTATACTTCCTCTTGCGGTACCGGTTATCGCGACAGTTGCGATTATCCAATTCTTTGCTGCCTGGAATGAATTTTCCTTTGCACTTATTTTGGTAAAAAATGATGCTCTGCGCACGATTCCTGTAGGACTTAACGCGTTTAAAGGGGCTCATGATATTAATTATCCTCGGTTTATGGCGGCAATTATGGCCTCAATGGTTCCGGCTATGTTACTTTATTTCTCTTTCAGCAAGAGAATCATCTCCGGAATGATGGCAGGAGCCGTGAAAGGATAATTTGCACAATAAAGTATTGGAAGTGAGGTAAATCATGAAAAGATCGGAAATTAATAAGATCATAAGGGAGATGGAACAACTTATCAGAGAATACAGATATGCGCTTCCGCCCTTCTGTAACTGGACGCCGGAAGAATGGAAGAACAAGGGCCATGAGTATGATGAGATCAGAGAAAATATGCTGGGCTGGGATATCACGGATTTTGGGTTGGGAGATTTTGATACAGCCGGATTTGGGCTGGTTACTATAAGGAACGGGAACCAGCACTGTAAGGATAAGTATCCGAAGCCATATGCGGAAAAGCTGATATTTATGCGTGATAATATGTATGCACCTATGCATTTTCACTGGAATAAAATGGAGGATATCATAAACAGGGGCGGAGGAATCCTGCAGATAGAGGTATACAACGATGACGGCAATGGAGGGTTGGCCGATACAGATGTGAACATTATCAGTGACGGTCGTTCCTATATGGTGCCAGCGGGGACATATATTACTTTGGAAAATGGTCAGAGCATTACAATCGTCCAGCATGTATATCATAAGTTCCATGGGGTTCCGGGAACGGGAAGTATTTTAATTGGAGAAGTATCTGAGTGCAATGATGACAATACGGACAACAGATGGTATGATTATAAAGTAGGCCGTTTTCCGGCGATAGAAGAGGATGAACCACCGTACAGACTTCTGTGCAATGAGTATCCTCATGCAGAATAGCCGACGGAGAGCTATGAAGAATAAAATATGGAATGAGGATTGTAACAATCCCCGGAGTTGACATGGATACCAGTAAAAATATGCAGTATTTGCGAATTCATAATCGAGGTGATGTGATCAGGATGCTGGCACTGCACCGTGCCGTTAATCGGTCAGAGTTGGCTTTGCAGTTAAAGCTCTCTAAGATGGCGGTTGGCAATATTATAGCGGAATTAATAGAGTCCGCCATTGTAGAAGAATATTTTCCTGAAACAGAGCAGATTAAATCGAATGGCAGGCGTGCAAAAAATTTAAGGATTCAACCGTGGAGCATCGCTTCTGTCTGCGTGTGGGTATCGCGTGGCAGCGTTTGGATCATGCTCATGGATATTGCAGGAGATGTGATGTCGGAGAGATGTATAACCATATCTGATAACTGTAATAATTTTTTATTGGCGGAGATGATCGGAAACGGTATTGCAGGTATCGTGGAAGAGCACAAAGAGATTAACATTGTAGGAATTGGAATTGCATCCATTGGTCCTTTGGATATTTATAATGGCGTTATCTTGAATCCGCCAAACTTTGGAAAGATCAGAAACGTTAATCTTCTGAGGATTCTACGGGAACGTTTTGAACTGCCTGTTTATATGGACAATGATATGAACTGCTCAGCACTGGCGGAATTATTTTACGGCAGCGGGAGAAACTGCAGGGATATTGTGTTTGTAGGTTTTAAGCATGGTGTCGGTGCGGGAGTGATTATGAATGAGAAGGTACTGCATGGATCTGGCGGCTTTGCGGGTGAAGTTGGGCATATTTCCATCAATCCAAGAGGAACATTGTGTGCCTGCGGACAGAGAGGGTGTGTCGAAGTGTATACGTCCGGCGATAATGTCTTGAAAAATGTAGGTGTTACGGACATTCATGAACTGCACCGACTGTTGGATTCCGACCACACACCGGAGTATATTTTAAGGTGTCTGGAAGAATACAAGGATGCGATGAAAACGCTGACAACTCTGCTGGTGAATACTTATGATCCGGAAGTAGTGATTTTTGAGAACGGAGAAGAATCCCTGCACCATAGGTACATAAATGAAATAGAAGAATATACGAATGAGCATATGCTGAGCCATGGATACAAACATATCAGGGTGATTGACGGAAGCCTGGAAAAACCGGCATTGTACGGGGCAGGTTATCTCGTATTCCAGCATATTATGGATGGAACACTGCAGATGTCGCAACAATGAAGACGGGGTCTGCACTGCAACTGGACTGTTATAGATTTCGTGTAAGGGAAAGATTGTAATTCCTATAAATATTTCTTATCATATCTGTTATTTGTGATTTTTCCAAATTGGATGAAAAGGGGTGCCATGGTGTGCCGGATTGGATTATATAAGATGTCCCGTCTGGAATCTATGATGGTTTTACTACAAGGATACAGTAAGATAATAACAATAAAAATATGTCGTTGATGAAAGCATTTGGAAGATAAAAAACCAAGTGCTTTTTATTATATATTACACTCCAAAGATGTTTTTGAAAGGAAAAGAAAAATTATAAGAAAAATTATACGAGTGCATAGAGGTTGACCAATCAGCCGCGAAGTACTATGATAAGGGGTAGTCTGTTCGGGGAAACAGGTGAGAATCCTGTACGAGCCCGTCGCCGTGAG
>CAYXKS010000175.1:0-7253 GCA_964465725.1 uncultured Bacteroides sp. | reverse complement strand
GCCGGTCCTCCGAACAATGCGGAGAGGGAAGTCGCCAGACCGTCGCCGACCAGAGTGCGATGAAGTCCAGGATCTTCCAGATAGTTTTCGCCGACGGTTGCAGAGATGGCGGAGATATCGCCGATATGTTCCATCATGGTAGCCAGTGCGATCGGCGCCATAACGAGGATCGCCGTCACATCAAATTTACAGATGATAAAGGGAGGAAGCCCCACCAAAGAGGAGGATGCAACGCTGGAAAAATCCAGGATAGCGCTGCCATCCGCATTCGTAAATCCTATGGCATTCATGATCAGAGCGACCGCATAGGAAATTACAACGCCCAATAGGATGGGAATGATCTTCCACATGCCCTTTCCCCAGATATTAAAAATTACGATAACTGCAAGTGCAATCAGTGCCAGGAACCAGTTGGAGGATGCATTGTTTACCGCGGAGGGTGCCAGGCTTAAGCCGATACAGATAATGATCGGTCCTGTCACAACAGGTGGCAGGAAACGCATGACACGTTTGACTCCCACCAGCTTGATTACCAGAGCGAGAATCAGGTAAAAAAGACCGGCGATCACAATACCGCCGCAGGCATAAGGAAGCTTCTCTCCATATGTCATATCTGCGAAAATACCTGTGTCCAGATTCGCTACAGTGGCAAACCCTCCCAGGAAAGCGAATGAAGAACCAAGAAAAGCAGGTACTTTCAGCTTGGAACAGACATGGAAAAAGAGGGTGCCTACTCCTGCAAAAAACAGAGTTACCTGAATCGACAGACCCTCCCCATTAAAATAGCTGTTGACCAGAATCGGTACCAGAATAGTTGCGCCAAACATTGCGAACATATGCTGCAAACCCAATAGCAGCATCTTGGGAACGCCGAGGGTTCTGGCATCACGAATGGCCTCAAAATTGTTACTCATTATAAATCTCCCTTCTCATAAAGTATAAAGTTAATATGTAATCTAAAGAGATTATAAAGACTGCTGTCCTTTTTGGCAAGTGAATTTGTGAAAGATAAAGGTCAGTCTTTTAAAAATTGTTGACTTAAACGTCAGAAATAAGTACTATTTATAGATAGGAGTTTCAATTTGGCTGAGGAAAGAAAAGAGGACAAAAGATGGATAATGTATTTATTATGGATCATCCGCTGATTCAGCATAAGATTTCCCATATCAGGGACATCAACACAGGAACCAATGAATTCAGGAAATGTATCGAAGAAATTGCGATGCTGATGGGGTATGAGGCGCTCAGGGATCTTCCGCTGGAGGATGTGGAAGTGCAGACACCGCTCGAAACATGCATGACACCTATGATATCGGGTAAGAAGATGGCGGTAGTGCCGATCCTGAGGGCTGGTCTGGGTATGGTTAACGGTATTCTGGCGCTGGTACCCAGCGCGAAAGTCGGACATATTGGTCTGTACAGAGATCCTGAGACACATGAACCGCATGAATACTACTGTAAGCTGCCGGAGCCTATCGATTTGAGAACGATTGTGGTTGTGGACCCTATGCTTGCCACAGGTGGTTCCGGTTCTGAAGCCGTGAATTTTATTAAACAACATGGTGGAAAACATATTAAGTTTATGTGTATCATCGCTGCCCCGGAAGGTTTGGAGCGTTTGAGAAAAGATCATCCGGATATTCAGATTTATGTGGGTCATCTGGACCGTTGTCTGAATGAGCATGCATATATCTGCCCTGGACTTGGCGATGCCGGAGACCGGATTTTCGGGACCAGGTAATCAGAAGGAATATGAACGCATTGTGAAATCATACTGTATCACCGGAGGAAATTTGTGTGAAAATCGGAAATAAGAAATCGTCCGGATCTGTTTATGGTATTTGTCTTGCAGGTCTGAGAGCCAGAGAAAATTTCCTATACAATAAGGCGATGGTTCTATGTGTTGCCGTGTTATGCGGGATTTTTCTCACCGCGTGTGGACAGGACGAGGAACTGGCGGCATATCAGGAGAATATGAGTACATTTTTTGAGCATATAGCCGCTTTTAATGAAAATATGAATGCTATAGATGCCACTGCCGAGGATGCCACCGGACAGCTGCTTTCCTATCTGGATCAGCTGCAGGCGGAATTTACCTGGATGGCGGAGCTTACCGTACCGGATGAATTCTCAGCGGTGGACAGCCTTGCGGATGAGGCGGACGAGAATATGCGGCAGGCCGTCGCGCTGTATCACAGTGCCTACGAAGCGGAAGTCTTCGACGAGCCGATGGCACAGGCAGCCAGAGAATATTATGACAGGGCCAATATCCGTATTCAGTACATCATCTCTATTCTGCATGGAGAAATACCCGAAGGAGAGGGTATTACTTATACGGAGGAGAGCAATATTTTAGGCGGCGGTTATCTGAATAAGACAGATGAGGAGGAACCGGAGGAATCCGGGAATCCTGAAGACGGCGGGGATACCGGAGATAATTTTGATACGGACGATACGGTTTTCTATGAGGAGCCGGAAACAGACACAACACAGGAGAGTACAGAAGGGAATGAATAAACAGGAGTTTCGAGCATTGATAAGAGAGCATCCCATTTTTCTGGACGGTGCAACCGGGTCGAACCTGCAAAAGAAGGGTATGCCTTCAGGTGTGTGCCCGGAGCAGTGGATTCTGGAAAACAGAGATGTCATGATAGAACTTCAGAGAGCTTTTGTTGATGCCGGCACGAATATCGTCTATGCACCCACTTTTACAGCCAACCGTATCAAACTGCGCGAATATGGACTGGATGGACATACTCGTCAGATGAACCTTGATCTGGTGGCGCTGTCTAAGGAGGCTGTCGGAAGCAACGCGTACGTGGCAGGAGATCTCACCATGACGGGCGAGCAGCTTGTCCCTATGGGCCGTCTGGATTTCGAGGAATTGATAGACGTCTACAAAGAGCAGATAGAGTATCTTTTGGAAGCAGGGGTGGACCTTCTGGTCGTTGAGACGATGATGAGTCTCCAGGAGACCAGGGCAGCGCTGATCGCGGCGAAAGAGGTCTGTGACCTGCCGGTAATGGCTACGATGACTTTTGAGTCAGACGGAAGAACCCTATACGGGACAGACGCTGTGACTGCGGCTGTCGTGCTTGAGAGTCTGGGCGCCGATGCGGTGGGAACCAACTGCTCTACCGGTCCGGATAAGATGGCGGATGTCATACGGCAGATGGCGGAAGTAACTTCCGTACCGATCATTGCCAAACCCAATGCCGGACTTCCTTCTCTGGATGCGGTAGGTAATACGGTCTATGATATGAGTGCGGCCAGGTTTGGCGAGTGTATGCAGGAGCTGGTGAAGGCCGGGGCTTCTGTTGTTGGCGGGTGCTGTGGAACGACACCGGAGCATATCCGGGCACTCAGAGACTCCGTGAAGGATATGAATATCCTACACAGAGAAGCGTCCGCGAAGAGATTTTTGACCAGCGAACGCAAAACGGTCTCCTTTGGTTTGGATAATAATTTTATTATCGTCGGGGAGCGTATCAATCCTACTGGCAAGAAAAAGCTGCAGGAACAGCTTCGGGCCGGGTCCATGGAGATGGTATCTGACTTTGCCGAAGAACAGGAAGCCTGTGGAGCGAGTATCCTCGATATCAATATGGGCATGGGCGGCATAGATGAGAAGGCGATGATGTTAAAAGCCATTGATACGGTGAGCAGCGTCACGAACCTGCCGCTGTCGTTGGATTCCAGCCACGTGGATGTTCTGGAAGCGGCTTTGCGCAGGTATCCGGGCAGGGCTTTGATCAATTCCATCTCATACGAGAAGGTAAAGTTTGACTCTCTGCTGCCAATCGCGAAGAAGTACGGCGCAATGTTCGTTCTTCTTCCGCTGTCGGATGAGGGGCTTCCGGGAAGCCTTCAGGAGAAGATTACAATCATAAAGAAAATAGAAGAACGGGCCCTTGCCCTTGGCATGAGGAAAGAGGACATTGTAGTTGACGGTCTGGTGACGACGGTGGGCGCCAACAAAATGGCGGCTGTTGAGACGCTTCAGACAATCCGCTACTGTAAGGTCAATGGCCTGGCAACCATCTGCGGTCTATCCAATATTTCTTTCGGATTGCCGGAAAGAAGTTTCGTCAACACCACATTTCTGACGATGGCCATTCAGGCAGGGTTAACGATGGCGATCGCCAATCCTTCCCAGGAGCTGCTGGTCAGCTGTGCTTTTGCATCGGACCTGCTGCTTGCCAAAGAGGGCGCAGATCTGCGGTACATTCAGCTGATGGATGCCGTGAAAGCCAGGCGGGAAGCTATGGGTGAGACGCAGGTAAAAAGTACAGGCATCCGACTGAAGCAATCTGCGGCTGAACAGGTACAGGCTGTAACAATCAGGGATAAATTATATAATGATGTGCTGAAGGGCAACGGCAACTCGATTGTGGAAGATACGAGAAAAGCGCTGGAGGAAGGACATAAGGCCAGGGAGCTTTTGGATGACGTGCTGCTTATGGCAATCAATGAAGTGGGAGAGTTGTTTGACAAAGGAAAGTATTTCCTGCCGCAGCTCATTGCCAGCGCGGAAGCTATGAAAGCGTCCATAGAATATCTGGAACCAATGCTGATGGAAGGGCAGTCAGATCAGGAGATGCCGACCGTGGTGATTGCCACGGTGGAAGGTGATATCCATGATATCGGTAAAAATCTGGTCGCGCTTATGCTCAGAAATTATGGCTTTCATGTAATCGACCTGGGCAAGGATGTTCCCAAGGAACAGATTATCGACGCCGCCAGGGAACATCACGCTCAGGTGATTGCTTTGTCGGCGCTTATGACAACGACGATGCAGCAGATGAAGCATGTGATTAACTATGCAAAAGAAAAAAAGGTAGATTCCAAAATCATCGTGGGCGGAGCCGTGATCACGCAGGAATATGCGGATGAGATCGGTGCGGACGGTTATTCCAAAGATGCGGCAGATGCGGTGAAGCTGACGAAGAGAATTTTGAAAATAGAGGAATAAAGTAACAGTGGGGGTATCTGAACTGCTACATAATAAGAGATACTTGTATGAATAAAAAAATAGATGAAAAGGGAGAGTGAAATATGTTAGGTGCAGACGCAATCGTGAAATGTCTGGAAGAAGAAGGGGTGAAGTACGTATTCGGTTATCCCGGTGTGGCAATATGTCCTTTTTACAATAGTATCCTGAGTTCCCCGGTGAAAACGATACTGATTCGTACGGAACAGAATGCTGCCCATGCGGCCAGCGGATTTGCACGAGTGACAGGGCAGGTGGGTGTTTGTGCCGTCACATCCGGTCCCGGCGCGACGAATGTGATTACGGGTATTGCCACGGCATTTGCGGACAGTATACCTCTCGTGTGTATTACAGGGCAGGTAAACAGCGAGCTGATTGGTTCGGATGTATTTCAGGAGGCGGATATTACCGGTGCGGTGGAGTCTTTTGTAAAGTACAGTTATCTGATCAAGGATGCCGCGCAGATCCCCAGAGTGTTCAAGGAGGCTTTCTATATTGCCAATTCCGGGCGAAAAGGGCCGGTGTTGATCGATGTGCCTATCGATATACAGAATGCAGTCATAAATAAGTTCAAATATCCTGAAGAAGTGAATCTGCGTACCTATAAGCCGACGATCAAAGGCCATACAGTGCAGATCCAGAAAGTTGTCAGGGAATTATCCAAGGCTGAGCGGCCTATCATTTGTGTTGGAGGCGGTGTGCGCCTGAGCGAGGCTGAGATGGAGCTTCGGACTTTTGTTGAGAAACATCGTGTGCCGGTAGTCTCCACGATGATGGGAATCAGCGCTATGCCGACCAGACATCCGATGTATTACGGCATGGTGGGAAATAATGGGCATCCATACGCCAATCGTGCCATGAACGAATCGGATTTGCTCATCATGGTAGGCGCCAGAGTGGCGGACCGTGCCGTGAGCCAGCCGGACCTGATTACGGAAAACAAAGTGCTGGTGCATATTGATGTGGACCCGGCGGAGATCGGTAAGAATGTAGGGCCAACGATCCCGTTAGTTGGAGATGCCAGACATATTTTTGAGGATTTTAACAAGGAAGAATTTACATGTGAACATGACGAATGGATAGAAACGCTGAACGGATACCGTTCCACCATGGCCCGTGTGAGAAAACCGAATCCGGATTACGTAGATCCTGCCGAATTTATCCGTATGCTCTCAGAGTCCATGGAAGAGGATGCGGTCTATGTGGCGGATGTCGGACAGAATCAGATATGGTCCTGTAACTATCATATCGTCAAGAATGGCAGATTCCTGACAACAGGCGGCATGGGGACCATGGGATACTCTATCCCCGCGGCAATGGGGGCGAAGCTTGCCGCTCCGGACAAACAGGTAGTGGCAGTCTGCGGTGACGGCTCTTTTCAGATGTCCATGATGGAGTTAGCTACCATGAGGCAGTTTAATGTGCCGGTTAAGATCATCGTGCTCAAGAATAATTTCCTTGGAATGGTGAGGGAGTTCCAGCACTATACATACAAGGACAACTATTCGGTGGTAGATCTGTCAGGCAGCCCAGATCTTGAGAAGCTCTCTTCGGCCTACGATATGAAATTTATGCGCCTGCACACGATGGAGCATGCGCAGGAGACGATCGAGGAATTCCTTGCGGGAAATGAATCGGTTCTGCTTGAGTGTATTATCGATCCTATGGATCTGGTGAAATAACATGGCAATTCTTTATTGTCCCGATTATGATAAGCTGACTTTTGTCTGAGCGTACCAGATAAAAATACAACAAGAGTGATTTATTAATAATTGTGCGCAGAAATGGGGATTAGGATGAAAAAAATATACTCGGTTTTAGTGGAAAACAGATCCGGTGTTCTCTGTAAGGTGTCCGGACTTTTCTCCAGAAGATCTTTCAATATTGACAGTCTGGCAGTGGGAGAGACTGACGATCCGACTACTTCCTGTATGACGATTGTCAGCAGTGGAGATGAACGTACACTGGAGCAGATTGAGAAACAGCTTAACAAGAAGCTGGATGTCTTCAAGGTCAAGACTTTTGACGAAACGGTAAGCGTCAGCAGGGAGTTGATGCTGATGAAGGTCAAATACAATAAGGGAAACCGGCGTGATATCATGGAGACCTGTGAGATTATGAAAGCCGAGATCGTGGATATGTCGAAGAAGACGATGATTATACAGATCTGCGACGTGCCGGAGCGGATTCAATTGTTTATCGGGATGATGCAGTCTGTCAGTATTGTGGAGGTGGCGCGCACTGGTACGCTTGCCCTGCAGAA
>CAYXKS010000174.1:0-7290 GCA_964465725.1 uncultured Bacteroides sp. | reverse complement strand
AATGCTTCCGCCACATCCTCGCTGACCTCATAACAAGCCTGACAGATAGACGGTCCGACCGCCGCCACCAGATCTTTTGGATCTGTGCCGTAAACTTCCTGCATTCTCTCCACAACGCACCTTCCCATCCGCGCCACGGTTCCCCGCCATCCGGAATGCGCCAGCGCCACTGCTCTCTTTTTCGTATCCACAAAATACAACGGCACGCAGTCTGCATAGAAAGTCGCGAGCACCAATCCCGGCTCATTGGTCAGAAGTCCGTCAATGTCCTGATAATCCCGCGGAACCAAAATCCCCTTGCCGCCGTCCTGTCTGCCCGCCACCCTAAGATTCACTGTATGAGTCTGATCGGAACAGACAATGTCCTCCAACTCACACCCAAGTACTCCGGCAATCCTCCTGTAATTTTCATCCACGGCCGCCCTGTCGTCTCCTCTGGTGTAGCTTAAATTCATAGTGCTGTAAATCCCCCGGCTCACGCCGCCCATCCTTGTAGTAAACAGATGCCGTACCATACCGGTCCGTTCAAGCAGCGGAAAAGTCAGATACTCCACCTCTCCTGCTCTGTTCACTTTCACCTGCATTCTGGCAGGATGTCTGTATAATTCCATATTAATTACTCATTCCTTTCGTTTTACTCAACCGCAAACCAATATCATTTAAATTAAGCCAATACACAGCGTCTGACATTATGTAGTGGTTCTAAGGACCGTTGGAAAACGCCGGCACTTAGCGAGGTTTTTCACGAGCTTAGTACCGCTGCGTTTGGAATCGAGCGAAAGCGCGTCCTTAGAACCACTACATAATGTCAGACGCGTCCGGATTAATTTAATGACATTGATTTCTTCCTATTGGTAACAGAACGCATTCCTGATCCACGTAACTTTCTCCCCATCAACGGCCACCACATCAAACCTGATCGGCGTATCATCCCGGCATTGATGCACCACGCGATAATAGTCGGCTACCCTGCATATCCTCTTCTGCTTGGCATATCCCACCGCCTCCGCCGCGCTTCCCTTATTCCCACTGCTCCTATATTTCACCTCGAAAAAGACCAGATACTCTCCGTCATATCCGATCAGATCGATTTCACCCTGCCGGCAGCGAAAATTCTGTTCCCTGATCCTGACTCCCTTAGATAATAAATAGGCACAGACCTGCTGTTCCTTCTGTGCCCCTTGTTTTCTTGTATTCATATTCTGCTTCATCCCGTCTGTATTCTGTTGCAGAACAACCCGCTTCCTATTGTCCCGCCGCCATTTTCGCCTTAATCTTATCCATGGAATCCACGAAAATAAGAATCTCCGCAACTACCTCATAAAGTTCCGGAGGGATCATGTCTCCGATCTCCAGGCGTGACAGCGTATCCGCCAGCTTGTCATCCCTGTGGACGGGTACATCCGCCTCCTTCGCTTTCTCAATAATGCGTTCCGCCAGTTCTCCCCTGCCGGAGGCAATGACTCTCGGCGCCTCGTCAGAAGGGTCATACTCCAGCGCTATCGCCTGTTTCGGTTTCTTTCGCTCTTCCTTAGCCATGCACCCACTCCCTTTCTTTCTCCCATACCGTCACGCCCTCATGTCAAAAGATGTCCTGCTGAGCACGGAAATATTTTTCTCCTGATTCAAGATTGTCTGCATGATGCCACTGTCCTTCTCTTCTTCCTTTACCTGAAACTGCGCTTTCAGCGAGTATCCCCGTTTTGCAAGCCTCTCATCCAAAAGAGAAATATGCTGTTCGATCAGGTCCATTGCACTTTCATCCTGCAGCGTGAAATTCGTGTTCACTTTATTATGCTGCATCGTAACATAGACATCCATCCCGCCCAAATGCTCCATATCCAGATGCAGAAGAGCACTCACATTGCCGTCCTTAGCCGCCAGGTTTTTCTTATTCGTGTAGACATAAAGGTCTCCATGAGCATGATTTCCCGCCAGTTTAAGCGGCAGCTGTATATAGGCAAACATGTGATTCATCTGATTCATAAAATCCACATTGTTCTGCAGATTCTGCACACTTCTCGCAACCGGCATACTTGCCTTGCCTGCCGTCTCTATGGCCTCGCTAAGACGCGCACTCTGTTCTCTGATCCGCTCATATAACTGCTCTACTTTGTGGGGATCGGCTACCTCCCTGGGTTCGATCAGCCACTGCCTGCCAACTTCCGCTTTCAGAAGATTCTCAAACTCCTTACCCGCAAAAAGTCTCTCCAACGCCTGAGACGGCATCTCTCCCTCCCCGGCCTTGGACAAGGTATTGCGAATCAACGCCAACACTTCTTTCTCTGGCAGCTTTCCGTTCCTGATCTGTTCTGCAGTCTGTTCGTCAACACCTAAACTTCTGAGCAGTTCCCCCAGTGTGTTCCACTGTCCCTCCGTGAGCGTCACAGGCTGATCCGTAGTCTGTGCTACCCGGGAACCGACATTCTCCATGCCATCCGTCAGTTCCGTAAATTCCGGCTCCAATAGTCTGGCCGGCGACGCCTCCACACCATTCTTCCCTGTGGTCTGTCCCGCCGGCTCCATGTCACTCTCCGCACCTTTCTGTATAACCGCCTCTGCGCCGTCCCCTTCTGTCAAAATATCCAGTACTTTCTCATAAAAGGCATATGCCTGGCCCGCGCTGCCTTCACTCATCAGTTCATGGAAAACCTCCGGCAGCTGATTCATGATCGTCTCAGCGCTGCCAAGAAGCTGATGATTTGCGTTCTGATATTGTTCAAACTGTTCTATATTCAACTCCGTAATAGGAAGTCCCAGCCGGATCATCTGTATGATGGAAGCCGGATTCTGTGCCGGGAACTCCAATAACTGCCTGCTAACATTCAGGATTGTATCCCTGTCAATCGGCATTCCCTCTTCCATCATTCGCGCCACCATCTCCACATTTCCTGCATCTTCCGGCAATCCTGCCGCCCCCAGGGCCCTTAGGATTGTCGCCTGATTAGCCATATTAGCGTACAGAGGCGCCAAAGACAGTACCGAACCATTGTTGGACTTCACCTCAAAGCTCATATTCTGCCCTAACGCCAGGCTGATACTCTGATCGATCCTGGCATTGATAAGCAATTCCTGGCTGAGAGCGATCTGAACGGCATTTCCGCTTCTGCTGACCACTGCCCCCTGAATCGTCTGCCCCGGAACAAGATTCCTGATCTCATTCTGCACTCTGTAATTTCTCTCTCCCCGGGACATAGATTCCGCCGCCCTGACAGATTCATTTCCTCTGATGCTCTGATTATTCCGTTTAAAAATACTCGCCAGATTCAATCTTTATACCTCCACATGCTGTGGTTCGCCTCAATATCACTCTCACAAAGCTTACTATTAACAGCCGCTCATAGTAACATAATGCCGTGAATAAATAACTCACAAAGCTCTCATACCATATACTTTAATATCATCATGAACACTTTCTCTCAGGCATCCTCTCTGCAAAAATGAGATATGAATGATCTCCTGTGGATCGGGCAGGGACCATACATTTTCAGCGCTTCAATATGCGCCTGCGCACCATATCCTTTGTTGGATGCAAACCCATACTCCGGATAAACCTCATCATACTGAACCATCAGCCTGTCCCTCGTTACTTTCGCCACAATGCTGGCTGCACCGATAGAAATACTCTTGGCGTCTCCTTTAATTATCGGCACTTGTCTTATGGATACCTGAGGAATCGTCACCGCATCATTCAGCAGCAGATCCGGCCTCACCTCAAGTTTGCCGATCGCTTCCCGCATAGCCTCATAAGTAGCTTGCAGAATGTTGATCTCATCGATCCGCTCCGGGGTGCTATAACCGATTCCCACCGCTACCGCCCGTTCCATAATGATATCATAAAGTTCCTCTCTCTTTTTTTCGGAGAGTTTCTTGGAATCATTAATATACAGAATATCACAGTCTTTAGGTAGTATAACTGCCCCCGCCACCACCGGGCCTGCCAAAGGACCGCGTCCTGCCTCGTCGATTCCACAGATATGCTCATAAACAGCATATTCCCGCTCATATCTCTTCAGCGCTTCGCTCCGCGCCACCTCTCTCTCATAGGATGTCAAACGTTTCTTTCCCTTCTCTACAGCAGCCCGCACCCCTGCTCGTTCATCCTGTTCATACTGTATAAACAAAACAGGCAGTTCCTCTATCGTAGCTGCCTGTATCTTTTCTCTGATTTCTGTTACGCTCTCTGTCATCTGTGTCTTTTCTCTGATTTCTGTTGTGCTCTCTGTTATCTGTGTCTTTTCCCTGGTTTCTGTGACGCTTTCTGTCATCTGTATCTCTCTATAGGTTATACCCATACCCACTCCTCATGCCGCCTTAAACAGACACTCCCAAAAAGCGGGCATAAAACATCACTGCCCACACAGGCGCAGCCGTTACCGATGTTTGATAAAGCCAAATTTATTTAACGGCCAGATCCGCAGCCACGCTCTTCCGATAATCTCACCCCTTGTGACATTTCCGACGGATGGATCTCTGCTGTCAGTACTGTTATTCCTGTTGTCTCCCATCAGAAAGTACTCATTCTCCGCCAGCGTTACCTCCTCATAAGCTCTCCCCGGATTCACGATCACTTCCTTGCCGTAATCCTCTTCCAGAATCTCACCGTTAATCAGTATATTGCCCTCCTCGTCGATTCGGACCGTCTCCCCCGGCAGACCAATGACTCTCTTGATATAGAAAACATTGTCCTCGTATCGGAAAGGAAATACAACGATATCAAATCGCTCCGGATCATGGAAGCGATAACTTATTTTATCCACAATCAGATTATCCTCGCTGCTAAGTGTCGGTTCCATCGAACTTCCCTGCACCTGTGTTCTCTGTCCCACAAAATGGATCACCAGATAAACGGCACACAAAACAAACAATATGTACAAGCTGGTGCTCAATATTTCTTTCAGTACCTTTTTCATTCCGTCTTTTCCCCAATCTTATCTATTACTACAGTTAACGACATTAGATATCTTGTTTTCGGTCTTGCAGAAGCTTCCGTATATGGCTCCTGCAAGAACCAAAACAGAAATTTGTTATATCGTTTACTATATGCATGACACATGTACTATGGCAGTTCCAGCGTAATTCTTCCGATCCGTCCGCTTCTGAAATCATCCATCACAACCAAAGCCGCCTTCTCGAAATCGACTTCCTGCCCCTTCTTATAGCATTTGCGAACCTCACAGACATGCTGCAGTACCGAAAGCGGTGTGGCATCAGTATCCTTTCCATCCCTGCTCTGTTCAATCTGATACCGATCAAACAGCGCCTCTCTGTAATGAATCAGAAGATATGCAATCAGGTCCGCCGCCAGCTCCGTCATCTGCAGGATCTCATCGTTCATGGAGCCGATCAGTGCCAGGTTCCTGCCTACATCCTCACTCTCAAACTTCGGCCACAGAATCCCCGGCGTATCGAGAAATTCCAGTTCCTTGTTCAGCCTGATCCATTGTTTTCCTTTCGTCACACCCGGTTTATTACCGGTTTTGGTACAGGCTTTCCCCGCAAAGGAATTGATGAAAGTGGACTTCCCCACATTCGGTATCCCCACCACAATTGCGCGCACCGGGCGATTCTTGATCCCACGCCGTCTGTCACGTTCTATCTTATCCTTACAGGCTTCCCGGACCATACCGTAGATAGCCCTAAGGCCCTGCCCGCTTTTCGCATTGATTTCCAGCACGTGAAAATTTTTATTCTTGAAATACTCCATCCAGAGCTTATTCGCCTTTTCATCCGCCAGATCTGATTTGTTGAGCAGGATCAGTCTGGCTTTGTTCTTGCCCAGTTCGTCTATATCCGGATTTCTGCTGCTGAGAGGAATCCTGGCGTCAACCAGTTCTATCACCAGATCGATCAAACCGATATTTTCCTGCATCATCCGTTTCGCCTTGGTCATATGTCCCGGATACCATTGGTAGTTCATCTGCCTTCCTGTCCTTTCCTATTCGATCAATCCCATACTCTCATCTCCAATCGACATTCGAAACCATGCCTTACCGATAATGTTCTCTCTCTTAATCGCGCTGATATTCCCGGAGCGACTGTCCTCACTGCTGTTGCGGTTATCACCCAGCACAAAAAATTCATCCACCGCCAAACTCAGTTCATTCTCCGCGATACCGGCATCGATCATCTTATCGAATTCCTCCGATTCTTCCAAAAACACACCGTCGATATAAACATTTCCATCCTTAATCTGCACTGTTTCTCCCGGCAGTCCCACTACCCTCTTAACATAGAAATGAGAATTCTGGTTTCCATTCGGCAAAAACACAATCACATCACCACGTCTCGGCGTAGAAAGTCTGTAGATCACCCGATTCACCAGAATTTCTTGTCCGTTATAAAGTGCAGGCTCCATAGAGTCCCCTATGATGCTGGTGCGCATACCGATTGAGTATACAATCACAAAAGCCAGGAATACAGCCACAAATCCGCCCACGATCATTTCAAGAACATCTTTAATGACCTTAGAATCCAGTTTTTTCTTCTTCTGATAAAATGTCAGACCTTTTCTTCTCGCCACACGCTTCTTCCTCTTTATATAGTATCTCGTGCTACCTGCACTTTCTCATTATAACAGTTCATCCTTCGGCTTCACTGTTACAGAATCTGCTCATTCCAATTTCACATCATCAACTTTATAAGCAAAAACTGATACCACAAATTTCTTTGGAGTATCAGTTTCATAATTCTTAACCGCACAATCTGCCATCTGTCAGCATGTCGCAAGTAAAAACCTTCCTAAAACACTATTTCACCAGCTCTTTAACCTTAGCTCTCTTGCCGACACGCTCTCTTAAGTAGTTAAGTTTCGCACGTCTCACTTTACCTCTTCTGACTACCTCTACTCTCTCTACATTAGGAGAATGCATAGGCCATGTCTTCTCAACGCCAACACCGTTAGATATCTTTCTTACCGTGAAGGTCGCCCTGTTGCTGCCGCCCTGTTTCTTTAAAACAGTACCCTCGAAAACCTGAATTCTCTCGCGGTTACCTTCCTTGATCTTACCATACACTTTAACGGTATCACCTACGTTAAACTCGTCAATTTTCTCTTTTAACTGCTCTGCTTCGATTTCTCTGATAATCTCGTTCATATCTGCCTCCTATTTATATGGATGTTCTTAATACATTCTGTAACAGAGGACCATCTTTTTCACAACATTAGTAATTTACCACATTACAGAAAGGATTGCAAGTATATTTGCGTATTTTCTTATGTTCCCAGTATCTGTTCGTTACTATTCACAGCTTACGCTGCTCATAGTAACGGCATTTGCGCATTTAGGG
>CAYXKS010000173.1:0-7380 GCA_964465725.1 uncultured Bacteroides sp. | reverse complement strand
TATTGTCATGATAGGTATAGCAAATGAACTTCTAGAGCATGATGAGAAGTATGAAAAGAACACCTATGGCAACAGCTCTGCGCACTCGCTGCGCTGAGCGTACACGCGCCATGCAGCTCGCCTGCATGTGTGCATATGCGCAGGTATGCGCTACTACTTGCACCGTACTTTTCATGAGCATTTGTGTCCGAGAAGACATGGAGGTGCAAGTATGAATTGCACCGTCTGTTGAGTACGATATTATCAATGGAATTGTCTGTTGACGAGAAGTTGGGAATTATTAAAAATGAGTATAATATTCCGGTAGATGATAAATTAAGAAAGGACGTGAGTGCTATGTGTAATTTGTCGCAGGGAATTAGAGATGCCGAAAAGATAAAAGTAATTATGAATATGTACAAAAAGGGCTATACGACGGATCAGATAGCAGAGATTGTTGAGATGAGTATTGAAGAAGTGGAAGCTATTATTAAAAAGAGAGAACCTGTAATGGCATAACTTCAGTAACTTAATAGTACAGACAGTGGAGCAGTGAACTAAGTTTTCTATGAGAAGACAGTTTACTGCTTTTCTGCTTTCAGGGAAAAGATCATTAGACCAGATTGATTTGATTGCATGATGGCTTTTATATATTTCAGGATTGTGTACCAGTTAAAAGCAACTTATAATTGCAGATGAGGTTGACATTTATAGAGGATGGATGATTGCAAAGTGGGTAAGTGATTAATGAATTCTTTGATTGATAAAACAAGAAATATGAGTATTATTTGAGGGAAAGGGGTGCGACATTTTGTCAGAGAAAAATCACAGAAAAATAGATGGAAGGCTGCTTCAGACAAATAAGAAATATTCCAATCTAAAACTCAAACAAAAAGAAAAAATCTATGCATGGATGTTTGAGGAAACAAAGATCTATCATGACAGAAATGGAAAATGTCCGGAGAAAAAGGAGGAGGATGAAATTATTGTAGACGCTGTCTGCGACAGGATTGACAAGGCGGATATATGGATTCCTTATGGCGAAGTCCTTAAGCATTACAGAAGTATCAAAGTGAAAATCTGCCGAAGAATCCGTAGTGGCGCAGATGCAGGCGGTAAGATACATAATCAGCACCCGAATCAGCGAGTGAATTTCATGAATATGTGTATGATCTCCGACGGTCTGGGAAATGTAGTGGCTCTTGAAAAGACAAGCGGAAACTATCAGAGAACTACTTTCCCAGATGGGCATGTGAAGAGAAATGAGACTTTTATGGAGTCGGTGATCCGGGAAGTCAGAGAAGAGACAGGACTCGATATTGAAAAGCCAAGATTTTGCGGTATCTACCATTGGTTCTGCGACAGCATACATCAGATCGTGTATATTTATCTGGCTGAAAATTATTCGGGTGAACTGCAGTCTTCATCTGAAGGCAGTGTATGCTGGCTTCCGGAGAAGGAATTCCTCGAAAAAGAAATAGCTCCAGGGATGGAAAGCGTTGTACGTCTGATTCGTGACGATGCGATCAGTGAATGCTATTTATGGAATGAGGATGGATGTTGGAAAGAGCGGTTGTCGTGAGAGGAAGTATAGCAGGAAAAATTTAGTGCAAATGTTAAATATGACGAAAATAAGGAGGCGGTTGATGTGTGTCAGGCAATTTAGGAAATGAGGCAAGAGGAGCGACGTTTAGGAGAGCAAGATGGTGAATTGAAGAAAGCTCAAGAGGCAGCTCAAAAATTTTATAATCTTGGGATAGAAGTTGAAAAGATAGCCCAAGGAGTGGGATATGCATTGGAGATAGTGAAGGGATGGTTATAGAATCCGTAATTTTGCAATACAGAGCTAAGAATCTTAAGTATCATGACCACTAATATTTATGTATTTTATTTGTGCGTAAGTCGAGCAATTAGAAGTGAAATTAAATGTATGATTTGATATGGACGAAGTATGCGTTTAGCATTATAATGATTTTGCTAAATTGATTATTAAAATGGTTTTATTATATGTGATTAATGTGAAGAGCAAATGATAAAATGTAATATTGCATTATGTGCTAATGTATTTGCTGAAGTTTTGCTCAGATTTGTATTTCATAAATTAGTGAATAGAATGCGAAATACTAACTTTGCTTTTATGATGTGGAGAATGATTAATTGAACTGTTTTTTCATTTTATAAAAAGCATTGTATTTGAAAGCTCAACAGCATGGGCGGCAGTGCTTTCATTGTCACACAGTCTGTCAAAAAGCTGAGTAGTACGCTGAAAGAAGCCGTCTTTAATGACTATGGTTATAAGCTTCTTTCGGATGATACCCCTGTTACGGTCAAAGACATGAAAACTTTTGACCGGCATGATCCGGATAACTTTGGACTTTATAATGATTCCGCATATAAGGTCATCCAGGCAGACAAGGCGCTGGACCTGGGGCTTTATGAGGATGTAGTCCTGAAAAACGGACGCACTGTGCAGAGGAAAGCGAAAGGCATCCTGAAGCAGTGTATTATCATCACGTTTTCAAGAAAAATGATGGAATACCAGCGTACTGTCAGAAACCGGCAGGTAGAGCGGGCGAAAAACCTGCTTTCCCGAAGGGATCCGGAGGAGATCAAAAAAGGTCCGAACGATGTGAAGCGCTTCATGAAGTGGATCTCAAAGACCAGATCCGGTGAAAAAGCTGTCGTAGAATACATTCTTGATGAGGACAAGATCGCAGAAGAAGAAAAAATATGACGGTTATTATGCTGTTGCCACAAATCTTGCGGATCCGGCAAAAGAAGTTCTTGCAGTGTCACAAAAAAGATATCAGGATTGTTTCCGGATCATGAAAACAAATTTTGACGGCCGTCCTGTAAATCACAGGCTCCCGGAACGTATCAAGGCATATTTCCTGATCTGCTATACCGCACTGCTGGTATACCGGCTTTTGGAAGTTATGCTTGATTCCCAGAAAACACATGTCACACCGGGCAAAGGATTTAAACCGGATCATTAAAAAATTTTAAAATAGCTGAAATTTACAACATTTTTTAGAATATCAAAAGCCGGGATCTCCTTATTTTGCAGGGGATCCCGGCTTCATTAGCTATTTTAAGTGTTGAAAACGGGGCATGTACTTCGGCATATTTAACAAGATATCGCCGGCCGTCGGGGGAAATCAAGCCCTCTTTTCGATCAGAACCACTGTATGATGTGACCATATCGATTGACCAGTTGTCTAATGATGGTAAAGTTTGAGTTTGTGAAAATGCGCTGGTAATACCCTTCACTGTGATCACTTGCCTGATAGACTTTCTCTTTTATATGGTCTGATTGTCCTATTGTACCACATTTTATACTATATGTCTTTCACGGAATATGATACGCTGTTAGAGAAGATAACAATTCAACTTTAATGTTATTAAGCAAAGACGATTGCTCATGGCATTTTTTAACTTGTTCATGTTGAGGTGATTTGCAACTGAATTGTTACAGGAACCAGCGTAAGTGTAGTGGAGGAATCAGAATGGATACCAAAGACTTAAGATCTTTTATAAGGGTATACGAGGAGAAAAGCATCAATAAGGCGGCGAAGCAGCTTTTTATCACACCGCAGGGACTCAGCAGAGTGATCCATAATCTGGAGACGGATCTGGGGACCAGTCTGTTTGAACGTACGCCGGGCGGAATGATTCCTACCGAAAGCGGCACCTATCTGTATGAGAACTGTCATACACTGCTGCGGGAACTGAATGCGTTGGAGACCGGTATCAGACGGTATCGGAACCGGGACAGCAGGATCGAGATCGGGTTTTCCTGTGGTGTGTTGAATGTATTTCCGATCCAGAAGCTGGAACTGTGCAAACGGCAATATCCTGATCTGCAGATCCAGTGGGAGGAAGCGTCGAATCAGGAGATTATGGATAAGGTTCTGAAAGGGGATCTGGATATTGGATTTGTGATCGGACAGATTATCGGGAGAGGCTTGTGGGTAAAGGAGCTGTTCAGCATCAATTTATCTGTGCTGGTCTATGAGGGACATCCTCTGTTTGAGAGGGAGAGGCTGTCCATGAAGGATCTGCAGGGAGAGCCTTTGATCTCACTGAACGAGAAATATTATTGCTATCACAGTCTGGTGCAGCGGTGTGGGGACTTCGGGTTTGCACCGGACATTGTCGTCAAGACCATGGAAGGGCAGCTCATTTACCGGTTCTGCAAAGAGAAGATCGGATTGGGGATTGTTGTCGATATCCATAAGGATGAGATCAGGCGGGACGGGCTGCGCATGATCAGCCTGGAAGATTCTCTTCCCTGGAAAATATCTGTTGTCGTGCGGGAGGAAAGGAAGAATGAGCGGATGATACAGAATCTGATCGATATTTTTTAGAGAGACAAGTTGGGCCAGTAGGGGATATAAAATAATCGTTGACAGGCGATACGGTTTTGTTGATGGATGGAATCCCGACGGACTGATAATATTTTCATAATAGTAAAAGTCATAATAAATTTCTGTTTCCGGATCTTGCAAAAGCCATATACGGAAGCTTTTACAAGGCCCAAAAACGAAATTTCTAATGTCGTTTACTATAGAAGAAAATCGTAACAGATTTGGGAGAATTGGAGGAGCTGAACTGTTACGATAATATTATCAGAACAGGAGGGGTTACATGAAGTACGAAAAACTTTTTACACCAGTCAAAATCGGTTCCGTGACAATCAAGAACCGGTTTGCCATGGCGCCTATGGGGCCGCTGGGGCTTTCGGATTCGGAGGGAGGCTTCAACCAGAGAGGAATTGACTATTACACGGAGCGGGCTAAAGGAGGAACGGGACTGATCATTACGGGAGTTACTTTCTCTGACTGTCAGGTGGAGACGCAGAGTATGCCGAACTGCCCGAATTCCACTTACAACCCGGTACATTTCATCCGCACGGGACGGGAGATGACGGAGAGGGTACATGCTTATGGAAGCAGGATATTCCTGATGATGTCAGGCGGCTTCGGACGTGTGACGATTCCGACCAATCTGGGAGAATTCCCGCCTGTGGCGCCGTCGGCTATCCCTCATCGGTGGCTGGACAAGACATGCAGGCCGTTGACGGTTGATGAGATCCACAGCATCATAAAATCTTTCGGAGACGGAGCCTACAACGCAAAGCGCGCAGGATTTGACGGTGTGGAGATCCACGCTGTCCATGAGGGATATCTGCTGGATCAGTTCGCGATCTCCATGTTCAATCTGCGGACGGACGAGTACGGCGGTTCACTGGAAAACAGACTGCGTTTTGCAAAGGAAGTTGTGGAGGAGATCAAGGCACGCTGCGGCAAAGATTTCCCTGTGGCGCTTCGTTTCAGTGTGAAGAGTATGATCAAGGACTGGAGAGAAGGCGCGCTTCCGGGAGAAGAGTTCGAGGAGAAGGGCCGTGACGTGGAAGAAGGACTGGAAGCGGCCAAACTGCTGGTGGCTTACGGATATGACGCGCTGGATACGGATGTGGGGACCTACGATGCGTGGTGGTGGAACCATCCGCCGATGTATCAGGAGAAGGGTCTGTTCCGTACATACTGCAGGATGGTGAAAGAGGTTGTGGATGTGCCTGTACTGTGCGCAGGGCGTATGGATGATCCGGACATGGCATTGGCGTCTTTAGAAAACGGTGACTGTGATATTGTCAGCCTGGGACGGCCGCTGCTGGCGGACCCTGATTATGTCAATAAACTCCGCGGCGGAAGACGGGAAGAGATCCGGCCTTGTATTTCCTGTCATGAGGGCTGCATGGGACGTATTCAGGAATATTCCATGATCAATTGTGCCGTGAATCCCCAGGCGGCGAGAGAGCGGGTGACGGCATATGAATCAATCTTAAAGAGTAAAAGAGTCATGGTGATCGGAGGCGGTGTTGCCGGATGTGAAGCTGCCAGAGTATTGGCGATCAGAGGGCATAAACCGGAGCTTTTCGAGAAGGGAAAGGAACTTGGCGGCAATCTTCTGCCGGGTGGTGCGCCGGAATTTAAGGAAGACGATATCGCGTTGGCGAAATGGTATGGTGTACAGCTTCAGAAACTTAATGTGCCGGTTTGGCTTAACAGAGAGGTGACGAAGGAAGATGTTCTGAATGGCGACTATGATGCTGTGATCGTGGCGACTGGTTCCACGCCGAAAGTATTCTCTCTGGGGGATGATGCCCATACCTTCACGGCAGCGGAAGTTCTGCTGAAGGAAAAAGACTGCGGAGATTGTACGGTGGTGATCGGCGGCGGACTGGTAGGCTGTGAGACGGCTCTGTGGCTGGCACAGCAAGGGAAGAAGGTTACGATCGTGGAAGCTCTGGACAAGATCCTTGCGGTGAACGGCCCTCTGTGCCATGCGAATAAGGATATGCTGGAACGGCTGATTCCTTATAACGGGATCGAAGTCGTGGCCGGCGCGAAGGCCAAAGGATATCATGACGGTATCCTGACCGTGGAGTGTGCGGACGGAGAGCAGACGATCGCCTGCGACAGTGTGATCCTGTCGGTGGGATACAAGGAAGAGAACGCTCTTTATCATGAATTGGAGTTCGAGATCCCGGAGATTTACCTGCTGGGAGATGCGAAGAAAGTGAGCAACATTATGTATGCGATCTGGGATGCGTTTGAGGTGGCGAATCATATCTGATGCGTTGAGATTGAATTATATGAGCGAATAATTGTTGTGTAAAAAAACATAACAGTTCGGCTTCTGTAACAGTGAGGTTGAACTGTAACAGAAAGGCGGCTACTTGTGGGCTTATGTTTGCAAATAGCCGCCTTTCTGCTTTTTTGTTTGTTCATTATGTGCTAAAATAAAATAATTCAGACAGGTTTGTGCGTTAAAGTACAGTCCTGACTGAATAACGATGTGTCAAGCAGCAAAAGTGAATCTGCACAGTTTGCGTCAGGGATGACATGGGGCATGAGTATCACGTGGTAGAGATTATGGAGATAAGGAGTGGGAAAATGAGTGAAATTGGTAAGTATTTAAATGGTCTACAACACATAGGGCTTCCCTGCAGGAATATGGAAGAAACGGTTGCTTTCTACGAAAAGCTGGGAATGGATGTGGCGTATCAGACAGTGAATGACGGACAGAAGGTCTGTTTTCTGAAGCAGGGAAATCTGATGATCGAGGCTTATGAAGAAGAGAAGATTGCAGATCAGACAGGGGCTGTCGATCATATCTGCTTCGATGTGTCGGATATTGAGAAGGTTTTTGACCTTGTAAAAGAGATGCGGGTTCCGTTTTGCAATGAAGGGATAAGTTTTTTGCCTTTCTGGGAGAATGGTGTGAGGTTTTTTACGGTTCTGGGGCCGAACAGTGAGAAGGTTGAGTTCTGCCAGAAACTGTGATGGGAAGAGATAAGTTCTGCCAGAAGCTGCGGTGAGAGGGGATAAGTTCTGC
>CAYXKS010000172.1:0-7388 GCA_964465725.1 uncultured Bacteroides sp. | reverse complement strand
ATTGTAGGGAAGGAACCGCCTTTAGACGATTCCTTCCCTACAGCCACTCATCCCAGAAGCGTTCCACCTTGTGACCAATTTGGTCAACTGTAACAATTTCATAGTTTTCCCATTCTCTTGGAAACAGCCTCTGGTAGGCAGGCGTCAGGAACCGTTCATCCAGCAGCGATACGATACCGAAATCGTCTACAGTACGAATCACCCTTCCCGCCGCCTGCAGCACTTTGTTCATTCCCGGATACCGGTAGGCATAATCGAATCCATTTTCTCCCCAGCTGTCAAAATATTGCTTCAGGATTTCTCTTTCATTACAGACCTGCGGCAATCCCGTCCCGATAATGACCGCACCGATCAAGCTGTCGTTTTTCAAATCGATTCCCTCGCTGAAAATACCTCCCAGCACACAAAATCCTGCCAGGCTTCTCTCTTCCTCGATCTCAATATCCATATGAATCAGAGCATTCAGATCACATTCTTCATTGCCTGTGAACCTGTTCAGGAAATCCTCCCTGGCCTGCTCGTTCATATAATCTTCCTGTACGATGCACTCCACTCCCCCGTCCGCATTAAAATAATGAATGTAAACGTCATACACCTGTCTCAAAAAGGCATGGGATGGGAAGAACAGCATATAGTTTCCGTGGCGCTTCTGAATTACTTCATTAATATAGGAAGCAATCCGGTAATATTCTTCGTCACTTCTTCGGGTATACTTGCTGGTCACGTCTCTTCCTATATAAAGGCCCAGCTTCTCCGGATGAAAGACCGATCTGGCATACACTTCATAGTCTCCCTCCTCCGCGCCGAGCAGCCTCTTATAATACCCGATCGGCAAAAGCGTCGCCGAGAACAAAATCGTACTCCGTCCCCGCATCATACACTCCCGAAAATTTTTAGCCGGATTAACACAGAATAATTTCAGAATAAAGCTGCCATCCGACTCCAGCTCAGAATAGGTCACATAGCTTTCATCCACCAGCTCATACATCTCCAGGAAATGGGATACCTCAAAGTAGAACTCCAGAATATCTTTCCGGACAGGACTGTCCTCGTGTTCCTCCAGGTAGTCCTCAAACGCTGCTCCCAGCCTGGTAAGCGCACGCACAAAAGGATCGATAAATTCTTCTATCCTGTAATTCTCACACTCTCTTTTCAGTGCAAGCAATTCTCTGTTACATTTATCCAGATTCTGCGCGATTCTCTCATCATATGCTTTGACAGTCCGTTTCAGAGCCAGAAAGTCCTCCTTGCACAGCGTCGCGCTGTACATATCCCGGCCCCGCTCTACCAGATTATGCGCCTCGTCGATCAGGAAGATATACTCTCCCTGGGTCCCCTCCGAAAAAAACCTCCTGAGATACACATGCGGGTCAAACAGATAATTATAATCACAAATCACAGCGTCAGAAAACAGACTCATATCCAGGCACATTTCAAAAGGACAGACCCGGTGTTTCTTCGCATATTCCTCTATCTTCTCCCTGTTGTAGACATCCTCATGGGTCAGCAGGTCAAACATGGCGTCATTGACCCTGTCGTAGTGACCTCTGGCATAGGGACAGTATTCAGGATTACACTCCGTCTCCTCCATAAAGCAGATCTTGTCTTTTGCCGTGAGGACCACACTTTTACACTTCAGGCCATGCTCTCTGAGCAGTGCAAAAGTATTATCCGCCACCGTTCTGGTGATCGTCTTGGCCGTCAGATAGAAAATCCGCTCACATAATCCCTCCCCCATCGCCTTCACAGCCGGAAATACCGTGGAGATTGTCTTTCCGACTCCTGTCGGCGCCTCAATAAAAAGCTTTCTCTTGTGATAGATCGTCCGGTAGACATAGGTTGCCAGCTCCTTCTGTCCTTCCCTGTAAGCATAGGGAAACTGAAGCGCCTTGATCGACTCCTGTCGGACCTTCTGCCACTTAAAACTGTAATCCGCCCATTTGCGATACTGTTTCATCACGTCCAGAAACCATTCCTGCAGTTCCCCAAAAGTAAAATCATAGTGAAAATATCGGATCTGCTCCGTTTCTATATGGCAGTATGTCATTCGCACACGGATTTCCGGCAGATTTTTTTGCTCAGCATAGATGTAAGCATAGCATTTTGCCTGTGCCAGATGCACCGGCACCGGGCCTTTCAGCTTTTTCAGATCCTGAAAAGTGCCCTTGATCTCGTCTATGGTCACTGTCGGCTTCTGCACCAGAGAATCATTTTCCGGTACCGCAGCACTTTCTGTTATGATACCGTCGGCACGTCCCTCCACAACTATTTCATATTCTCCCGCATTGTAAGTATAGCGCAGCCCTGTCTCTGCCTGATATTCCGGTCCCATCCGCCTCTGTATCATACGATGGATACGGCTGCCCTCCTGCATCGCATTGTCCGACGCTGCCGCTCTTCGATTGTCTATATTGCCGGCGCGCAGTATGAATTCCACCAGGCTCCGAACCGAAATATGTATATCCATAATACTCTCCGTTCCTGCGCATTCCAAGTCGCCTTCGGCGAGGCGCAAATGCTCAAAAAAATCACTTCATTGGGTCGTAAATGCGCAGTTAATGCGCATTTCGACTGTGAATCAATGTCATTAAGTTAAGCCAGTACACAGCGTATGTCATTGTGTAGTTGTCTTGAGGGCCGTTGTAGAACGCCGGCACTTAGCGAGGTTTTTCACGAGCTTAGTACCGTTGCGTTCGGAGTCGAGCGCAAGCGTGTCCTCAAGACAACTACACAATGACATGCGCGTCCGGCTTAACTTAATGACATTGACTGTGAATAGTAACGACGCACTTCCCTATGAGACAAAAAACTCCCCACTAAGATATTACGCTATCTTAGATAGGGAGTCAATGTAACACATTCTCTTTACTTTCCAGATTATATGATCAGTTGTAACAGTTAACTTTAGATCAATCAACATGCCACTGCGAATTTCTTCAGATATCTCTCAAACTCTTCATCGTATCCGTTAACTGAAACGGTGAGAACCTGATTGAAATTCAATCCAAGCACCCCAATGATAGACTTTGCATCTACAATAAACCTATTATAGGAGATGTCTACATCAAAGATGCATTTTGTTGCTGCTTCGACAAAGTCTTTGACTTCTTCCGGTCTCAATTTAATTCTGTGTTTCATATCGTTCACCTTCCTTTTAGAAACCTTGTTAACTTTCTCCTCTTTTGTGATGATTATACACTTTTCCCGTTTTTTGTAAAGACTCATTTTTTGTTCCCAAAATAACACAATAAACGAAAATTCTGTCATCCTCACAAATATGGTTTTAACATTAAATTATTTTTTGGCTATTCTGTCTATTATTGCCAAATCCGACGATTCCTGACGAATGCAACTTATTCATCAATGAAGGAATTCTACCATATAATCTTGGAAGCGAAGAGGAAGCATCTGCATCTGCAGACGGCTGTTATACCGCTCTTTTATCGCTATTGTTGTATGGAAAAGCTTAAACAGATCCTGGTATTTCCGTTCCTTCTCAGAATATCGAATGGCTTCCTGTATCCCCGCCTCTTCCATCCCGACACCTGACACTAAATACCATTCCCTGTGCGCCGGATGCACTCCGAACACGCCTCTGTTCTCGTCATGGATCATGAAGTTCTCCGATACGAGCCGGTCCGCAAAGTGCGGCATGATAAAAGGCATCACGTGATTCCTGGGTCCAATCCTCGAATACAGGATACCCTGTTCCAGTTCCTGAAATCTAAGAAATTCCAGTTCCCTGTGCGCCTCATTGGCCGTTCGTCTGGCAAGTTCGAATGTCATAGCCACATAAGGGTTGCGCAGGTTCTCCATGGTGCGCTCTCCGTGTCTGGCAGTGATACCGTCTACTATAGTATGATAGACCGCATCACCCTTACCTCTGTCATCGGAAGCTGCAGCCCTGCAGACAGAGCCATATACATGTTCACCGAGTCTCTCTTTAAGAGTCCGGATCACTTTAAGAGTCTTGCCAGAATCCGGCTGACTATGCAAATATGACACAAATAATCTGTAATTGTCTTCCTCCCCAACCTGCACATGCAAATGCTCATGTCCCTCTCTCAAAGCATAGGCATCGTAGACTGCCGTGAAAATTCCTTCCAGAGAATCCTCACAGATAATGTATTTCTCTTCCATGGGCCTCCTCACTCCCCTCTCCCAAAAGCTGCCCGTCATCAAACAATGACATCTGTCTGTATGGCGTTCCGTCCATCATAAAAGGCAGCCGCTCGCCCTTACCCATCTGATTCTGATAAACCAGATTATTCGTAATATACTCTTCCTCCAATCTGGTCGGATACATCATCCTGCCATTACATGTGATAAAATACAGAGCTCGCTTCAGCACCACTCCTATCTTCTTCAGATCACTGAACGTAAGATTGCCAAATCTCCTGGCCGCAACAATACGGCCCGCACTTTTGACCCCAATTCCCGGAACCCGAAGCAGCATCCGGTAATCTGCGCGGTTGATCTCCACCGGAAATACTTCCAGATGATGTACGGCCCAATCGGCTTTCGGGTCAATGGCCATATTGAAGTTCGGACGTTCTTTCGTCAGAAGTTCATCCACCTTAAACCCATAAAACCGCAAAAGCCAGTCTGCCTGATACAACCTGTGCTCCCGAAGAAGCGGCGGTCCGGCCGTAACGGACGGAAGCTGCTTATCTTCATTCACATTTACAAACGCAGAATAATACACCCTTTTTAATGAAAATTTGTCATACAGATTCTCCGCCACTGACATAATCTGATAATCGCTCTCCGGAAGCGCCCCTATGACCATCTGCGTAGACTGGCCAGCCTCACAGAAACGGGGAGCATGTTTATACAGTGCAAGTTCCTGCTTATTCTCCGTAATTCCATTCTGAATCTGGCGCATCGGTCCCAGTATTGTCTTGCGATGTTTGTTCGGAGCCATCTCCCGTAACCCTTCCGCCGTCGCCATCTCCAGATTCACACTCATACGGTCTGCCAGATATCCGGCTCTCTGGATCAACTGAGGATTCGCGCCCGGTATGGCTTTCACATGAATGTATCCCTGAAACCGATGCAGGGTCCGCAGTTTATAGACTGCCTCACAGATCAGTTCCATCGTGTAATCAGGACTGTACAGGATACCAGAACTCAGAAACAAACCTTCTATATAATTGCGTCTGTAAAATTCCATCGTCAGCTCGCACACTTCATCCGGCGTGAACGAAGCCCGGGGCACATCGTTGGATCTCCTGTTGATACAATATCTGCAATCATAAATGCACTCATTGGTGAACAGTATCTTTAATAAGGAAATACATCTCCCGTCCGCACCAAAGCTATGGCACAGTCCTGCCGCCACGGTATTCCCTATCCCGGTTCCGTCATTCTTCCGCGATGAACCGCTGGAACTGCAAGATACATCATATTTCGCCGCATCCGCAAGTATCTTCAATTTATCCATCACCGACATCTGCGGTTGTATTCTGACATCCATAACAATTCCCTGTCCAAAATCCCTTTTACTCCACCATAGTAAACGACATTGGAAATTTCGTTTTCGCCCTTGCAGAGGTTTCCGTATATGATTTTTGCAAGGTCCGGAAACCGAAATTTGCTATGCCGTTTACTATATTGATAAGACAATCCCCATAAATAGCCTTGTTAGAACATACGTTCTTCTCGCATATGTATAGTATCACACATAAAGGCATATTGCAATAGTTTTTTCGAACATTTGTTTGTGTTTGATAAAAAATTTACTTCATTGGGTCGTAAATGCGCAGTTAATGCGCATTTCGACTGTAAATAGTAACAAAAACACTTCCTTTCTGCCAATACATCTTGATTTCCTTTCCGAAAAGAAGTTAAATAGTAACTGGAACGTATCTGCACACTATGTATGTCAGATACAACAGAATAATTAAAGTGAGGTTTTCTATGGATAACTTAATGATTCCCAAAGATTACAAGTCAGCGCTGAACCTGCATGATACACAGATCGGCATCAAGACCGTAAAAGACTTTTTCCAGGTATTATTGGCAGAGGAGCTTCACCTCCTGCGTGTATCCGCACCGCTTTTCGTTGACCCGGCTTCCGGACTGAATGACAATCTCAACGGTGTGGAACGTCCGGTTTCCTTCGGCATCAAGGAACAGAACGACAAGCAGGCGGAAATCGTACACTCTCTGGCCAAGTGGAAGCGTATGGCGCTGCAGAAATACGGTTTTACTCATGGAGAAGGACTCTACACCGATATGAGCGCCATCCGTAGAGATGAGATAACGGACAATATTCACTCTATTTACGTTGATCAGTGGGATTGGGAGAAGATCATCTCCCATGAAGAGCGCACGCTTGATTACCTGAAAGAAACTGTAGAATCTGTCTACAAAGTACTGCGCAAGACAGAAAAATACATGGCGATCCGCTATGACTACATCAGTGAGATCCTGCCGCATGATATTTTCTTCATCACCACACAGGAACTGGAAAATATGTTCCCAGACTATACACCGAAGGAACGTGAGTATTACATAACGAAGGCAAAGGGCGCTGTCTGCCTTATGCAGATCGGCGATCTGCTGGAATCCGGCGTCAAACACGACGGCCGCGCACCAGACTACGACGATTGGGCTTTGAATGCCGACATTCTTGTCTACTATCCCGTACTCGACATCGCATTGGAATTATCTTCCATGGGCATCCGTGTAGATAAGGAATCATTGACCAGCCAGTTAGAAAAGGCCGGCTGCCCTGAGAGAGCCGAACTCCCCTTTCAGAAAGCGATCCTGAATGAAGAGCTTCCGTTCACCATCGGCGGTGGTATCGGACAGTCGCGTATCTGTATGTTTTTCCTGCGCAAAGCGCATATTGGCGAGGTGCAGTCCTCCCTTTGGCCAGAAGATGTCATGAAGGAAGCAATGGATAAGGGACTTCAATTATTATAGGTATCTATTGCTCACGGAAATAAGAGGGGCTGTCTATTTCCAGACAGCCCCTGAACACCGGCGCTCACACCGTTTACAAAAACCTCCATGACCTCGTAAGTGTCACTGATCATCAGTGCGGTTCTCGCCGCACCGTGTAACACCGTTCCAGCCTAAGGCCTTCCACCCAGCCGTAATTATCGAAGATTTCACACATGGCATGTCCTTGATTCTTCTCGTCGATAGCCGCCAGGGAAGGGCCCAGTTTCCCGAGGATATAGTGATAGAACTCCCCGTCGCGGTTCTGGAAATGCATGAATTTATCCGACCGTTTCCAAGCTCCGGCTCATCGGAGAAGAAACCGGCGATCGTCTTCCCGAATTCCTCCTTATAGTGTACATAATGCGGTTCATATACGAAATGGTCTTTTCATACTTGTTAATCATGCCGCCATCGGCGGCACAAACGATACATGAACC
>CAYXKS010000171.1:0-7397 GCA_964465725.1 uncultured Bacteroides sp. | reverse complement strand
GCTATGGAAATCTCCATGGCGATTCTTTCGGAGAGGCTCTGTTCCACATAGACATTGCTGGAAAAGCCCTGCTCCCCCTGCACATTATAAAGTCCATAGAAGTTCAGCTTCTCTTCCTGAACAGCTTCCAGATTGTAATACCCCACCCATTCCCGAAAACTCTGAGGCAGATCCGCAACTTTGGAATCCGGCAGATACAGATAGAAGTCCTCTCCGTCCAACCCGTAGGCAGCGGAATAAATATAGCGGACACCGTCTATGATTTCTTCCTGCTCCGGTTCCTGCCTGAAAGAAATGCATGACAGTTTCATTCTGTATGTTAAATCATCCACCTTTTCCAATTGGTCAAAGTTCCCGTAAAAATCACAATAATATAAAGTACCGTTTGGATAGTCATCCCCAGCGTCTCCCATGTCGGCATCCTGATAATGTCCTTCAAAGGACCCGTCACCCTTGATACGGAGTTCCGTAAACCAGGCCCCCGCACCGCTGCTGAAATAGAATACCCTGTCAGACAGATCTGAAAACTGAAATTCCTCCTGCGCATCTCCCTGCTCTTCTGTAGATTCCGCAGGCTCCATTCCTTCCGAGCTCTGCCGCTCTTCTTCCGAAGGACCCTGCTGGGATGTGGTCTCTTCAGACGAGTTTCCCACAGCCGGGTCTCCTAAAAAATCTTCTCCGTCCTGTCCTTCCTCCGATTCATCTTCCACAGTTTTCAAATCCGTCAGTAAATGTGTGGAATCCTCTGCCGTCTTCCCACAGCTCACCATAAGAAACATCACCATAACTGCCAGTAACAATAACATCATTCTCTTTTTCATAATCATACCTCTTGTCCGTTTCCGATTTGTCAAATTGACACGGCCCGAGTATACCACCAACCCGAACGGATATTCAATTCCTTTTTATAGGTCATGGCAGTATTCTTCTCTTGAAATTTTATAGCCTTTTCAATAAATCGTGGACTGTTTCCAGATCCTCCTCCAATTCCTCTGCGATCACTTCCGGGCTTTTGCCTTTGGCATGCTTTTTCTGGATCATTTCGATGAGCTTATCTTCTCTGCCTTCTTCTTTACCTTCCGCAAACGTATGTCGTAAATGCTCTTTCTCATCATATTCTGTCAAAAAAATCATATGCAGCACCTCGCTTTTCTCTGATTTCAAAATATCTGTCAGGATATTTTGCTCGATACAATGATTCATGGCAGCTTGTATCGCATCTTCACGCTTCATACCCTTATGTATATTTGCCTCAACCTCCGACACAAATTCAGAATATTCCCACAGTCTATGGCATTTATCCATAAGTTCTATATTATGTCCCCTGTTTATGTTGATCACTTTACAGGTGCATTCCAGGCAGCCGCTTCCACGCCCCATGGAAAAAGAATCCGACAGATACAGAATCCTTTGGTCTTCCGGCATACCGCTCCCATTATAGAATACAATGTACTCCGGCGTCGGCAGATCTATCCTTTTCCTTCCATAAACATCTGCGTCTCCTATCCCCAGCAATCCCTCATATTGCTGAGAAAAGTAAAACAGCCCTCGAAGCGGCATATTAGGATTCCACGTACTCTGGTGCTCATAAAGACTTAAACGGCTGTCAATCATGAACGACAAGTCATTTTTCATCTTCATGAAAATGACATCCTCCATTGTAACTACTTCCAGTTCTTCCGGATCCGTATAATCGCTGTCATGCAGCGCATTATACAGATCCAGCAGATACTTCTTTTCTTTAAACAGATATCGGAACAACCTGTCCTTGTGCTTCCTGTTCAGTCGGATTTTGTTCCACCAGACTCCGCTCCTGAACCATTTCTTGCGTTTTCTTTTTGCCATAAATTTACCTCCATTATATAGTTTTTTTCTTCCACAGTCAAATACCTCTCAACAGCCTGCAAGGTGTTCGGCCTTCGCGGCATTCGCCAAATGTTTGTACAGGTACGGCGTTTGACTTATTGCTCGCGGGAATCAATCACTTTGGAAAATAACTCCGACTTTCGGAATGATCTCTGCCATCCTCCGCAACAGGACGGCAACAGCTTTTAGAATGGGAAACCCCATAAAAGAAGTCTATTTGTTAGCAACTAGAATTATAGTATATACACATTTTAAATATTTGTAAAGACCGAATATCGATCCCGCAAAACAAGAAAAACCGGGGAAAATCTGGTCCCTTAAGCTTACATCAAAATCATACACAGGATAAGAATGATGCCAAAGAAAATTACGCAGAAAAAACAAACAGCCTATCCTTCCTCTCTCGAAACTACCATATTACATCTGCTCCACAATTCATCCTTGTATGAAAAGGCATCCACCGCGACACTTCTCTCCACAAACCCGACCTGCTCATAACAGTGCCTGGCACGTTCGTTTCCGGCAAATACGTTCAGCTGGACCAGCTCCACATTCGTGATCTCAAAGGCATATTTCAGCGCCAGCCGCAGCATTTTCTTCCCATAGCCCTTACCGCGTTCCCGCTTATCTGTAATGATAAATTTAAGGAATCCTGTATTCTCTTCCGTATTTACAGAATAGCAGAAAAATCCCAGTGTCCTTCCGCTGTCGTCGGTTGCCACATAAGCGCTGTCTGTCCATTCCATCGCATTCTTCTCAAGCAGCGCACGGAAGTTATCCCTTGTGATCGGATAGGGGATACGGTTCGCGCACCATAACGCATGAATTCTCTCATCGTCAACCCACTGTGCCAGATGCTCATAATCTTTGTTTTCTATGTATGGTCTGATCCTCATTTTGTCCTTCCCTTTCCTGCCTTATGATCTCATGATCATTTCCCGGCTCAATCCGTTCCCATTCGTTTCCGGTTCTGCCGCTCCCTGTCCAGCCCGCATATCCTGCCTTGCCGCTTCGGCACTTACTATGCACGGTCCGGCCGCTCATAGTAACATGATGCACACAAAATGCATCCCAAAAAGTAAATTTCCCTCATGGCATTTCCGTCCTGAATAGTAAACTTCGACTGTTACATCCAATAAATGATACCACAAGTGAAATACCTCGCAGCAGTCGCCAAATATCCGCACAAGTGCGGCTACTTGGCTCGTTTCTCGCGGAAATAAATTGCGATACAACCCATTATACGATATAATTTAGAAAAATGAAACCAACGGAGGATACAAGATGACACCGAAAAAAGTACTGGTTCTGATTCCCATGACCCCAATGCAGAAAAGCAGGCTGGAACAGCTTTTACCGGACGCGGAATATACCTATACCAGCATCTCCGAAGTAAAAGAAACGCAGGTGAAAGAATCTGAAATCATTCTGGGAAATGTACCGGAAGATATGATCCAGTCATCCCCAAATCTTGCCTGGATCCATTTAAACTCGGCAGGATACGACCCTTATATAATGGAAGGCGTCCTGAGGCCGCATACTATATTGACCAACAGCACCGGCGCATACGGCAAGGCCGTGTCGGAGCATATGTTCGCCATGCTCCTGGCGCTCTTTAAGAAACTGCACTTATACAGAGACGACCAGAGAAAGCATCTGTGGAGCGACGAGGGAGAGATCCGCTCCATCACAGACGCCACGATCCTGATCCTGGGCGCCGGGGATATCGGAAAACATTTTGCCACGCAGGCCCATGCGCTGGGCGCTTATGTGATCGGTGTAAAAAGAACGCCCGGAGAGTGTCCGTCATGCATGGATGAACTTCATGTGATGGACAGGCTCACCGGGTTGCTTCCGAAGGCTGATGCGGTCGTCTCTTTTCTGCCGAGCACCGATGAGACAAAAGGTCTCTTCAACAGACAGATGTTTCAGATCATGAAGCCGGGAAGCTTCTTCCTCAATGGCGGCAGAGGCGATCTGGTATGCACGGAAGATCTGTGTGACGCCCTGGAGTCCGGCCATCTGGCTGGCGCCGCCCTGGACGTGACCGATCCGGAGCCGCTCCCGGAGGATCACAGATTGTGGGATATTCCCAACGCATTTATCACCCCGCATATTTCGGGATACTACCATCTTCCGGAGACCCTGCACAATGTCGTCAGCATCTGCCTGGACAATGTACAGCGGTATGCGGCCGGAGAACCGCTCCGCAACGTGGTCAGACGCTGAGCGCTTTCAACAGATAAGAGCCGGAAGGCACATTCATCATCAGTCCTTCCGGCTCTTATCAATGTCATGATCGGTGCCCACACATTTGCTGCGCTGACAACATAGCATATGGATGCGGCGCCAGTTAGTCAATCTCCAATTTCGGCCTTCCAGGCCTGATACAGCTGCGCGATCACCTGCTCGATCGGCGCTTTCCTGATCTCCACATCCATGATCCCGTCAGCCTGTGACAGTCTTCCCAACAATGCTTTCACGGGCACACAGGTCAGATCCACTTCAAATTCAAAAACCCCGCTCTTCTCACTCAGAAGCCTGCACCCTTCGATCCCGGGTCTTCTTCCATCTGTAGTGACCGTAAAATGTGTCAGGTTCCCGGTAATCTCGCGCAAACCGTCGAAACTGCCGTCATAAGCCAGTTTGCCTTTCGAGATCATCAGGATTCTCTGTGCCATTTCCTCCAGGTCGTCCATATCATGACTCGTCACCATGATCGTCACGCCGTTTTCCCGATTGATCCTTTTCAGAAAATCTATCATCTGGCGTTTCGCCACCACATCCAGCCCAAGGGTCGGCTCGTCCAGCAGGATAAGCTCCGGCGAATGCAGCAGCATCATGGCCAGATCCGCCCGCATCCGCTGCCCCAGGGACAATTCCCTGGCAAAAGTGTTCCGGATCTCACCGATCTCCAGCAGTTCCGTCACCATATCCAGATTGCGCTCATATACCGCATCCGGAATGTTCCACACTACCTTCTTCCATTCAAAACTCTGTATCACCGGATGATCCCACCAGAGTTCCGTCCGGTTTCCAAACAACACGCCCAGCTTTCTCATGAGCGCGATCCGGTCCTTCTCCGGCGACATTCCAAGGACACGGACGCTTCCGTCTGTGGGTTTCAGCATACCGGAGAGCATCTTCATCGTGGTGCTCTTGCCCGCTCCGTTGGGACCTGCATACGCCACAAACTCACCCCGGCTGATCTGAAATGAAACCTTGTCAATGGCCGTCACGGTTTTCTTTTCCTGCCTGAAAAAGTTCCGGCTTCCTTCCTTTCTGTGCCACTGTGTAAATGATTTACTCACGGCATCCACCTTTACCACAAGATCGTCAGGAGCGGTGGCCGCCAGAAACATATCTGTTGATTCCTTTTTTAACATAATATCTAAATCCTTTCCTGAAAAAATAAGCTGCTGCAAGCGATATCAATAATGCAAATATCGCGGGATAAAAGTTCTCAAATGTCGTTGTCCGCCCAAACAGGATCATGGTCGGAAACCAGGCCATAAGCCCTGCCGGGAAGATCGTCAAAAGCGGATACCGGATGTACAGCGGCATGCCGGATAGCGGAAATGTCATCGTGTGCTCCGCGCTGTAGATCACGGTGCTTGCTATCTCCTCGCACTGCACCGGTGCATAGAACGCAAGACTCGAGAACAGGTACGAGCACGCCACCACGATCACCATACTGATCATAAGCTGCAGGATCAGCATTGCCGGCCACCACCATGGCAGACTTACCTCCATCTTGCAGACAGCCACACAAAGCAGCACGATCCCTGACAGGAAACCGCCGGAGCCGGTAAACGGGAAGATGCCCACTGTCAGCTGTACCGCATAGGGAAGGGGCATGATAAACATGTGCTCCCACTGCCCTCTGCCGATGATCCGGCTGGGAAACAGCGCATTACAGCCGCCGATCATGTTGAGAAAGCCCATCACAATATTGCCGTAGGCCAGCATAAACAGCACTTCAAAACGGTCCATACCGCCAATCCCGCCGAACTTCCATGCCAGAAGAAAGATTCCGGAAATCGACGACAGATTGGAGACCAGATCCGCAGTGATCGCAAGCGCCATAAACTTACTGTCCCGCGCCAGCGAAGCCAGATCCATCCGGGCAAAAATTCCAAGCAGTTCAAAATATCTCTTTACCTTACCTTTACCCACCAAAACTCACCATCCTCTCTCTGGATCTCCGAAACCATACGGCTGCGGCAGTCCACATCACAATATTCCAGATAATCTGTACCGGGATGACCTCCCCGGCCCTGGCGCTTCCCACATACAAGGACAAAAAAGCGCCGCCCAGACTTCCGAAGGGCTGATACCCGAACCATCTGTCCATGCCGAAGGGCAGTATCTTAAAGGGGATCACCGTCCCCGAAAAGAAAGATACGACCGCGCTTCTGATCACATAAGTGAGCCAGGAAACATTACGCAGCCTGATGGTCACGCAGAAATACAAAAACTCGAATGCAAATCCAAGGGATATGCTTAACAGCAGTGACGGAAATACCCACAGGGTCTCCGGCATCAGCCGTATCTTCAGGGCCGG
Organism: uncultured Bacteroides sp.; assembly: GCA_964465725.1. Classification (GTDB taxonomy): domain Bacteria; phylum Bacillota; class Clostridia; order Lachnospirales; family Lachnospiraceae; genus UBA3282. The sequence goes on along the minus strand of CAYXKS010000171.1, from coordinate 967 downwards.
CGCTATCAGGCACATGGGCAGTGAAAACAGGGTTAACATTGGCATCCACTCTCCGACCGTCCTTGCGATCACCTGCCCGAACGCCGGCATCGGCCGGGTAAACATCTCCATGCTTCTGGTATCATAATTCCATGCCGACAAATATGTCTTTACCGTCATCATATCTGTCAGCAGGGCATTGATGTAGGTATAGCTCATAAGCTGTGAAGCCGACATCTCCACCTCATATCCGTTTTCCATAAGAGACCGCCAGATAAACATGACCGGCACCAGATAAACCACCTTCATAATAATATCTGGAAACAGATAGAGCACTCCGCCATTCGTTTTTTCGCGCACCGCCATCCGGGCGGTCGCCATATATTTACTGATCATTACATTTCCTGTAACAGCCCGGGCAGCTTTCCTGTTATATTTGCCCTGCTGTTACTTTTCCTTTCCATTTTCTTTCCTTTTTCCTTAATTTCCCAAACAATAAAAAATGGACAGTATATGGATTGCCACGGATTTTGGGTTGCGAAACTGTTCATCAATAACTTGTGAATCCTGCACATTCCTCACAGGTTATTTTCAAACAGTTCCTAAAGGCATAAAAAATCCCCATGCGGATTGTCTTGTCCGCACAGGGTTCTTCGTTTCCGACTAAAAATCTACCGCATGGTAAACTTTCATCCTGCAATCATACTGCAGGACAGTGGCGATATGGCCATCTATGCTGTGAAAAAATCTGATTTTCACAGCAGCATTGTGAAATCCTCTGTTCAAGCCCTCACAAACCTGCCATACTCCCGGTCATCGAATCACGTGGTGAGCAGCATCCAAAACAATCCGTGTACCCAAAAATGGGCATAGTTGTCCCATAAAGTGCTGCTCTGTAACCAAATCCACGCACAATATCACTGCCGGGGAATAATTTCTTAGCCATCAGGACTTCATATTGTTTCATGCATTTCACCACCTTTCGTCA
>CAYXKS010000170.1:5684-7541 GCA_964465725.1 uncultured Bacteroides sp. | reverse complement strand
CAGCTGTCAATTCCGCCCACGCCTCTCACTGCGCCAAGGATTGTCAGCACCGTTCTTCTCGCAGGCGGCAGTTCCTCGTGGTGCGTCGCATTCTCCAGCTCCATAGCCGTATAGGGCAGGCACGCGAAAGCAATCTCCCTGCCTTCCTCCGCCCTGAAGCAAAGTCCGGTCTCTTTCTTTTCCCTGCAGGTATTGTCAAGTACCCTGCTGCGATACACTTCCACCCACTTTGTCCGCATGTGCATTCCGCAGTCCTGGGGCACCATGTACGGCGTCACGGGCAGTCCCTCCACCTCATATACACCGGGAACGCCGCCCGCCATCCTGTCGGGATAAGTCTCGCCGGACAGCCCCTCATAGCGATATCTGTCAGCGCAGGTGGGCATGATAAACCGCATGCCGAACACCGGAAGTTCCGGCAGCCCTTTCTTTCCTGCATAATGAACTCGGACATGAATGTCTCCGCCTGCATATACCGTATAGGTTACCGTAACCTGTGTCTGCGGCACAGTGACAGTCTCATATGTGTACGTAATTGATGCGCAGTCCGCTTCCACAGGCCCTCCGTAAATATTGTTTCCCGGAGAAAGAGGTACCTCAACCGGAACCTCATCTATCATGACAGCAAATCCCACCTTCTTTATAAAGCAGTCCGCCCCGATCCAGATCCCGCTCTTTAAGGCAAAGCTGCTGCCCCTGTCGTTGTCCGTAAGCGCCCTCCAGAAAGTAGGCACAGGCGCCCTGTAAAGCCACTCCTTCCCGTCCTGCACAAGAGACTCCATACCGATTCTCGTACCGGAAAACAGATAGGAAAATCCCTCGCCACGCGCGCCGATCGACACGTCACCGACAATTACCTGTAATTTATTCGTAGATTCCATAATAATACCTCACCTCCTGCATAGCCGGTTTCTCGGTTCTGTCTGCGAACACGATACCATTACCTGAAAACTCATAGTCACTGGCCCTGTCATCGAAATCACCGCCATAGCGCAATACTTTCCTGCCTGTAACATGATCCTGTACAAAAAGCGCCTGGTCAATAAAGTCCCATATATAACCGCCCTGGTACATTTCAAACCTGTCCAGCAGATCCATATAAGATTTCATGCCGCCCAGAGAATTTCCCATGTCATGCATATACTCACACAGAATAAAAGGCTTCTTAGGCTCATTTTCAAGATATTCTGCAATGTCTTCAGGCTTCGCATACATGCGGCTTTCCACGTCAGACACAACATCCTCATAGGTACGGTCGTAAATCACACCCTCATAGTGTACCAGCCTTGTATTGTCTTTTTCCTTAAAAAGACGCTGCATCGCCGCAATATCGTCTCCCACATAGGATTCGTTCCCAAGCGACCAGAACAGTACGGAGGGATGATTCTTAAACGTCTCGAAGTTGCTCCTGGCCCTGTCCACCACCGCATCCTTCCACTGCGGCAGGCTGCCCGGGACATTCCAGGAAGGCTCCGTGAAAACCTTCTGCCAGGACCCATGACTCTCCAGGTTCGTCTCCGACATCACATAAATACCGTTCCTGTCACACAGATCATACCACGCTATCTGGTCGGGGTAATGGCAGGTGCGCACGGAATTGATATGATTCCGTTTAAAGCACTCGATATCCCATTCCATCTCCTTCAACGTGATACATCTGCCGCTCCCCGCACTCCACTCATGGCGGTTGACGCCGTTGATAATCAGCCTCCTGCCATTAAAGTAAATCACCTTGCCGCGAAGCTCAATGCGTCTGAACCCGACCACGCAGGGCACCACTTCCACCATCTCCGCCTCTTTATCTTCCAGCATGACTGTCAGATGATACAGATACGGATTCTTATTCTCCCAGAGCAC
>CAYXKS010000170.1:0-5584 GCA_964465725.1 uncultured Bacteroides sp. | reverse complement strand
CTTCCAGCATGACTGTCAGATGATACAGATACGGATTCTTATTCTCCCAGAGCACCACATCATCGATCTGCCCGAGATCCACACTGACTTCCGTCGCTGCCTCCACGGTCTTCTCCCCGATCACCCGTCCTTCCTGATCCTGTAATACCAGTTTCACTTTTCCGGCCAATTCCATGCTTTCTGCCGATATCCGCAGTTTCACACTTACACATCCGGATACAAGATCCTCAGCAAGCTCCGGCCGCACCCACAGATCCTCCACATGTAACTTCGGCTTCGCATACAGCGTTACATTTCTGAAAATACCGAAAAACCGGAAGAAATCCTGGTCTTCCAAATATGCAGCCGTGCTGTTCTTATACACTTCCACCGCCAGCACATTCCCTTTTTCCCTGATATATGGCGTCAGATCAAACTCCGAAGGAGTAAATGTATCCTCGGCATACCCTACAAACTGCCCGTTCAGCCATACATACGCAGCCTGCTCCACACCCTCAAAACAAATGCAGACTCTCTTACCCTTAAGCCCTTCCTCCAGATCGAATACCTTACGGTAGGAGCCCACCGGATTATACTCCGCCTCGCCAAAAGACCCTGCTTCCGTCCGGTCTTCTCCCAGCGCATAGGCAGGCCGGCGGTATACCTGTCCTTCCCACGGATACATGGTATTGATATAATGAATCTTGTCATAGCCTGCCAGCTCAATATGGCATGGCACCTGAATCTCTCCGAATCCATCCGCATTGTAGTCTTCCCGGTAGAAATCCGCCGGACGGCCCCCTGGATTCACGGAATAAGCAAACTGCCACGTGCCGTTCAAGGACTGATACAACGAACTTTCCTGCTTATCCAATTCCTCCCTGCTTCTGTAAATCTTATGATCACTGTGTGCCGGAAGCTGGCCCACACGAAATACCTGCGGATCGTCCAGCCACTTAATATCTGGTTGCATAATGCCCCTCCTCTTCTTTCCTTTTGCTGTAGAAATAATTGCCTGTTCTTCAGACACTCAAATCTCTGCGGAGCGCAGCAAATCCGCATACCGGAATACCACATCCTGTATCCGGTACAGCTCCGACTCCCTGCTCACGCTGCGCCACACTTCCTTATAATACATAAACCACTCTTCCAATTCCGCTGCCAGTTCCCTGCCAACCAGCTTGATTACCGGCTCCAAATGACACTCGTTTGACATAACCAGCGCACCGGTCTTCTGAAATAATTCCGCACCCTGGATCGCCACAAGACATGCATGCAGCATCGTATTCGTCCGTGCAGGCAAATCCGGCATCAACCGCCTGATATTGTCCGCGATATTCTCCAGATCTTCCAGCGCTTTCGCCGTGTATCCCAGGCTTTCCACCGCTTTCGCCAATTCCTTTTCCAGGTATTCACCGCCTGCTTTCTCTCCGGCCTTTTCTATATAAGCCACCGCCTTGCCCCAGTCAAATATCTGACTCTGGGAAATCTTTGCCATAAGCGAGACCAGTTTGCCTGATCTGTCGCCGAACTCTACCTGTGAGATCCTCCGGTTGATCTCCTCAAACTCCGGGATCTTCCGGTTCCAGGAAAAAGCAGCCCCGTAGATCCTGCCCGGAATGCCGAAGTCAGGATGATTGATATGCCCGTAATCTCCCCAATCCGTTGTCAGGACGCCTTCCGTCCTGTACTGAAAAGCATACGTGCACATCCGCTTAATATTTTCATATGCCACATCCAGGCGATTGACGAACTGATTCCAGCCGCTCACCCCCGGGCAGTTGTACAAAACCGCCCCTGCCTCAGCAAGCTTCCTTGTGGACTCGTCGCTCTGATCCTTATCGTATCCCCAGTTCAGGCAGATCGTCTCCTTCGGAAGTTCCCTGATGAATTCTGGGAAATCACAGATAATATCGCCCCAGAACATAGGTTTCTTTCCCTTTTCCACAAGAAATTCACACAGCTGCCTGACATAATCGATATACAGCCTGTCAAGCCCCACCTGCTCCGCCTTCTCCCGGCTCCGCCCTTTTCCCAGATCGAACGTCTCGTCCGCCCCGATATTGAAATGCTCCGAAGTAAAAAGCGGCATGAACTCCTCAATCATCCCCTTGATCAAATTAAGGCTCTCCTCATTCGTCACATCGATCGTATGATGAAGCATCCTGTCCACCAGGCCGAAGGGTTCCTTCCCGGGATCAGGCATCTCGCACAGATGCTCCCAGGATTTCGTGCGCAGCAGCTTATATAAGTGTCCAAAGCAGGATATATTCGGAATCAGCTCAATATTCAGTTTCCTGCAATACGCGTCAAACTCCAGAATGTCCTGTGCAGTAAGCGGCGTGTCGTCCCTCCACATCTCACTTAAACCTTCAAAGAGATAGGTGTGCTCAATGTAAAGCTGCAGTTGATTTATCTTATAGAAGGCCAGATTATCCGCCAGCTCTTTCAGATAGGAAAGAGTCGGAATCCTCCCCCTGGTCACATCATGATAGAACCCTCTGTTGCCAATCTCCGGGAAATCATGGATGCTCATGCCAGGGAGACAGGCCCCGGTCTGTCTGACGATCTGGCGCAGAGTCTGAATTCCGTACAGGAGCCCCCTGTCCGCGCCGCCTGTCACGCGCACACCGTCATTACCGACTTCCAGCCGGTATTCCTCCTCGCTCATGGCGCGGTCAGTTAATAAAGTAACGGCTGTTTTCCTTGATCCGCCTCTCGTGATCGCAGGCCCGTATCCCATGCAGGAGCGCAATTCCTCCTGCAGCAGCCGGGCGTACTCATACGCCGAGGGACTGCAGGACGAATCGATCACGATCTTATAGTCGAACCGAATCGTAAAATGCTCATCGGTCAATTTCATTTGTTGTGGTTCCGGTATAATATACATATTTTCTTTTCCTTTCCGGCGCAAAACTGCCATGCATACTTGCATCTCATGCCTTTCCAGTCACAAACGTTCTGTGAAAAGAGGGCGCAAGGCACCGCTAAATCTTTGCAGGCTTTAACCTCACCGCAAACTTAAACTGCTCTGCATCCAACCGGTATTTTTCCAACAAAACCGGCCCGCAGCTGTTCGATCCGATTCCGCTCTGGCGGTAATCCACGCACAGTACCGTGTAAGGCGACTCTTCCAGCTCGTAATTGTGCGCCTTCCCTGTAAGCTCCTCCTGCGTATAGACGGAAGCATTAAATGCAAAGGTTTCCCGTCCGGCTACAGTAAGAGCGGCCTGACCGCCGTAGACCGTCACATAATCACAGTCATGATGGCTTCCGTTCTCCTGTGGTCTTATATAGTCTTCATGCATCGCCCTTACCGTCGTGTCAAACACTCCATGAAAACCGGCCCGTCTCTTATCCATATAACTCTCCACCGGCCCTATGCCGCAGTATGTCACCCTTGACATATCTTTGGGCAGGAACATCCGCAGTCCGAATCTGGGCAGGAACGGAAATTCCAAATCCCTGTGCACATCAAACGCCGCATCCACAGTTCCGTCAGCCCCGATTGTCCAGCACGCCTTAATATCCAGAATCCGTTGAATGTAGACCGCCGATATGGAAAGTGTGGTCTTAATCACAACTTCATTTTCTCCCGCCTTCACCTGCGTATCGTAAGCTCTCGTCACGGTACGGTCGTACTGGGCTCTCATCCACTCATGTTTGATATTGCGGTCATTGTCTGTGGGCGCTCGCCAGATATTGAATTCCATGGGTCGTTCCAGGAGAGAACCGTTCCGGTAAACCATCCGTGTAAACAGCCCCGTCAGCTTATCATAGGTATAGCAAAACTGCGGCGTAGATACGGTCAGTGTGCAGTCGTCCTCACTTAACTCCCACTTCTGTGCTGCCGTCTCTTCCTTCCCTGCTTCAGCAAACATTGCTGCGATCTTCTGGTTCGCGTTCTGTGCCGTCTTTACACAGACCTCCTCAAATCCCAGCAGGAAACCTGCGGGAAGAAGTTCTGTCTCTTCCTTCTGATAATAGGAAACTTTCAGGAAGCATTTCCCCTTTTCCGGGACAGAGAACGTGACCGGTACCGCCTTCTCTTCGTGCGGCGCAATATCGAGAAGCCTCTGATCCAGACTTACGCTTTCCTCTGTCACGATTCCGTCACAGAGTACTTCATACCGCACCTCACAGTAATCCTTCAGGTTCAGGAAATCCATATAATTATGAAGAATCAGCTCTTTTTCATCCTGATGAAACTCCACTACTCTGGCCGGACGATACACGTTCTTAAACTCCATCAGCCCCGTATGCGGCCTGCGGTCAGGATAAACCAATCCGTCCATACAGAAATTGCCGTCCTGCGGATATTCTTCGTGGTCTCCGCCGTAAGCGTAAACTTTCTTGCCCTTGATCGTCTTGCCCAGGTCAATGGCATGGTCGCACCACTCCCAGATAAAGCCGCCGCATGCCTTGTCGTACTGTTGAATCACCTCGAAATAATCCTCCAGGTCCCCGGGGCCGTTGCCCATAGCATGGCAGAATTCACACATAACATAAGGTTTCGTGCCGTCCTTCTCAAAATATTCATGCATATCCTGCAAAGAAGGATACATACGGCTGTACAGGTCTATATTGCTGTAATCGTATTTCCGCTTATCGGAGACATATCTGCTGCTCTCGAAATGTGTCAGGCGAGTATCGTCGTACTCTTTCGTCCACTTAAGCGCCTCCTCGAAGGTGCAGCCATAAGCGCATTCATTCCCCATGGACCAGATCACCACACTCGGGCGATTCTTATCACGTTCCACACAGCGCCTCGTTCGGTCCAGAGTTGCCTCCATGAATTCCGGGTTGTCCGCGATCGCTTCGTTCCAGTGCTTCGCCCTGTTTATCCAATCCGTATCCTTCCGATATACATCCGCCGTACCGTGGCTCTCGTTGTCCGCCTCGTCAATGACATAGAACCCCAGGCGGTCATACAACTGATAACACCAGGGTGCATTCGGATAGTGGCTGGTGCGGATCGCATTGATATTGTGTTCCTTCATCAGCTTAAGATCCGTCAGCATCTGCCCCCTGCTGATCGCAAAACCGGTAACCGGATCACTGTCATGGCGGTTCGTGCCGTGGAACTTCACTTTAACACCATTGATATACAGAACACCGTCCTGTGTGTGGATCTCCCTGATTCCCACATGGTCTGTGATCACCTCTCCCTCTGTCTCCAGCACCAGCGTATACAGATAAGGCGTCTCCGCGCTCCAGAGCCTTACGTCCTTCACAGACAGAGAAACCGTGCTTTCACCTTCCAGGCCCTCTTTGGCCGTTCCTTCCGCAGCCAGATTTCCTTCTCTGTCAAACAGGCTGGCCTTCGTCTCCACAGACTGATCCTGATAGGAGAACGTAATCTCAACCCTCGCATCTCCCCCATCCTGTGCCGGACGGGCCTTCACAAAGTAATCGAAGATCCCCTGCTCCGGTCTTCTCAACAGATATACATCACGGAAAATACCGCTCATCCGGAACTTATCCTGATCCTCCAGATAACTCCCGTCACACCACTTGAGCACCAGAACGGCCAAAGTGTTGTTTCCTTCCTTCAAGTGCCCTGTCACGTCAAATTCACTGGTAGAATGGGATACCTGGCTGTATC